>NZ_QUQO01000002.1:0-300000 GCF_003399445.1 Parvularcula marina | reverse complement strand
GGCGGCCTCCCGCCCGCCCAAATCGCGGCTGACAGAATTTTACTTCATCATGTCGCTAGGCGGTGTCATTGGCGGCGCTTTCAATGCGATCCTTGCGCCGCTCCTCTTCTCTAGCGTCGTTGAGTTCCCGCTGATCATGGCGCTCGTCCTTTTGACCTTACCCAAAGGGGTATCGGGCGGGCTGATCCGTGTTGGGATATTCACGACAATCGCGATGGGCAGTGTCGTCATCGGCTCGATGATGTCAGGCCATGACAAGGGCGACGTCCAGCAATTCTCGGCCCAGCTTTTCCTCTTTGTACCGCTGATCCTCCTGATCCTCGCCCGGGGCAGCCGCTCGATCGCACTGGCTTGCGTGGCAAGCCTTGCCGCCGCTGCTATCGCCGCGCCCTTCATGGGTAAGCAGACGCTCCTGACTGAGCGCAGCTTCTTTGGCGTTCACCGTGTATCGCAGACGGAGCATCTTCGCGTTCTCATTCACGGCACGACCGTTCATGGCGCCCAGCGTCTTGAAGATCAGGGCCGCCCGACGCCGATCACATATTATCATGCCACCTCCCCGATTGGCGAAGTCTTCTCATCCTATAAGGAACGCTCGCCTGTTGGTGTTGTCGGCCTTGGGGTGGGATCAGTTGCCTGCGCCATGGACCCGTCACAGCGCGGTGTGTTCTATGAGATTGACCCGGTCGTTGTTGAGATTGCGCGCAATCCGGCACTCTTCAACTTTCTCTCCGCCTGCGGCGGAAATTCGGAAATCGTCATGGGGGATGGCCGCCTGACCGTCGCGGATGCCCAGGAAGGCACTTACGGCTTCATGCTGCTCGATGCCTTCAGCTCAGATGCGGTGCCCGCTCACCTTCTGACCCGCGAAGCGCTTTCCATGTTCATGTCACGGACGACAGACGACGGCGTTCTTGCGATCCATATCTCGAACCGGCACCTTAATCTGGGGCCGATCATCGGCCGCATCGCCGGGGCTGAAGGCTGGGTCGCTATCGAGAAGAAATCCCGTGTCGACAATCCACTTGAGACCTTTGCCGCCCCGACCCGCGTTGTGGCACTGGCCCGGCATGACACTGATCTTCTGCCGCTTCTTGCAAATGGCGGTTGGAAGCCTCTTACCTCGGACGGAAAGCATCCGTGGACAGATGAGCGCTCGAACATCCTCGGCGCCTGGGTTGCGAACTGGTAAGGCTCAGCTCTTCCGCTTGAGGAATTTGAGCCCCGACCAGTCATTATCGACGGCGCAGACCTTCACATCGACCCAGCCGGTCGGCAGGATCACCCGTCGAAGGTCGTCCTCCGTCACATCCTTATAAAGAGGTGAGGACTTCTTGGGCCAGCTGACCCACAGCATGCCGCCCTCTTTCACCCGCGCCAGAGACGGCTCGGCTTTGGCTTCCAGCGTCTTCAGATCCTTGCAGAAGAGATGAACGACGTCGGCCGCTTTCGCCCGTGTGCTGAAGGTCACGCCCTCCACCCCGTCGACGAGGTCGGAATAATGATCGGGCGCCGCCATCGTCAGACAAGTCATGCCCGGCTTCAGGCCCAGCTTCTGGTAAAGCGGTTTGCCTGAATAGCCGGGCGTCGGTGCCATTATGCCTGTCCCGGCCGTTTGCGGGCGAGTGTCACCAGCTCCTCCGCCGCTGTCGGGTGGACCGCGCAGGTCTCATCGAACTGCGTCTTGGTAAGCCCGGCCTTGATCGCCACCGCCGCGAGCTGGATCATCTCCGGCGCATCGGCTCCGACCATATGCAGGGCAAGCACTTTCTCAGATCCCTTCTCGACAATCATCTTGGCGTAGAAACGCTCATCATTTCCGGCAAGAATGTTCCGCATGGCCCGGAAATCGGTCTCATAGACTTCGATATCGAGACCGCGTGCAAGGCACTCTTTCTCGGAGAGGCCGACCGTGCCGACCGGCGGCTGCGTGAAGACCGCTTTGGGAATGAAATCATATTCCATCCGTTTCGGCGTATCCTTGAACTGGGTTGAGACCAGCGCCATCGCCTCACGGATCGCGACCGGCGTCAGGTTCTCCCGGTCCGTCACATCGCCGAGGGCAAAGATGCTTTCAACATTGGTGCGGTAATCGTCATCCGTCAGGATCTCGCCTTTCGGCCCCATTTCAACGCCAGCAAGATCGAGCCCCAATCCTTCCGTATTCGGCGTGCGGCCAATCGCCCAGAGGATCTGGTCGCAATCGATGACTTCGCCCGTGATCAGCTCGACATGCTTCTCGCCGCCCTCTTCCCAGAGCCGTGTGAAGACTGTCTCGGGGATATAACGGATGCCGGCGAGCGCAAGATCACTCTCAACCCGCGCAGAAATTCCGGCATCAAAATTCCGAAGCAGCGTCTGCCCGCGATAAACCAGCGTCACCTCCGCCCCCAGACGGGCAAAAACATGCGCGAATTCAAGCGCGATATATCCACCGCCCGCGACGACCAGCCGCTTGGGGAATTCTTCCAGATGGAAGACATCATCCGAGACGATGCCAATGCGGTCCGGGTCTGCCGCGCGATCAAGGCTTGGGCGCCCGCCGACGGCGACGAGGATTTTCTCTGCCGTCACATCGCGGTTTTCCTCAACGATATGAACCGTATGCGGATCCTTGACCACCGCGCGATGCGGGATGCGCTCGACCCCGTTGCCTGCCAACCCTTCATTATAGAGACCGGTCAGGCGTTTGAGCTCCGCCTGGATCGTGTCGCGCAGGGTCGGCCAGTCAAATTCGCTGTCCCCGATCGTCCAGCCATAGCCCTTGGCGTCCTTGAAAAGGTCCGAGAACTGGCTCGCATAGACCATGAGCTTTTTCGGCACGCAGCCGCGTAGCACGCAAGTGCCACCGGTCTCGCGTTCCTCGGCAATCCCGACCTTCGCGCCGGCCTGCGCGGCCCGGTTTGCGGCCCGCACGCCGCCCGATCCTGCGCCGATGACGAAAAGATCATAATCGTAACTCATGGGCCTGAAGCCTCCGTGTTCATTAGGGTTGATCTGTAGCGGACACCGGCTAAGGGGCAAATGGATGCGTCCGCCATATTGATAAACGGCAAATTGATGCCTATATCCTTGGTGGTCTTGGGATGTTTGAAACTCTCATGTGGGGAGAATACCGATGGGAACACCTTTTTTCGTCGCCGCCGCTTTCCTGGTTACAGGCATGGGCGCGCAGGATCCTACAACACAGGTCGACTGGCAGCGTGATCTGAAGATCATCGATGACAAGCCTGCCGCCTCTTCGGTTCGTCCCGAAGACCAGAGCAAGCCCGGCGTCATGCTGCAATGTGCCGGCGATAAGCTCTCCGCGATCTTCGCTGTCGAGGCGATCGATTTTGATGGCATTGAGGATGTGAAAACCTCCCGTGCACGGATCTGGACCGGCAAGCTCTTCATTGATGGAGAACTCGCTGATGAGCGTGATTGGACCTATCTTCCGGCTGCAAAAGCTGCATGGCCGCGGTCAAAATCAGTGGCCGCGAAGGTCTTCAACGCCGTCGTGCAGGGCCAGCTTGTCGAATTCGAGCTTGGCAAAAAAGACCGCGTCCGCGTGCACCTGCCTACAGCTGATCAGGCCTTCGCCGCCTTTGCGGAAGATTGCGCTTCCTTCCGCGCAGCGGCTGCAGAGTAACAAGGCTTACTTCTCGGGGGGCACGAAACCGATGCCCTCCGCATACCGCGAATCATTGAATACGGCGAGCTCCTGAGCGAATACCGACAGGAGCTCTTCTTTTATGGCATCATAAACCGGTTTCAACGCACCCTCGAAATTGAGCGGCACGCGGATCAGCGGCTGGTGACCGACAAAGACGTCGAAGACGCCACCCGATACGGCCATCTTGATGATGACCCGCAGCCATAATTTCCCTGAATCCTCCTCATGCGGCACGGTGATACAGAGCCCGAAGACGATTGGCTCCAGCCGGATCACCGGCGCTTCTGAGAAGGAAAATGCCTTGTCACCATAATCCTTGCGCGGATCGAATGGCCCATGCGGCGGCACGAGAGAGACGCAATCCTCCGTCACGCCGAGATATTCAAGAAACCCATCCGAGATCGCATGCCCCAACGCCCGGCAGCGCACGAGGTTCTCCATCGCCGCTTCGCCATAATCATGGATCGCAGCCTTGAGCTCTTCAAAGGGGGTTTTAGGGGTGTCGGTCATAACGGGCCTCCCTGGACGCCGAGGCGGAAACTAATAGCGGCGGGTGTCGATACCATCCGCGGTGCCGATGATCACCTGATCGGCCATGCCGATAAAGAGGCCGCAATCAACGACGCCCGGGATCATGTTGAGCGCACTTTCAAGCGCGACCGGCTCACGGATACGCCCCAGCTTTGCATCGACAATGAAATTGCCGCCATCGGAGAGAACGAAGCTGCCCTCTTCGTTATGACGCAAGGACAGCTCGACGCCTTCATGCCCTTCACCGGCAAGCATGTCGCGTAAGGCCCGAACCGTCAGGGCAAAGCCGAATTGCTCGATCTCAATCGGCAACGGGAAAGCACCAAGCTCGGTGACGCTTTTGCTCTCATCAGCGATGACAACGAACTGTTTTGCTGCCCGCGCGATGATCTTCTCGCGCAGCAGCGCCGCGCCGCCGCCTTTGATCAAATGCCCCTCGGCGGAGACTTCATCGGCGCCATCGACATCGAGATCGATGACAGTCGTCTCATCGGGAATGATCAGCTCGATACCCGCCTTGCGGGCCAGCGCGTCGCTCGCCTGAGAGGTCGGGATCGCCTCGATCTCAAGGCCCTCTTCGCGGATCTTTCGGCCTAGCCCTTCGATAAAGAAGGCAGCCGTCGAGCCTGTGCCAAGGCCGATCGTCATGCCGTCCCGGACAAGTTCAAGGGCGGCCAGCGCCGCCCGTTCTTTTTGTGATGTGCTCATCGCCGCTCCCTAGCGCCGACTGCCCCTTTTGTGGAAGGGGCTCTTGCGGCTCAGCGGCCGGAGCGGCGCAGGAAAGCCGGGATTTCGAGATCTTCCTCGTCATCCGTCGCAAACGCGTCCTTGGCCATCTTGCGGCGCGGCGGTTGCTCGTCCGCGTGACCAGTCTTAGCCACGAAGGTTTCCTTCAGCGCGTTGAGCGCCGTGCCAATGGTCGAAGCCCCCGTCTTGCGGAAAGGATTAGCCTGCGGCTGACGCGGGGGCTGGCTGGGGCGAAGCGTGACGGTGTCATCTTCGGTCAGCATACGGCGGATACGCTCATGCACATCGCCGACCGGATTCTCGGCACGGCGGCTGACATCATCAGGCGTCAGTTCACGGCGCGCGACCGGCTTTTGCGGCTTCGGCGGCTCTTTTGCAGCCATCGGCACGGATGTCATCGGCGCCTGCGGCTTGGGCTGAGCAGCTGCGGGAGCCGGCACACTCACTTCGACCTTTTGGGCCGCAGGGGCGACAATTTCCGGCAGTGTCGGCTCAATGATCGGCGCGGCATCAGCCAGCTCAATCATGGTCTTCTCTTCAACTTTCTCAGCAGCAACCGGAGCAGGCGTCGGCGCAGCAACACGGGCTGGCGCCTCGGCCTCAACTGGCTTTTTTTCCTCGGCCCTCACTGTGCGCGTGATCACCGGGCGGGAGATTTCCTCAGCCCGCTCAATTCCCGTCGCCACGACCGAGACGCGCATCGTGCCTTCGAGTTCCTGAGAGAAGGTCGAGCCAACGATAATATTCGCATCCGGATCAACTTCGGCGCGGACGCGGTTAGCGGCCTCGTCAACTTCGAAGAGTTTCATGTCGAGCCCGCCGGTGATGTTGATGAGAACGCCCTTGGCGCCTTTCATCGAGGTCTCATCGAGCAGCGGGTTGGAAATTGCAGCGGCAGCAGCCTGGCTTGCGCGCTCGGCGCCGGAAGCTTCGCCTGTACCCATCATCGCTTTCCCCATCTCGCTCATCACGGAGCGGACGTCAGCAAAGTCGAGATTGATGAGGCCGGGGACGATCATCAAATCGGTGATGCCGCGCACGCCTTGATGGAGCACCTGGTCGGCCATCGCAAACGCATCAGCAAAGGTCGTGTTCTCGTCAGCAAGGCGGAAGAGGTTCTGGTTCGGGATGATCAGGAGCGTATCGACTTTGTCTTGCAGCTCTTCGATCCCAGCCTCAGCGGTCCGCATACGGCGGGCGCCTTCGAACTGGAACGGCTTGGTGACGACACCGACCGTCAGGATACCTCGCTCACGCGCTGCTTTGGCGATGACCGGGGCTGCGCCCGTGCCGGTGCCGCCGCCCATGCCGGCGGTGATGAAGAGCATGTTCGAGCCATCAAGCAGCGCCATCAGCTCTTCGAGGGATTCTTCCGCGGCCTGACGGCCTACATCGGGGATCGAACCTGCGCCCAAGCCCTTCGTCGTGCCCGCACCCAGCTGGATCTTGTGTGACGCCTTGGCGAGGCCGACAGCCTGCGCGTCTGTGTTCGCCACGATGAACTCGACGCCTTCCAGCTGGGCATCGATCATGTTGTTGACCGCGTTACCGCCTGCCCCACCAACCCCGATCACGCTGATACGCGGGGTGAGTTCGGTAAGATCCGGAGCTGAGAAATTTAGCGGCATATGACCCTCGTCGCGGCACTAATGGAAACCTTGGTTAAAGGATCAGTCATAACGGTTACCCCTTCGTTAACCGCACCCCTAAAGCGCGAGAAATTCCGCGTAACTTTTTTGATGCCGGTACGAAGAAAAAAGAAAACCGTTGGGGACTTTTCATGCCGTCAAATCTGAAACCAGCTCTTGCCATCCTGCGCTATGCGCTCAGTGCCTTTCTCGCCGTCTGGGTCGTCGAGAAATTCCTCCACCCGGAGACCACGGTCGCCATCTGGAAGCACTTCTATCTCGTCGAGGCCATGCCCGAGGTCGGCTCCTATGTGATCGGCGCGATCCAGGCCGTCGCGCTTCTCGGCTTCGTCCTCGGGATCGCGAAATTCTGGTCTTACGGCTTCTGGCTCGTCACCCATTCGCTCGGCACGGCACTCAGCTACAAGCAGCTGCTGAACCCCTATGACAGCGTGAACCACCTCTTCTGGGCCGCGGTCCCGGTGGCAGCCGCCTTCCTCCTTCTCTTCCTGCTGCGGCGCGAGGATACGCTCGGCACGCTGGGCAAATAAAAAAGGCGGCACCGAATGGCGCCGCCTTTCCCAATGAGAGAAGCAGTCTCTGACAGCTTACTGAAGGTTGGTCTTGCCTTTACGCAGCGAAGCAAAAGTCTTGACTTCAGCGCCGGTGAGGACTTCGTCACCGTCTTCGTCGGCAGCGGCGAATTCTTCTTCGAGAGCAGTTTCAAGCTCGACACCGGTCAGCTCGCCATCGCCCTGACTGATCGCCGCAAAGCGGGTGCGTAGATATTCCGCGGCCGTCGGCTGGACTTCTTCGGTGGCCATGTCGCCATCGATTTCGCCCTGGATTTCACCTTCGAGCACTTCCGCCATCGGATCGATGGCACCTTCGGCTTCAAGGCCCGCAGTCACGAATTCTTCTTCGGTGACTGTCATGTCGCCATTGGCGTCAGCCGCTTCGAATTCGGTTTTGGCGATGACTTCAAGATCGGTCTTGAGGATCTCGCCGGTGAGTTCGACATCGACGGTCTGTTCCGCCGTCAAATCAACGGGGGCCTCAATTTCGAGGTCCGTCGTTGCAGAAATATCCTGAGTAGAAAAAGCAAGGGCGCTAACCGCCGCCACAGTCAGTACATTGATCATCATAGGTCTCCTGTCGTCTTACCCTTAACGGGTGACGAGGGAGTGATGCGCGCCATCCAAGGCATCTCCGCGCTAATATTAAGACTTTATCGCCCAATATGGGGCCAAGATGTGGCAACTCTTACGAGATCCCTGAAAGATCGAGCGGCCCGCCAGCAGGCGCTTCGAAATACCCTTTGATCACGTCTTCTGAGACCTCTGAAAGTTTCTCAGGTTCCCATTTCGGCCGCCGGTCCTTATCGATCACCTGTGCGCGCACCCCTTCATAGAAGTCGTGGCCGGTCAGAATATTCGCGGTCACATTGAACTCGCGAGAGATACAGCTGGCAAAATCGTCCGGTGCACCGGCTAAAAGCTCATGGGTCAGAAGAAGGCTCGTCGGGCTGCCGTGGGCGATCCGGTCGAGGCAATGCGCGCCAAAACCCTCATGTTCATCCCGCAGCTGCCGCAGCAGCGCCGGCACAGATTCAACCCGCTCGAAATAGGTACGGATCATGTCGAGCATCTCGATGAGATCGCCCGGTCGGCGGTTCGCCGCGCCATCGAGGATCGCCGAGATCGTCGCGCCTGCATCTCCGGCAAGATCGAGGCTGAGGAGATCGTTCCGTACACCCGGCAGATTATCTTCGGCGATAACATGGGCTGCCACCCCCGCCGTCAGGCAGTCCGCACCCTTCAGCCGCGTACCGGTATAGGCCAGATAGTTCCCCATCCCGCTCGGCAGGCGCGGCAGGAAATAGCTCGCCCCGACATCAGGGATCAGGCCGATGCCGCATTCGGGCATAGCCCAGAGGGTCCGGCCCGTCGCGACGCGATGGCTTGCCTGGTTCGATATGCCGACCCCGCCGCCCATGCAGATGCCGTCCATCAACGCGACGTAGGGTTTCTTGAATTGCGCGATCCGCGTGTTCATCCGGTACTCTGTCCGAAAGAACCGAGCCGCCAGCTCAGGGTCGTCCTTGCCGGTATCATTGAGCCAGCGGATATCCCCGCCTGCACAGAATGCCTTCTCCCCCTCGCCCTCGACCAGCACTGCGCGGACCTCGTCATCTGCCGCCCAGTCGATGAGCGCGCGATCGATCACCTCGCACATGTCTTGCGTCAGGCTATTGAGTGCCTTCTCCCGGGTCAGGGTAATTACCCCCCATGCGCCTTGTTTCTCCGTGTGGATATCATCGCTCATGGCGGTCTCCTTTATTCTTCTCCGGGCCGGTCGGCGCTCTCGTAGGCCGCCTCGCGTCCAAGGAAAACCGGCATTTTGCCGAATTGTAATTGCGACTTATTCTCAATAGCGGTATGGTCAGACTCGAATCGGTGAGGAGACCCCATGTTGCCTGAACAGTCCCAGACCGCCGCAACGCTTGGCTGCGGCAGCCATCTGGCCCTCAAGGGCCTGCGCCATGCCGTGCTTGGCCGCCCAAATACGCATCTCTTCACCTATCAGCAGGCCTTCGGCGCCGACGCGATAAATGCGAGCCGGCTCTTCCGCTCCTTCATGGAGCTGCTCGGTCTCTCGGCACGCAGACCGGTCCAGCTCCGGCAGGTCTGCTGCGGGCTGATGACGCCGAATGAAGTCTCCCTGCTGCAGTTCCTCTCCGCTGCCGGTGACGGGCGGCAGGAGACAGAGCAATCACATCTCAGCTGGATCGCCCGGTCCTTTGCCCATTCGGGCCTGCGGGAGCTGGGCGGGCTGATCGCCGGGCTCTTCTCCGCTCATGGGATGGAGATTACCGCGCCCTGCGGCGCGGCCCCTGCACCGGACAGGCCCCGTCCGCTGGAGCTTTGCGAAGATGAGACGCCCGCCGCGCCGGAAATGGCCTCAGGAAAGGCCGCGTACCGGCAGTAATGCGCCGTGCACGTCTTTTGCTGTCTCCGAGATCAGAAAACACATGACGGCAGCGAGATGGTCCGGTGACACCCAGTTGTCAGGATCCGCATCGGGCATCGCCTCGCGGTTTGCCTTAGTGTCGAGGATTGTCGGCAGGACGGCATTCACATTGACGCCCTCCCCGCGCAGCTCTTCGGCGAGGGTTTCGGTCAACCGCATCACCACCGCCTTAGAGGCAACATAGGCGCCCATCTGGGGCTTGCCCGAAAGCGCCGCATAGGCGCCGACATTGACCATGGCGCCTTTTGTTTTCTTCAGTACCGGGACGGCAGCCTTCACCATGTTGCGGCAGGTCTCGACATTGAGGCGGAACATCTGCGCCCAGTCCTCATCATCGCCGCCAGCGGCGTCATGTCCCATGGCAAAGCCGCCCGCGATATTGAGGACGGCATCGAAATCGCCGATCCGTGAGACCGTCTCCTTAACCGCCGCCCGGTCGGTCAGGTCGATCTCGAAGCGTGAGCGGGAGGCATCCTCATCCCGGAAGGAAAGATCAAACTCGATGACTCGTCCGCCGAGTTCCTCGACGGTCTTCACCGCCGCCTGACCCAGCGCGCCGCCCGCGCCCGTGACGATGACTGTCTTGCCTTTGAGCAGCATGATGATCTCCTCAGCGCAGGCGTACAGCCGTACCGTTGCAGGAAACCATCAGCATGGAGCCTTTTTGCGTGTCGATGGCTTCGTAATCGACATCAATTCCAATGACCGCATCGGCGCCCAACGCCTTTGCTTCTTCGGCCATGTCGGCCATCGCATGGTCGCGCGCCTCGCGCAGCGCTTTCTGATAACCGCCTGAGCGGCCGCCGATAATATCGCGGATCCCGGCAAAGAGATCGCGGAAGATATTCACGCCGAGAATGGCCTCACCGGCCACAACGCCGAGCGCTTCGCTGTTCTCACGGCCGGGCACATTATCCGTTGTCGTCATATGCATGTCTGAATATTCCTTCCCTCTGTCCTGATCCTTGAAACTGATCACCGGTGCCTCAAGGTCATCACGGCGTACCAGCAGGCGGGGCGGCGTGACGGCTTTAGCACTCTTACTATCATCTTGGGTAGATGACGCCTCATGCAAGGGTACCTGCAGCTGGACTTCACCGAAAATCGGCTCCGTCTGCAGGATAGCCCGCCGGGCACCCGCTTTCTGCACCAGCGATTTGAGGGCGGCAGTTGCCGCCATATGGCGTTCTTCGATCGTGTCCTGAAGGATCTGTGGATCGTTGAGCCCGACGGACAGCGCATGCAGCGCCGCCATGTAGAGCTCGAAGACATCGCCAATCGCCGCGCGATCGAGCGCTGAGGCATAGTCATCGCGGATGTCGCGCGCGTCCCGGCTCGCCCCGTCGACCATTTCAGCGCGCCGACGCCGATGGGTCTCGCCTTCGCCATGCATGAATTCCGCGCGCAGATTTTCAACCATGTCGGTGTGGTTTTTGACCCAGCGGGTCACCGCCCGGCCACGCTGGTCGCGATAGCGGCTGCTTTCGCGCTGGCGGTCGAGATGAACTGCGATTGCGACCGAGATGACGATCCCGATGACGGTCCCCGCCCCTTCGGCAATCATGTTCTGGAGGAAGTCGGCATTGAATCCGTGCGGCTGGCCCGAATCAACGATCAGCGACTTGATACTTTCCCACATGCCCCCGGCACTCCCACGCAAATAAAAGCATTAGGGGAGGAGAAGGCCGGAAACAAGAGAAGCTCGGCTCGACTAGCGCGGCGCCTGTCCGCCGCCGGGACCGCCATTGCCACGTGGCCTGCCGCCCCCCGGACCGCCTCGGCCTCCCATCTGTTGGGATGGTAAGTTCAGCTGACGGATGAGTTCACCTCGCGTGACGACGCCGTCGCCATTCTTGTCGGCGGTGGCAAATTCCGCTTCGAGCTGGGTCATCACCTCCCGGCTGCTGATACTGCCGCTGCCATCGCGATCAAAGGAGAGCTGGCTCGGCCTTGCCGTCGCACTGCCAAGATAGGTATCCGCCCATGCCGACAGCTCGATCAGTGAGACGGTACTGTCCGCATTCCGGTCCATCCGCACCCATTCGCTTGCGGCTCCTTCGCTGAGTTCGGCGCGCGTCAGCGACCCGTCATGATCGGCATCATAGCCTGCCAGCACCAGCGCGATGGGCTGGGCGATGTAGGCACCATCAAGTTCAGCAAGGGCGCCCCTTGCACCGGGCGGCTGACCCCCGCCGGGACCACCGCCCCTCGGTCCCGGCCCGCCCGGCCCCGCGCAAGCGGTGAGCAGGCAGGCGGAGAACACGGTGAGGAACGCGGCGCGGCGGACATGGGACATAAGGGAACTCCAAATAAAAAGCTGGCGGGAGCATGTTCACTCCCGCCAGCCCTGTCTTGTGGAATTATGTCACGAATTGTATCCGTAAGCGGATCAACATTACCGTCAGTTAAGGAGCGTACCTTCTCCCGGTTGTGACCGACTGAACGCGCCGGGCTCATCGCCCAGCTTGAAGACATCGCGCGAGGTGATCTGCTCGCCATTCAGCGTCAGCCCCGTCTCATTGGCGGAGAGATGGAGCACCTCGCCGTCATGGATGTCTCCGGCCAGAATATGCTCCGCCAACGGATCTTGCACCGTCTTCTGGATCACGCGCTTGAGAGGCCGCGCGCCGAAGGCCGGATCATAGCCTGCCTCGGCAAGCCAGTGCCGGGCCGCGTCATCAAGCCCAATCCGGATCTTCCGGTCATTGAGCAGTTTCTGTAGCCGCGCGATCTGGATATCGACAATCGCACCCATTTGCGCCCGCTTGAGCCGTGAGAAGAGGATGATCTCATCAAGCCGGTTGAGAAATTCCGGCCGGAACGCCGCCCGCACGGCATTCATCACCGGCCCGCGCACGCTTTCGACATCCTCTTCCTCGCCGAGACCCGTCATCAGTTCAGAGCCGAGGTTCGACGTCAGAATGATGATCGTGTTCTTGAAATCGACCACCCGGCCCTGACCATCGGTCAGCCGCCCGTCATCGAGTACCTGCAGGAGCACGTTGAACACCTCCGGGTGCGCCTTTTCTACCTCATCGAACAGGACCACCTGATAGGGTCGGCGCCGAACCGCTTCGGTCAGCACACCCCCTTCTTCATACCCGACATAACCGGGAGGCGCACCGATCAGGCGGGCCACGGAGTGTTTCTCCATGAATTCCGACATGTCGATCCGCGCAATCGCGGTGTCGTCATCAAAAAGGAACGCGGCTAGCGCTTTCGTCAGCTCGGTTTTCCCGACCCCGGTCGGCCCGAGGAACAGGAACGAGCCCAGCGGCCGGTTCGGATCCTGAAGCCCTGCCCGCGCCCGGCGCACGGCAGCTGAGACGGCGCGCACCGCCTCGTCCTGCCCAATCACGCGAGTATGCAGCACATCCTCCATCTTGAGGAGCTTTTCGCGCTCGCCCTCGAGCATTTTGTCGACCGGAATGCCGGTCCATTTCGAGACGACCTGCGCGATGGTTTCGGAATCAACGACCTCTTGGACAAGGCCGGAATTGACACCTTCCTTGTCCTGAGCATTCTCTGCTGCATCGAGCTTTTTCTCAAGATCAGGGATCATGCCGTATTTGATTTCAGACGCCCGGCCGAGATCACCTCGGCGCTCCGCATCGGCCAGTTCCTGACGCGCGCGGTCGAGCGCTTCCTTCACTTGAGTGGTCGACGCCAGCGCCTCTTTTTCTGCCTGCCAGCGGGCCGTCAGCTCAGCCGATTTCTCTTCGAGATCGGCAAGGTCCGCCTCCAGTTTTTCAAGCCGGTCTATCGAGGCGGCGTCATCTTCTTTTTTCAGCGCCTCGCGCTCGATCTTCATCTGGATGATTTGACGGTCAAGCGCGTCGAGTTCTTCCGGTTTTGAATCAACCGCCATGCGTAGACGCGAGGCTGCCTCGTCAACAAGGTCGATCGCCTTATCGGGCAAAAAACGGTCAGTGATATACCGGTTACTGAGCGTTGCGGCGGATACAATCGCCGAGTCGGCGATCCGCACCCCGTGATGCAGCTCATATTTTTCTTTCAGGCCGCGCAGGATCGAGATCGTGTCCTCGACCGTCGGCTCACTGACCATCACGGCCTGGAACCTGCGGGCAAGGGCTGCGTCCTTCTCAACATATTTACGGTATTCATCGAGCGTCGTTGCGCCGATACAGTGAAGCTCCCCGCGCGCCAGCGCAGGCTTCAGAAGGTTCGAAGCGTCCATTGCGCCATCGGTTTTCCCGGCGCCGACAAGCGTGTGCATCTCGTCAATGAAGAGGATGATCCCCCCTTCCGCAGCAGTGACTTCCTGCAAGACGGCTTTGAGGCGTTCTTCGAATTCGCCACGATATTTCGCCCCAGCGATCAGCGCGCCCATATCAAGCGCGAGGAGCTGCTTGTCCTTCAGGCTCTCGGGCACATCGCCATTTACGATGCGCAAAGCGAGCCCTTCGGCGATGGCAGTCTTACCGACACCGGGCTCCCCGATGAGGACCGGATTGTTCTTGGTACGGCGCGACAGGATCTGCATCGCGCGGCGAATTTCCTCATCCCGCCCGATAATCGGGTCGAGCTTGCCGTCACGCGCGGCTTCGGTCAGGTCGCGGGCATAGCGTTTCAGCGCATCATAGGCCTGCTCGGCCGATGCATTATCAGCTGTCCGGCCTTTGCGGATGTCATTGACGGCGGCGTTGAGGTTCTGCGGCGTGGCGCCGGCTTTCTTCAGGCTCTCTGCTGTCTCACCTTCCATCGCGAGGGCGATAAGCATCCGCTCGGCGGTGACATAAGAGTCCCCGGCCTTCTTGGCGATTTCCTCTGAGCGCTGAAAGATCTTGGCGGTAGGCTGCGCCATATAGACTTGAGCATTCGCCCCCTCAACGCGGGGCAGCTTGGCCAGCGCCGCATCGGTCAGCTGCAGCGCCGTCGCCGGCTGGCCGCCGGCATGGCGAATAAGGTTCGCCGCCAGGCCCTCGCTGTCATCGAGCAGCGCCTTTAACAGGTGATGCGGGGTGATCTGCTGGTGATTGTCGCGGATCGCAATTGTCTGCGCCGCCTGAACCATGCCCTTGGCACGGTCGGTATACTTCTCAAAATTCATGTCATGACCTCAGGTGAGCATCAAAGAGATGGGAGTCCCGGAAATCGGCAACCCCCTGATGCTTGTGAGATGGTCACGAAAAAGGCCGGGTTCAAGGTCTGAACCCGGCCTTCGGCTGCCCCTGGGGCGTTTCCTCAACCCTTGTTTTTTGTGTTTCTGGCAGCCCTGTCAGTGACCATTGCAGTCCGCCCCGTGCTCAGGGCACCATGCGGCTTCGGCGCCTGCTGCCTGTTTGTTCCGGCGCATCAAGAGGATAATCGCGGCCAGCAGGAGGAACGGCCCGAGCAGTGTACCGATGGTGATGAACAGCCCGGCCATGACGCCGATCAGGCCGAGAACGATCGAAATCACCATGGCGACAAGCCCGATGATGAGGCCGATCAGCCCAACGGTCAGCCCCACGATCAGAGCGATGACCCCGGCGATCACGCCGCCGATAATCTCCCAAGGCTCGAGCTCGCTGACGGTCCGGCCGTCAATGATCACATGGCCCTCGCCATAGGTGTAGACCGCCCAGACGCCCGCCGCGATGACCGCGACGAACAGGACGATCATCAGCATCGCCGATGACGAATTCCCGCGTTGTTGATGTTTTTCAAGCATTTCCCAGCTCCCCAGCCGCCCCATCCCCATGATGGGAGTGTTATCGAAGCACGATAAGGGAAAAGCCTGCCTGTGACAAGATTACAGATGTGGTCGCATTGGGAAGGGATTTTCTCGTTCCGTTAGCGCGCTCGGCCGAGCGCGGGATAGTGGGCATGCGTTTTTCACTCATACACTGTCGCCCCGGTTGGAGGGATAAAAGCGATCTCCACCTCTCTCTTGGTAAGGGAGAGGTCGGCATTGCGTCAGCAATGCCGGGTGAGGGTGTGCTGGATGTGTACACTGACCATAGAGCCCCTCACCCTGACCCTCTCCCCGGTTCCGGGGAGAGGGGACGCAGGTTCCGCCATCTCAAGCTCTTCTCTCAACCCGCTCATCCCCGCGAAGGCGGGGATCTGCCTCTGAGGCGCTGGTCTCTCATTTTCAAAGCGCGCAACGATGAATCCAACCACCCCACCCGAAACCAGATGCCCGCCGGAGTTTAGTCCGGACTTGATCCAGGCCAGGCATGTGCGGAGGGATGGGCAAACCAGAGCAAGCGGGGATGAGATTTTGATATGCGCCCTCTCCCGGCATGCAGTATAGTTCTCACCGTAAAAATAAACGGAGCCACACAATGCCGCAATTCGACATGATCCTGCTCGACGAGAAACAGGTAGAAGGCACGGATGTCCTTCAGCATACGGCGGGATCTCCGGCGCGCGAGGGTGGCGGGGACGAGACCTATCGCTGCGGGCGGTGCAAGACGAAACTCCTCGTCAATGTCGCCCATCACGATGCCCATGGCGTTGTCGTCAAATGCGGCAAATGCGGCAGCCTGAACACTGAGCCGCATCACCACCATCACTGACGTCAATCCATCGCTTTGACGATGTCCTCGCACATTTTCTTGGCATCGCCGAACAGCATCATCGTGTTGTCACGGAAGAAGAGCTCGTTCTGTACACCTGCATAGCCTGACGACATCCCCCGCTTGACGAAGAGGACCGTGCCGGCATTTTCGACATCAAGGATCGGCATGCCGTAAATCGCGGAGGTCTTGTCGGTCTTCGCCGCCGGGTTGGTAACGTCATTGGCGCCGATCACGAAGGCGACATCGGCGGTCGAGAATTCCGAGTTGATGTCCTCAAGCTCGAACACCTCATCATAGGGCACATTCGCCTCGGCAAGGAGGACGTTCATGTGCCCCGGCATCCGACCCGCGACTGGGTGGATCGCATATTTCACATCGACGCCCTCATGTTTGAGGAGGTCGGCCATCTCGCGAAGCGCGTGCTGGGCCTGCGCGACTGCCATCCCGTAGCCGGGCACGATGATGACTTTGCCGGCATTCTTCATGATGAAAGCCGCATCATCCGCACTACCCTGTTTGACCGGGCGCTCTTCGCCATCCCCGCCAGCGGCGGCGGCATCATCGCCGCCAAAGCCACCAAGGATCACCGAGATGAAGCTGCGGTTCATCGCCTTGCACATGATGTAGCTGAGGATCGCCCCAGAGGAGCCGACCAGCGCCCCGGTGATGATCAACGCCATATTCTCGAGCGTGAAGCCAATCCCGGCAGCCGCCCAGCCCGAATAGGAGTTCAGCATGGAGACGACCACCGGCATGTCCGCCCCGCCGATCGGAATGATCAGGAGGAAGCCGAGCGCAATCGCGATCAGGGTCAGGAGGAGGAACAGCATCGGGCTCTGCGCGCCTGAGACCAGCATGATAACCAGCACCAGTGAGGCAACGGCAAGGCCGATATTAATGAGGTGCCGGGCGGGCAACAGGATCGGCTTGCCCGACATGCGGCCATCGAGCTTGGCAAAGGCTATGAGCGAGCCTGAGAAGGTCACGGCACCGATGAAAACACCGAGCGCCATCTCGACAATGGCCCTGCCCTCAATCGCGCCGGGCTCACCAATGCCGTAGGCGCGCGGCGCAAGGAAGGCCGACCACGCAATCAGCACGGCGGCAAGGCCAACCAGCGCATGGAAAAAAGCCACAAGCTGCGGCATCGAGGTCATCGCGACTCGCCGGGCGATAATCGCCCCGGGGATGGCACCTGCCACGACTGCGACAATCACCCAGAACCAGCCGCCAAGGCCGGCATCGCCAAGGAAACGGCTCGAGAACAGGGTCGCAAAGATCGCAATGCCCATGCCGATCATGCCGAAACGATTACCGCCCCGGGCTGTGACCGGGCTGCTCAGCCCACGGAGCGCCAGGATGAAGAAGATACCGGCGACGATATAGAGAATGGCGGTGAGATCGTTATTCATAGGGGCTTAGCTCCCCTTCTTTTTATACATGGCCAGCATTCGCTGGGTCACGAGGAAGCCACCAAATATGTTCACGCTGGCCAGCGCCACCCCGACAATGCCCAGAAAGCGGCTCAACGTGCCGGTCGGGCTCTGGGTGATATCCGCGCCGACCGCGATCAGCGCGCCAACGATGACCACGGAGGAAATCGCATTGGTAACCGACATCAGCGGCGTGTGAAGCGCCGGGGTTACCGACCAGACGACATAATAGCCGACGAAAACCGCAAGGACGAAGATCGCCCCAAGGAACACCCATTCGGAGACATGCGCCTGCGAGGCGAGTGCTTCGAGCGGCGAGACGAGGTCATGAACCTGACGGCTCGCCTCTTCGGCCTGCATCGCAGCATCGTTCAGGGTTTCAGATGCCTGACGGAGTTCCTCCGCGGCAATCTTCGCCTGTTCGGCAGCTTCCTTGCCGGTGAGGTGTTCAGCGACTTGTTCTTCTTCCTGAAAGGCCATGATCAGGCATCCCCTTCATCGATGATTTCTGGCTCGGAATCCTCAGCGACTTCCTCAACGGGAAGACTTTGAATCGGTGGACTGCCGCCAAACTGTTCGTGCACGATCTGCCCGTCGCGGGTCAGTGCGATCCCGCGGACGATCTCATCCTCCCAATCGACCGCGACCTGTTTTTCTTCTTTGTCGGTGATCAGGGTGATGAAATTGAGGAGGTTCCGGGCATAAAGATTGCTGGCTTCGCCGGGCAGGCCAGCAAGGATATTCTTCGGCGCAAGGACTTTCGTCGCCCCGAGCGTGAAGGCTTCTTCGCCGTCACCGCCCTCAACATTGCCGCCGCGAGGGGCGGCCAAGTCGACGACCACGCCGCCGGGGCGCATCGACGTCACCATCTCTGTCGTCAGCAGTTTCGGTGCCGGGCGGCCGGGGATCAGCGCCGTCGTGATGACGATGTCCATTTTCTTCAGATGCTCAGCGACGAGATCTTTCTGGGCCTGCTGCTGCTCGGGCGTCAGCTCCTTGGCGTAGCCGCCTTTGCCCTCGCCCTCTTCCATCGCTTCTTTCACGAAGATGAAAGTGCCGCCGAGGCTCTCTACCTGCTCACCGGCCGCTGCGCGGACATCGGTAGCGGAGACCACAGCGCCAAGGCGTTTGGCGGTCGCAATCGCCTGAAGGCCCGCAACGCCTGCCCCCATGACGAATACTTTCGCCGGCGCGACCGTACCTGCGGCCGTCATCATCATCGGAAAGGCGCGGCCATATTCATGTGCCGCATCGACCACTGCCTTGTAGCCGGCAAGGTTTGCCTGGCTGGAGAGCACATCCATCGACTGCGCCCGCGTGATCCGCGGCAACAGCTCCATGGCAAAGGCATCGACACCGGCCCCGGCATAGTCCGCCAGCCGCTCCTGCTCTTCCCACGGATCGAGAAGACCGATCAGTTTGGCGCCGCGGCCCATGCTGGCGAGTTTGGATTTACCCGGCGGGGAAGAAACGACGACGATATCCGCCCCGGAAAGAACGCTCTCGGCTTCACCGGTCGAGGCCCCCATCTCCTGATAGGCGGCATCGGAGAAACCGGCAGCCTCACCGGCGCCGGTCTCGATTGAGACCTCCGCGCCGAGGGCCGCGAGCTTCTTCACCGTTTCAGGCGTGGCCCCGACCCGCGGATCCTTTTTGGCCTTGAGAACGGCAATTTTCATGGGCTTCCTCCGGCAGAAACAGGCAAATGCCGAGGGGGCTTACCGGAGTCGCTCGCGTGCGGCGAGGGGGAAACAGCAGAAAATCGCGTATACGGGATGCTAGTGCATGAAGAAGGACTTGGAGATCCCGTAAAGACCAAGCCATGTCAGGAAGGACAGAAATAACGACACGAAAATGCCGGCATCCAGTAGAAGCAGGGCCACAAACATGGCAATCGCCCCGCCGACCGGCAGGCCGACACCAAAGCCAAAGGACATCATGCCCTTATACATCTTGCGGTGATTGTCAGAGGGATAATGGGAGGCGGTGCTCTCAGGCGTGGACATTGGGGGCTGCTCCTCAGCTCAATCGAATTTGCGCATAGTCATAATCTGCTCGGCGACAAGTTCAACAATTTCAACTCCCCTAACTTAAAGGCGCATCATTTCGGGACGGTTTCACCGCATATTTACCGCAAGGCGTTAGGCATAGGGCCTCAGTTGCTTATTCTGCCAAGGGAAATTCCGATGCCGCAAACCGTCCTGATCGTTGATGACGACCCCGTCCACCGCCGCCTGATGCAGGGTGTGTGTGAGCGTGCGGGCTATTTCGTCGCCACTGCGCCAGACGGCCAGCATGCGATCGACCTGCTGCGCAGCTCAGAAGGCGCATCTGTCGGGGTCATGCTCCTTGATTTGATGATGCCGAACATGTCGGGCCTTGAAACCCTTGAAGAGCTTCGCCGTTTCCGCGAGGATCTTCCCGTCATCGTCCTGACGGGCAAGGGCTCAATCGACACGGTGGTCGAGGCGATGCAGGCGGGCGCCAATGACTTCTTCGTCAAACCGGCCAGCCCCGAACGGGTTATCGTCTCCCTTAAACAGGTGCTGGAAGTCAAAACGCTGCGCGGTGAAGTCCGCCGCCTGCGGATGAAGAATGACGGCACGATGAACTTCTCCGACCTCATCGGTGACAGCCCTGCCCTCAAAGCCGTTGCCAAGATGGGCGAGCGGGCTGCGACGTCGAACATCCCGATCCTGATCACTGGCGAAAGTGGGACGGGCAAGGAAATGATCGCCCGCGCAATTCAGGGCGAATCTGACCGCGCCGGCCAATCGTTCGTCACAGTCAACTGCGGTGCCCTGCCCGAAAATCTCGTTGAGAGCGTCCTCTTTGGCCATGAGAAAGGCGCCTTTACGGGCGCTGTCGGCAAACATGCCGGCAAGTTCCAGGAAGCCAATGGCGGCACGATCTTCCTCGATGAGGTCGGTGAGCTGCCACTTGAAGCCCAAGTCAAACTCCTCCGCGTCCTGCAGGAAGGAGAAGTTGATCCGGTCGGCGCCAAGAAACCCGTCAAGGTCGATGTCCGCGTGATCTCTGCGACCAACCGGAACCTTGAAGAGGAAGTTCGGGCGGGCCGGTTCCGTGAAGACCTCTTCTACCGCCTCAACGTCTTCCCGATTGAAACGCCGCCCCTGCGCGCGCGCCGCGAAGACGTCCCTGCGCTGATCAAGCATTTCATTGAGCACTATAATGCTTCCGAAGGCCGCAAGGTCCGCGGCATGCAGCATCAGGTAATGGAAGTGCTGACCGCTTATGACTGGCCGGGCAATGTCCGCCAGCTTGAGAACACGGTCTTCCGGGCCGTTGTTCTTTCTGACGGGGTATGGCTGACGCCGAATGATTTCCCGATGCTCTCGGCCCAGTTCGAAGCGGCAGGTGTCACTGACGTTCCGCCGCCGCATGAAGACGACGCCTTCGAGATGGAAGAAACTTTCGAGACGCCGCCTGTGCACGATACGATGCAGGAAGACGAACCGGTCGGCTATCAGCCGAGCGAAGCCGTCCACCTGCTTGATCAGGAAGGTCATCTGCGGAATTTGGCTGAAATTGAACGCGACCTCATCGCTATGGCGATCGAGAAATATGATGGCCAGATGTCGGAAGTCGCCCGCCGTCTCGGCATTGGCCGCTCGACCCTCTACCGCAAGGTTCAGGAGCAGGGCATCGAGGTCAAACGCGCGTCTTAAACAGCGCCTCTATTCAAGGATATCGCTCGCGGGGAGTCTTGCTTCCCTGCGAGCGGTGAAATGCGTTTCGAACGCGACCAGCAGGCAGGCCCCGATGATGATCGCCGCCCCTGCATAGAGCCGCAATCCCGGCACCTCCCCGAAAAAGAATGCGCCGAACAACGCGCTCCAGACGAGCGCTGTATATTCGAATGGCGCGAGCCTTCCGGCTTCCGCGCTCGAATAGGCAAAGGTCATCAGTAGCCAGACAGAAACACCGATCACCGCGAGCAATCCGAGGGCCGGCAGACCTGCCGCTCCCGGCCAGACCGGCGGGCCGTCCCTCATGACCAGCGCCGCACCGATCAGCACAATCCATGTGAACACTGCCGCAACGACATTCGAGAACATGACGATGGTCACCGAATCCTCGGTCTGCGCCCGTAACCGGATCAGGACGAGCGTCATCGCGTAAGTCACAGCGGCCACGAGCGCGAAGACAACCCCGAGCCACCGCGCCTGAGGCTCAATCTCCGTACCGCCAAAGCCCGTCGCGGTCAGCGCGACGCCTGCAAAACCGATCAGCGCGGCCAGTACTGCTGTCCTGTTCATCCGTTCTTTCAGGATCAGCCGCGCGACCGGCGCGACCATCAGCGCGGCGGTAAAACCGATCACGGTTGCCATCGCGAGTGGCAGGATCGCCAGGGCCGAGAAAAAGCTCAGGACGGTGATTGAATAGACCGCCCCCCGCATTGTGTGAAACCGGATCGCGGCTGCCGTCGGCATACCGCCGCCCCGAGCCAGATATATGCTGAGCACGATGACGGCGCCAAACAGGAACCGCCATGCTGTCAGCGTGAGGACGGGCGTATCGGCCGCGATCGCCTTGACGGTTGCATCAAGGACTGAGCCGAAGAAAACGCCAAGCGCACATAGAAAAAACGGGCGGAGAGAAGTCATCTCTTCGCCCGTCTCATTTTTCACGGGGAAGTCAAGCCTTCCCGCTTTTGCCGGCTCAATCCGCCAGCGAGCTTTTCAGCATCCAGCGCATTTTCTCATGCGCGGAAATCAGCGGCGCCAGCAGATCTTCTGTGCCGGTGTCGCCCTCTTCGGAAGCCGCTTCGAGGGCTTCCTCGGCATCTTTGATCCAGAGTGTCTGGTCGGCGACGAGGTTCTTCAGCATGACCTGCGAGGACGGCACGCCATTGTCGGATTCCTCGATATTGGCGGCTTCCGCCATCACGCGGGCCGAGACCGGCGCATATTCATCAAGAGCGCGGATGCGCTCGGCGATGTCATCGAGGCTCGCCCAGATCTGGCGGTACTGTTCCTCGAACAGATTGTGCAGGGCGTGAAAGTTCGGACCCGTCACATTCCAGTGATAGCTGTGGGTTTTGACGTAAAGAACATAGCTGTTGCCCAGAACGCGGGTGAGAGATTTTGCGATATCAGAAGACATTGTAGTGCTCCTCTCCATGTATTCGATGAATCGGATATAGGCGTCTCACCGAAGCATTCAAATTGACTTCGGCAGTAGGGCCCATCGGAAAAATCGATAGTCCGCGCCGCTTATCCAAGCCCTGTGACAAACTGTGCCAGACGGTCCATCGATGTCTCGAGCGCCGCGGTATCCGTCGCATAAGAGACGCGGAAATGCCCCGGCGCACCGAAGGCCGTGCCCGGCACGGCGGCAACGCCTGTCTCTTCGAGAAGCTGCAGGCAGAAATCTCCATCAGTGCCGATCTCGCCGCCGGGGCCTTGTCTGCCGAGCACGGATTTGCAGCTCGGAAAGACATAGAACGCGCCGCCGGGCGTCGGGCAGTCGAGCCCCATATCGTTGAGCTTTGAGAAGACTAAATCGCGGCGCGCCTGAAATACTGACCGCCACTCATCGAGAAATCCGTGATCGCCATTGAGTGCGGCCACGCCTGCAGCTTGCGTCACCGAGGATGGGTTGGACGTCGCCTGCCCGGCCAGCTTACGCATTGCTGCCATCAGCGGCACGGGCCCCGCGCCGAAACCCAGCCGCCAGCCTGTCATGGCATAGGCTTTTGAGGCACCATTGACGATCAGCGTGCGCTCCTTGAGCGCGGGCACGACAGCCGGCAGCGTCGTCACCGCCTCGCCATAGGATAAATGCTCATAGATATCATCCGTCAGCACCCAGACATGCGGGTGACGCAGCAGCATCTCGCCGATCTCGGCCAGCCGCGCCTTCGGGATGACCGCCCCGGTCGGATTGTTCGGTGAGTTGAGAAAGAGCCAGCGGGTCTTCTCCGTGATCACAGCTTCCAGCGCCTCGGCCGAAGGCACGAACCCTTCGCTCGCCTTTGTCTCGACAATCACCGGCACCCCGCCCGCGAGCCGGACAATATCCGGATAGCTGACCCAGTAAGGCGCCGGGATGATGACCTCATCCCCCTCCCGTAGGGTCGCCAGCATCGCCGCGAAGATCAGAAACTTACCCCCGCTGGTTGCCATGATGGCATCATCTGCATAGTCGAGCCCGTGATCCCGGCTGAACTTTCGCGCGATTGCAGCTTTTAGCGCTGTGGTGCCATCGACAGCCGTATAGCGGGTCTCGCCTTCATCAATGGCTCGTTTCGCCGCTTCGCGAATATGGGCGGGCGTGTCGAAATCAGGCTCACCGACCGAGAGTGCGATCACGTCGCGGCCTTGCGCTTTCAGGTCCCGCGCCTTCTGCGTGACCGCCATGGTCGCGGAAGGCGCCATCGCCTCGAGCCGGGGAGAAAGTATGAGCGATGTCATCTGAGCCTCATTTGCCGGGAACCTGACCTGCCCCGCATGCATTATGCCTCACTGTAGACCGGGCAAGGGGGCAGGACGCAATCATGTTGTTTGAATTCGCAGTGCGCGATAGGCCGCAGCGCAGTTTCAGCGATATGGGACTCGACATGCTCGATCAGATGATGACGTCCGTTACAGAATTTTTTGAATGGCTGATGGCCGATGGCACGATCTGGGCCATTTGGACGACGGCTGCCGTCCTGCTTTTCGTCGGCTTGCGCTTCCTGCGCGCGATCGTCGCCGGGCTTTTCAAGAACGATAGCCGGCCGGCAAATTCCTTCCGCAACATTGTCGGGCATCTGATCTCCGCAACGAACAGCCTTTTCCTCCTTGTGCTGTCTTTCGTGGTCACCATTCCCTTTGTCGGCATCGAGTTGAGCGAGCGCTGGCACACCATCCTGATGTCGAGCTTTATGGTCCTCTTCGTTCTGCAAGGGGCGTTCTGGGGACGTGTCGTCGTTAAAGCCCTGCTCGAAGGGATGATGGAGAAGCACAGCTCAGACACAGGCACGTTGCGCAATGCCCAGTCCCTGATTGGCCTTTTCGCGAATTTCGCGATTTTCGCCATTGCGCTGATCACCATCCTGCAGAATCTCGGTCAGGATGTAGGCGCGCTGATCGCAGGTCTCGGGGTCGGCGGTATCGCCATCGCCCTTGCAGCCCAAAACCTCTTCAAGGATCTTTTCGCCAGCCTTTCGATCATTCTCGACAAACCCTTTGTGAAGGGTGACTTCATCGTTTGGAACGGCCTGATGGGGAATGTGGAGCGGATCGGCCTCAAGACAACGCGGGTGCGCGCGCTCTCCGGTGAACAGCTCGTCGTCTCGAATGACTCGCTCCTCTCAAATGAGATCCAGAACTTCAAACGCATGGCTGAGCGCCGCGTCGTCCTCTCGCTCGGAGTGACCTATCAGACCTCCCGCGAGACGCTGGAGGCCCTGCCCGGCCGTCTGCGCGATCTGATCGATCCGCGCGACCTCTGCCGCTTTGATCGCGCGCATATGGCCACCTACGGCGACAGCGCGATTGTCTTCGAGCTGGTCTTCTACGTTCAGTCCCCTGAGTATAACATCTTCATGGACGAAAAGCAGGAGATCCTGCTGGGCATCCACAGGCTGTTTGAGGAACTGAATGCGGACTTCGCCTATCCGACCCGGACGCTCTGGGTCGAGGGCATGGGCGGCGCAGGCAAGGCCGAATAGGTTTCGAGCCGATTCTGCCAGTCGCGCCCTTCCCTGCGCCAGAAATCTGCATGCCGCGACCGCCCGCTTGAGAGGGGTTGGCTTGTGCGTCAGACCGTTCCAAGAGCACGCGAAATAACGCAAAAAGACAGCTTTCGCGGAGCGCGACCGGCGCGGCGAAAGACGGGAGAGTGATGATGGCAGATGGCACCAATGAGACCCCGGCCCTGAAGGAAAAGGACCGCCCCGATCTCAGCACCTTTAACTGGGACGATCCGTTCCGGCTCGAAGACCAGTTGACCGATGAGGAACGACTGATCCGTGACACGGCTGCGGGCTTTGCGAAAGATACGCTCGCGCCGCGCGTCATCAACGCCTTCTCCGATGAAACCGTCGATGCGGGCCTATTCCCCCTGATGGGCGAGACGGGCCTTCTCGGCGTCACCCTGCCCGAAGAATATGGCGGCGCCGGTGCCGGTTATGTCGCCTACGGACTGGTTGCCCGCGAGATCGAGCGGATCGATTCAGGCTACCGCTCAATGATGTCGGTGCAGTCCTCACTCGTCATGTATCCGATCTATGCGTACGGCTCGGAAGAGCAGCGCAGGAAATACCTCCCCGGCCTGTCGAGCGGCACGCTGATAGGCTGTTTCGGCCTGACCGAACCCGATGCAGGCTCCGACCCCGCCGGGATGAAAACCCGCGCCGAGAAGATCGATGGCGGCTACCGGCTGTCGGGCTCCAAAATGTGGATCACCAATTCTCCGATTGCGGATGTCTTTGTCGTCTGGGCAAAGTCCGACGCGCATGACGGCAAGATCCGAGGCTTCGTCCTTGAAAAAGGCATGAAGGGTCTCTCCGCCCCGAAGATCGGCGGCAAGCTTTCGCTCCGCGCCTCAGTTACCGGTGAGATCGTCATGGACGGCGTCGAGGTCGGCGAAGACGCGCTTCTGCCGAACGTACAGGGACTGAAAGGTCCCTTCGGCTGTCTTAATCGCGCGCGCTACGGCATTGCCTGGGGCGCAATGGGCGCCGCAGAATTCTGCTGGCACGCGGCTCGCCAATACGGCCTTGACCGCAAGCAGTTCAACAAACCCCTCGCCCAGACACAGCTCTATCAGAAGAAACTCGCCGACATGCAGACCGACATCACGCTCGGGCTGCAGGCCGCTTTACGCGTTGGCCGCCTGATGGATGAGGCGAATGCCGCGCCGGAAATGATTTCCCTCATCAAGCGGAACAATTGCGGCAAGGCGCTCGACATAGCCCGTCTCGCCCGCGACATGCATGGCGGCAATGGTATTTCGGAGGAATTCCAGGTGATGCGTCACCTGATGAATCTTGAAACCGTCAACACCTATGAAGGGGCCCATGACGTGCACGCCCTGATTCTGGGCCGTGCCCAGACTGGTCTGCAGGCCTTCTTTTGAGCACCCTCACTGACCGCGCGGAAATCGTCCACACGAATTTCCTGAACCGCATCGAGGCGGGAGAGCTTCCCGCCTCGGCAAACAATTTCGGCCTCGCAGAAGCCGGGCTGACAAAAGAAGAGCTGGTTGAGCTCTTCCATATCCAGCTTCTCAGCCGGCATCTCGACCGCATGTCCCGCAAGCTGCAGGCCCGCGGCGAAGGGTTCTACACGATCGGCTCCTCCGGGCACGAAGGGAATGCCGGGATTGCCTGTGCGCTGCGGCCTGATGACATGGCGTTCCTTCATTACCGGGATGCCGCCTTCCAGATCGCCCGCTCGCGGCAGGTGCCCGGCAGCACGCCGCTCTGGGACATGCTGCTCAGCTTTACAGCGTCAGCGGAGGATCCCATCTCTGGCGGGCGACACAAGGTGCTCGGCTCGAAGACGCTGTTCATTCCGCCCCAGACATCGACCATCGCTTCACATCTGCCCAAAGCGGTGGGCGCCGCCTATTCCATCGGGGTTGCCGAGCGCCTCAGGCCGGAACATCAGCAGCTTGCGGATGATTCCATCGTCATGGTCAGCTTTGGCGATGCCTCGCTCAACCATTCGACAGCGCAAGGTGCGATCAACACCGCCTGCTGGTCGGCCTATCAGAATTCGCCCATGCCGCTCTTGTTCGTTTGTGAAGACAATGGCATCGGCATATCGACGCGCACGCCGGGCGGCTGGGTCGAAGCCTCGGTCCGTGCGCGGCCCGCGCTCAAATATTTCCGTTGTAACGGTCTTGATGTCGCCGAGACTCATGCTGTCGCCGCCGAGGCCGCAGCTTACGTCCGTAGACAGAGGAAACCGGCCTTCCTGCATATGGGCTGCGTGCGCCTTTATGGTCATGCCGGGGCCGATGCCCAGACCGCCTACATGTCCGCCAAGCAGATCGAGGCGGAGGAAGCCAAAGACCCCCTTCTCTCCACCGCCGCCCGCCTGATCCGTGAAGGGATCATGAGTGCGGAAGAGATCCTCACCACCTATCGCGGTGTCAGCACCCGTGTCGAACGCGCCGCCGAGCATGTCATCGCCCGGCCGAAGCTGAAGACGGCAGATGACGTCATGGCGAGCCTCATCCCGCCCAGACGCACCTGCGCACCGGCACGGGAGACCAGCAAGACGGACCGCGAAAAGCTCCTTGGCAAGAGCGATGTCCGTGCCCTCGGTGAGCCGCAGCATATGGCAAAACTTATCAATCTGGCGATGACGGACCTCATGCTCGCCCATGAGGAAATCGTCCTTGCCGGGGAAGATGTTGGCAAAAAGGGCGGCGTCTATGGCGTCACCCAACGCCTGCAGGACCGCTTCGGCCGCACACGGGTGATCGATACCCTGCTTGATGAGCAGTCGATCCTCGGGCTTGGCATCGGCATGGCGCATAATGGCCTGTTACCGATGCCGGAGATCCAGTTCCTCGCCTATCTGCACAACGCCATCGACCAGCTCCGCGCGGAAGCCGCGAGCCTCTCCTTCTTCTCGAATGGTCAGTTCACGAACCCCATGGTCATCCGCATTGCCGGGCTCGGCTATCAGCGGGGCTTCGGCGGGCACTTCCACAATGAGAACACAGTTGCCGCGATCCGGGATATCCCCGGCCTTATCCTTGCCTGCCCGTCCAATGGCCGCGATGCCGTCCTGATGCTAAGGGAATGCGTGCGGCTCGCACGGGAAGAGCAGCGTCTCGTCGTCTTCCTCGAGCCCATCGCGCTTTATATGGTCCGTGACCTTCACGAAAAGGGCGATGGCGGATGGATGTTTGATTATCCGGCGCCTGACAGTACCGACATCATCGGTCTTAGTGAGGTGGGCGTGCACGGCGAGGGCAAGGACCTCGCTATCGTCAGTTTTGCGAACGGCACCTATCTCTCGCAGCAGGCGCAGAAAGTCCTTCAAGACGAGCACGGCATTGCTGCAACCGTCATCGATCTGCGCTGGCTCTCGCCCCTGCCGAAAGACAGCTTGCTCGACGCGCTCAAAGGTCACAACCGTGTACTGATCGTTGACGAATGCCGCGAGCAGGGCTCGCACAGCGAAGCCCTCACCACGCTGCTGAAAGAAGAAACAGACCTTGCGACCGCCCGGCTGGTCGCCACCGACAGCTATATCGCGACCGGTCCCGCCTATGGCGCGACCATGCCTGACCGCGACGGCATCATTTCTGCCGCCCTCGCGCTGGCCAAGGGAGACGCGAAATGAGCAAGACGAAACGCACTGCTCTCGTCGTTGCGCCCGGCCGCGGGGTCTATAACGCCGCTGAACTTGGCTATTTCCACCACCACCATGAGAGCCGCCTCAACCTGCTCTCGGGTTTTGATGCCCAGCGCGCTGAACGCGACCAGACGAGCCTTGCAGAACTTGATGGCGCCGAGCGATTCACGCTGTCGAAGTTCACTCGCGGCGATAACGCCTCAGGGCTCATCTATGCCTGTTCCTATGCGGATTATCTGGCGATTGACCGGGAGGCCTTCGACATTGTTGCCGTTACTGGTAATTCCATGGGCTGGTACACCGCCCTTGCCTGCGGCGGCGCGCTTGATGGCGATCAGGGGTTTGAGGTCGTCAACACCATGGGCACGATCATGCAGGAGGATCTGATCGGCGGTCAGCTGATCTATCCTTTCGTGGATGGCGACTGGCGGGAGATACCCGGCAAGCGGGAGGAACTCCTCGCTCTCGTCAAAGACATCCCGGACCTGCATGTCTCGATCCGGCTCGGCGGGATGCTGGTGCTGGCAGGCATGGAGCTCGCGCTGAAGGAAGCGGAAAGCCGCCTACCCCTCATTCAGGACCGCTACCCGATGCGGCTCGCCAATCATGCGGCATTTCATACCCCGCTGCTAGAAGGAAACTCCGCACGGGGAAAATCGGCGCTGCCGCCTTCTCTTTTCGGCCAGCCTGAAACACCCATGATCGATGGACGCGGCCATGTCTGGCTGTCGAAGGCGACCCCGATTGAGACGCTGTGGGACTATACGTTCGGAGAGCAGGTCACGCAGACCTATGACTTCACCCGCGCGGTGATCACAGGACTGCATGAATTTGCGCCCGATGTCGTGATCCTGCTTGGTCCGGGTACGACGCTTGGCGGCGCAACAGCGCAAGCCATGATCGAATGCGAATGGGGCGGCCTGACCTCGAAGGCGGACTTCATCGCTCGCCAGAAAGAAGACCCGCTGATCCTTTCCATGGGCATGGACGATCAGCGCAAGGACGTCATTGCCTGACCGCGCAGAACGCGTGCCGTCCACTGAGCACTAAAATGACACGATATATTGCGCCGCACAACACCAGTGAGATGTCGCAATAATTCCACCGAAACGGGGTGCACGAGCCTTAAGAATTTGTTAAGAGAGACTCGAGGGTATCAATTCTGTGGGGTTATCACATGTTTGAACAAATCTGGTCGGACCTGTCTGGTTCGGTAGAATCTGTCGTTTCCAGCAAGGACTGGGTCGTTCTGGGGATCATGGCTGTTGCGGCGCTGGCCGTTGGCCTGACCATGCCGAAATGGACAAGCGTTTTTGGCCGTGCCGGCCAAGGCTTGCTGCTTGTCGCACTCGCGCTGTTCCTCTGGGACGTGCTGGACAACGAAAACCGTTTCGCATGGTCCAACTGGGATGCTGAAGGCAAAGAAAGCTGGATGGAGCTGATGGCGATGACCGTCAAAACGCTCGTCGGCTACTACGCCGTCATGCTGGTTGGCGTTGCCGTCATTCACGGTGTCAAATCGGTTGTGCAGCGCTAAGCCGCACACTTAACCGTTAGATACAAGAAACCCGCCGGTTCAAGCCGGCGGGTTTTTTCATGTCCGAAACTCTGCGCCGGACCGAATCAGGCGTCTTTGGGTGCGCCGAATCGCTCTGACCAAGCGGCAAGATCTTCATCTTCGACCTTCTTGAAGAGAACATCCGGAGCTTCAATCGGCATCCCGACTCCAAGCCGTGAGAGCAGATCCTGGGCTTTCCCTTCGGGCCATGCCGGGGCCTCTTCGCCTTCGCGGCCGAAAATCGAGAGGATTTTCGCAGCCGTGAACGGAATCACCGGCGCGGACAGCTCGGCAATCAGCTGGATCAGGTTGAGCGCGGTGCGCACGCCGACTGCTGCCTTCTCCGGATCGGTCTTGAAGGCCGTCCAAGGCGCGGCAACCTGAAGATATTCATTCCCCGAGACCCAGATCGCGCGCAGCTCAGCAAAGGCCTTGCGGAAATCAATCGCTTCAAGATGGCCGGTATAGGCCTCAATGCGACGATCAAGCTCCGTATAAAGCGCTTCTTCGGTTTCGCCGACCGTTCCGCCATCAGGCACGACGCCTTCAAAGCGTGACGCATTAAACCGCGTCACCCGATTGACGAGATTACCCAAGACATCGGCGAGATCCTTGTTCACCGCACCGGCAAAATTCTCGAGCGTGAAGGCGGTGTCATCGCTTTCGGGGGCATTGGCCATCAGATACCAGCGCCACGCATCGGCGGGCATGATTTCGAGTGCTGCATCCATGAAGATGCCGCGGCCTTCAGAAGTCGAAAACTTACCCCCGTACCATGTCAGCCAGTTCAGGCTTTTCAGCGTATCGACTTTCTTCCACGGCTCCCGGCTGCCGATCTGGGTGCAGGGGAAAGAGACAGTGTGGAAGGCGACATTGTCCTTGCCCATGAACTGGACATAGCGGGTATCATCCGCCCCCTGATCGGTGCGCCACCAACGCTCCCAGCCACCTGCGTCCCATTCTTTCGTCGCGGCGATATATTCGATGGGCGCATCGAACCAGACATAGAAAACTTTGTTCTCGAAGCCTTCGCGATTGACGGGCACACCCCATTCGAGATCGCGTGTGATGGCCCGATCACGCAGACCCTCATCTAGCCATTTTTTGGCGATGGACCGGGTCAGCAGCGGCCAGTCAGGGTGGCTGTCGACCCAGGCGCGCACTTCGCCCTCGAGTTTCGACTGCAGCAGATAGAGATGCCGCGTGTCCCGCACCTCGATATCCTTTGCGCCGGACACGGCGGAATAAGGATCAATCAGGTCAGTCGGATCGAGCAGCTTGCCGCAATTATCACACTGGTCGCCGCGCGCTTTCTCAAAACCGCAATTGGGACAGGTGCCCTCGACATAGCGGTCCGGCAGGAAGCGTCCATCCGTAGGCGAATAGACCTGCCGGTCGGTGCGCTCTTCGATAAAGCCTTCGGCCTCCAGCCGCGCGGCGAAATGCTGGGTCAGCTCGTGATTGGCCTCGCTCGAAGAGCGGCCAAAGTGATTGTAGGAAAGCCCAAAGCCCTCGCCGGCCGCCTTCTGGATCTCGTGCTGCTCGGCGCAATAGGCGGCGACATCCTGGCCGGCTTTCCGCGCAGCCAGTTCCGCTGGCGTGCCATGCTCATCGGTTGCGCAGATATAGGCGACTTCATGTCCGCGCGCCCGGCAGTACCGGGCATAGACATCGGCTGGCAGCATGGAGCCGACAAGGTTCCCCAGATGCTTGATGCCATTGATGTAGGGCAGCGCCGAAGTGATGAGAATGCGAGCCATGTCCGTTCCTGTCGCGAGCCAGAGAGCCATGGCTCATGGCGCAACTGACCCGATGGTGCAACGGGCGGCTTACGATCAGAACAGGCGGCCGAGCGCGAGCCCCGCATAAGACCGGCCGTCATCGTCAACCAGCGGGCTGTCTTCGACCTCATCCGGCAGGAATTCATGCCGCGCGGAGAAGAACACTGCCCATGACGAGGACAATGCCTGCCGCACCGAAATCCCGGCGTAAGGCGTCAGTGTTTCGCCCGGCGCATAGGCATTGCGCACGAAAGTGCCGGTGCCGCCGTTGAAATTGGTGATCGTCATCGCCTCACCCGGCAGGACGCCGTAATAGTAATCGCTGAGCTCCTCGGACCGGAACGCAATGCCGAGGAACGGTGTCACATTGGTCGCAACATGCGGGTTCCAGGACCACGCCGCCTGACCGCGCAACTCGAACCCGCCATGCTCGTCGAGCACGTCATGCACGGCGTAACCGGTGAGATAGACCGTCTCGTCGATATTATAGGCAATCCAGCCACCCGCCTCGAGTGTGCCGTTGCGGTCATCCATGCCTTCGAAAACCGGGCTGTCATCAGCTTCATAGCCGTTGAAGCGGTATTCCGCCGTGGCCGCCGCTTCCCAGCGATCCGACTTGAAGACCATCAGGCTGGCTGAGGTGCCCGAGACCGAAATCCGCCCGCCATCGAGATAGAGGAGCGGCACAGGGAAGAGCCGATAGTCGTCTTCAAGTTCCGCATAAGGTTCAGAGACAATCCCAACCCCTGCGCCGATGGCCCGTGTTGGTGTCTCTTCCTGCGCAAAGGCAGGAGAAACCATCAGGCCGGATAGCGCAGCCAGCAGCGCGCCCGCACGAAAATGGGTCATCTTCGACTCCTTCACTCATCTTGCGGGATGGCCCCTCGCGGCCCCCTCACCTCAACTTGCTTACCACATTCAGCCGCGATGTCGCGGGGTCAGCCATCGCAATCGGTTGTCGCCGCACGGCTGCGCAGGTCGGGCGTGTAGAAATCGAGATCTTGCCCGCGCGAGAAGACGGTGAAGCAGCTATCCGGCTGGCCAGCTTGCGCGCGCTCAGGGTAGCGGAAACAGAGCTGGTTATTGGCAATCGTATAGGTGCCGAGGAGTTGGTTGTTGTTAGTCGCGTCATAGAACTGCCCGTCACTATCCAGCGCCTCGGCGAAAGGCGTGCCGTCAGGATAACAGCCGCGCAGCACCCGTCCGCGCAGGACAGCCGAAATCTCTGCCGTGTCGAGGCGTTTGCCTTCGAGCCCCTGCTCTCGTGCTCGCTGGTTCTCCTCTGGCCCCCAGTCCTTCCAGTCCTCGGTCTGGGCGAGAGGGCCATCCTCGGCGGTCCGCTGATCCGGCCCGAGTGGCAGGTTTGGCGCGCCGCTCGCGCAAGCGGCCAGAACGAATGTGCTGAAAATGGCGATACAGGATTTCATCTTACGCCCCCGGAATGATGAGGCCGCCATTTTAGAGGAAAAACAGCGGCCCTGCACCCCGCCTGTCAGGCGCCGAAATTATTGGACCGCGGGAAGCCCTTGGGGACGATCTTGCCGGCCTGCGCCCGCTTGCCAGTCCAGTCATGCCAGCCCGCCTCGATCTGGCTGCGCCCGGCCTTGTCGGTCCAGGTCAGGCCCTCTTCCTGCGTGAAATATTTGGCATCGGAGAGCGTCGCCCCGCCTGAATATTTCTGAAGCTGGACGCCCTTGCCGCGCGACATGATGGGCAGTTCACTGGCCGGGAAGATGATCAGCTTACGGTTGGTGCCGACAGCGGCGATCCAGCCATCCTCTCCGGGCTCGCCATCGATGATGCGAGCAACCTGCGCTTCAGCGCCCTGCGCAGGATTCAGTACCTGTTTGCCCTTTTTGGTCGTGGCCAGCACATCATCCTCTTTAACAAACAATCCGTGTCCGGCAGATGAGGCCACAAGCAGCATACGCCCACCCTGATAAAGGAAGATCTGCGCCAGATCGTGCTCATTCCCCAGATCGATCATCAGGCGGAACGGCTCGCCATGCCCGCGCCCGCCGGGCAGATCCTTCACATCGAGCGTGAAGAATTTCCCGTTGGTCGCAAACAGCATGACCTTGTCCGTCGTCTGGGCATGAAGCGCAAAGCGCCCTTTGTCCCCGTCCTTGTATTTGACGGTGGAGAGGTCTTCGACATGCCCCTTGAGGGCCCGCACCCATCCCTTATCCGAAATGACAACTGTGACCGGCTCTTTCTCGATGAGGTCATCGAGATTGACCTCCATCTCGGCGGGCGCATCGGCCAATTCTGTCCGCCTACGGCCGAGGTCAAATTTGGGATCGAAGGCTTTTCTGGTTTCCTTAAGCTGCTCGGTGATCTTCTTCCATTGAAGGTCATCCGATTTGAGTAGGGCCCTCAAGTCTTTTTGCTCGGCTTTGAGTGCCTTGTGCTCGGTCTTGATTTCCATCTCTTCGAGCTTGCGTAGCGAGCGGAGCCGCATGTTGAGGATTGCTTCAGCCTGCACGTCCGAGAGGCTGAACGTCTTCATCAGCTCTTCTTTGGGATGATCCTCATACCGAATGATGCGGATCACCTCATCAAGATTGAGATAGGCGATCAGGAAACCATCAAGGACTTCCAGCCGGTGCGCGATCTTGTCGAGACGGAAACGGGTGCCGCGAACCAGCACTTCCTTTCGGTGATCAAGGAAAGCCTGAAGACAGTCGCGCAAGCCCAGAACGCGCGGCGCGCCATCGGCGCCGATGACGTTCATGTTGAGCGAAATCCGGCTTTCAAGATCTGTCAGCTTGAAGAGGGTTTCCATGACAATCTGCGGATCGATATTGCCGGTCTTGGGCTCCAGCACGAGGCGGATATCCTCGGCGCTCTCATCGCGCACATCGGTAAGGATCGGCAATTTGCGCGTCTGGATCAGCTCAGCAATACGCTCGACCAGCCGTGATTTCTGGATCTGGTACGGAATTTCCGTGACGACGATCTGGTAGCGCCCGCGCCCCAGATCCTCTGTCTCCCATTTCGCGCGAATGCGGAAACCGCCACGGCCCGTCGCATAGGCCTCGACAATATTCTCCTGCGGCTCGACACAGACACCGCCCGTCGGCAGGTCCGGCCCCTTCACATAATTGAGGAGGGTCTCGGTGCGCGCATTCGGCGTCTTGATAAGGTGTACGGAAGCATCGATCAGCTCGGCCACGTTATGCGGCGGGATATTGGTCGCCATGCCTACCGCGATCCCGGCAGAACCATTGGCGAGAAGATGCGGGAAAGCAGCGGGCAGAACGACCGGCTCTCGCCCTTCTCCGTCATAGGTCTCCCGGAAATCGACCGTGTCATTGTCGATGCCATCCAGCAGCATCTCAGCGGCTTGGGTCAAACGACATTCCGTGTACCGCATGGCCGCCGCATTATCGCCGTCGATATTGCCGAAATTCCCCTGCCCGTCGATCAGCGGGATACGGACGGAAAAGTCCTGCACCAGCCGCACCATGGCGTCATAGATTGCCTGGTCACCATGCGGGTGGAAATCGCCCATCACCTGGCCCGCAACCTTCGCGGACTTCCGGTAGCTACCATCGGAATTGAGCTTCATCTGCCGCATCGCATAGAGGATGCGCCGGTGCACAGGCTTGAGCCCGTCCCGCACATCGGGCAGCGCCCGCGACGTAATCGTCGACAGCGCATAAGCAAGATAGCGCCGCGACAGCGCCTCGGTCATGGGTTCATTGAAAATGTTTTCGGGGACGTCGCGCGGCGGCGGCGTTTTCGTCGGTCGTTTGGCCATACACCCGATTAGGCAGATTGGCGCCCGGGGGGAAGTCCTCTCATTCCCTGTCTAGGGCACATTTTTATACGGGCTGTGCCCTGTCCGCTCGGTATGTTCGCGCCAGAGCTTGGGCTTGAGGATGCGCACCGTCATGGGGGGCACGGTCACCGACATCACGGCCGATTCGCTTTTGATGACCTCGCCCGTCAGTTGATCCTCGAATTCCTCGCCATTCATGATGGAGCCTTCGCGCAGGAGGAAGGTCTCGGTCACCGGCACGCCCTTATTGTTCGCCACCACCAGCACCGTCTCGGCATAGTGGTCGGTGACCCGCAGGAAGGCGAGAAGCTCCTCCATTTCGAGCGCCCGGAAATCACCGATCCGCAAAGCCGGGGTCTCTTCACGCAGTTCGATCAACTGTTGGAGCCGCGCGAATTCAGGATTGTCCGGGCTCGCCCCTTCCCAGTCCATGGGCCCGCGGCTCTCAGGATCATGCCCGCCAGACATCCCGGCTTCGACACCATAATAAAGGAGCGGCGCCCCCGGCAGGGTGAATTGCAGTGCCTGCAGGAAGGCGCGGTCCTCTTCATCCGGATACAGTGTTTTCAGGCGTGGCGTGTCGTGATTGTCGAGCAGGATCCAGCTTCGTAGCAGTGGATCGAGCCCGGCATCCTCGGCCATCTCCTCGACCACTTCGCCGAAACGGGCACCCGTCACCTCGCCAGCGGTATAACGGAACATCATCTCCCGCATGGGGAAATTCATGACAGCGTCAAGTGCCCCGGTCCATTTCTCCGGATAGGACCAGACCTCCCCGATGACGAGACTGCCAGCCTTTTCCTCATGCGCCGCGCTGGTGATGGCGGTCAGATTGTCAAAACCCAGCTCGGTTGCGACATCTAGCCGCCAACCATCTATGCCGTAGTCGAACCATTTCCGGACAACAGAGTCTTCATCGTCAACAATGCGCGCCCGTACGACCGGGTTCTCCCAGTTCAGCTCCGGCAGATTGGCGATCCCCCACCAGCCGACATAGCCGTTCTGGTATTCCTCGCCGATCGTGAACCAGCCGCGATAGGGACTGTTCTCATCCTCCATGGCCGCAAGAAACCATTCCGACCGGCGGCCCATATGGTTGAAGACGCCATCAATGACGAGCCGCATATCGGCTTCGTGAATGTCGTCGGCCAGCGCGGTCAGATCCTCAAATGTGCCATATTCGGGCGACAGCTCCGTATAGCTGATCGCATCATATTTGTGGTTCGAGGGCGCAAGGTGGATCGGGTTGAGATAGACGACATCGACGCCTAGCGCCTCAAGATATCCGACTTTCGTCCGGATACTGTTCAGATCGCCGCCCCAGAAGGACAGCTCATGCGTCCAAATCCCGGCCTCTGGGACAGGCTCGCCCCGTGCTGGCTGGTCGGACCACTCCTTCAGGATTTTGGGCGGCGCATAAAGCGCCCGCTTGGCGTCGAGATTTTCGGCAGGCACATAACGGTCAACAAAGATCTGATAAGTGACGGCCCCGATGCGCCAGTCATCCCGACGCTGATCATAGATTGTAGAAGCGGCCTCTGCTTTTGTAGGCGCAGGGACAGGAGAGGATTGTTCTTCTGCTGAACAGCCATGCAGAATCAATATTGCCGCAATGAGGCCGCTAACTCTGATCATCTCACCCTCCCCTATTTATAAAAATAATGCCGGCCGATCTCCGCCGTCCGGTCGAATGAACCCACCCAATATGGCGTCACATAATCTGCGTGAAAGAAGACTGCTCCTTCGGTCGGGTCTTCATCTTCCTCCGTCAGCAGAAGAAATGCGAGAATCCTCGAACGTTCATAAAGGCGGGGATAGATGGGCCGGTCGGGCTTGCCGTCGCACCACCAGCTAAACTGGCAGGGCGGCGTTTCGCCTCCCTGTTTGACGACCTTGCACACCGTATCAGGAAAGCGCGTATCTTCCACCCGATTGAGGACAACGTGCCCGACTGCGCGCGGCCCAGGTCCTGGCTCCGACCGCGCCTCATGATAGATGGCGAGCGCCAGGCATTCGAATTGTTTGCCGTCTGGCATTTCCGGCAAGGCAACGGGAATTATAGGAAGGGTTTCTTCCGCAGGCGGGGCTTTTGTCTCCGATCCTGTCACGGCGAGCACTGCGACCGTAACAAGCGTGATGGCGGATGCGCCCCACAGGATCAGGGCAGACAGAAGCCCCGGGCGTGCCAATCGCTTACTCCGCGAACCAGTGCAGGTTCTTACGTGCCTTTGCGACCCGGTCGAGCTCGATCAGCTCTTCAAGGAAGCCGCGCAAGAGATGCAGCGGGATCATGTTCGGCCCATCGGAAGGCGCTTTGTCCGGATCCGGATGGGTTTCGGCAAAGATACCAGCCACCCCGACCGCAACGGCTGCCCGAGCGAGGGTCGGGACCATCTCGCGCTGACCGCCGGATGTGCCGCCCTGACCACCCGGTTGCTGGACGGAATGGGTCGCATCGAAGATGATCGGCGCGCCGGTATCGCGCGCCATCGTCGGTACACCGCGGAAATCCGTAACCAGCGTATTATAACCAAAGCTCGCCCCGCGCTCGGTGATGAGCACGTTGGGGTTGCCGGAATCCGTCACTTTGGAGACAACATTCTTCATGTCCCAAGGCGCAAGGAACTGGCCCTTTTTGATCTTGATGACGCGGCCCGTTTCAGCCGCCGCGATCAGCAGATCCGTCTGACGGCAGAGGAAGGCCGGGATCTGCAGGACATCGACGACTTCGCCGACGGGCGCACATTGGCTGCGCTCATGAATGTCCGTCAGCACCGGCACGCCGAGCCGTTCCTTGACTTCGGCGAACACCGGCAGCGCATCATTAAGGCCAACGCCGCGTTTTGAGGAAAGCGAGGTCCGGTTCGCCTTGTCAAAGCTCGTCTTGTAGACAAAGCCGATCCCTAGATCGTCCGTGATCTCCTTAATCGCGCTTGAGACTTCAATCGCGTGGTCGCGGCTCTCCATGGCGCAAGGGCCAGCGAACAGCATGAAGGGCAGATGATTGCCGATCTTCACATCGCCCGATGGAGCAGAAATGGTGACGGTATTGTTTTTCGAACTGGTCATGTCGGCGCTCTTAGCATGCAGTAAATCAGAACGCACGAGATGGGCCGACCGCGCGCGCCGCGCAAGTCTTTCAGGTGCGGTCAGCCAGAAATGCCAGCGCCGCCCCGATCGAATAGGCCAATAGATCCATAGGATCGAAGGTCGCCCCCAGAATTACACTCGCCAGCGGATTGCCATCGAGATTGAGGCGCTCGACGAGCCCCAGCCCCTGACTGATCTCGATGGCGACGGCGAACGCGAGAACCGTAAGAGCCGAGGTGGCGCGCGGCCAGTTCGTGACAGCCCGCAAGGCAAAATAGAGGAAGATGACGACGAGGATGTCCCCGCCGAAGGGCCGGATAATGTCGTCGCGAACATAGAGCGCGATAAGAACGAGCAGAAGAAACAGGCCGCCCGCTATGTGTGCCCGGCCGGTCCGGCCGCTCAAGAGGCTCATGCAGCCGGGCTGTCGGCTTCGCTGCCGGTTCTCACGCCTGCCGCCTCAAGATGCGGGCCCAGCCGCCCGGAGACAGCAAGGAAAAACATGCGAAAATCGGCGGCCAACGACCAGAGGGGATAGGTGAACGTCGCCGGCTTGTTCCGCTCGACAAAGGCATGGCTGACCCAGGCGAAGAAATATCCCGCAACCGGCATCAGGAACAGCGCCCACCAGGTGCCTGAAAAAACTGCCCAAAGGGCAATCAGGATAACAAGTGCCGTGCCAACATAGTGGAACTGACGAGTCCCCGGCTTTGCATGTTCACGCAGGTAATAGGGAAAGAAATCCGTGAACGTCTTATAAGTTCTCTCTGCCATGGCGCTCCCTTTCAGGGTCTTATTCTTTTGGCTGCCGGACGATCCGTTCGGCAATTTCGCTATGCCCTTCCAGCATGCGGCTCCGGGCGCTCCCGTCAATGGCCAGACTGTCATTGCCGACCTGTTTTGAGCCGCCCAGAACGATACTCTTTCGGCGCGGAAACATATAGAGATATTCGCTGTCGCCCCGTCCCAGTGCGTAGCCGTAATCAATCGCCGGCTGGCCTTCGAGAAGCGTAAGCTGGCCCCGGACGGGAACCAGTTCCTCATCCCCGAAAAGCGCCCGCGCGCCATATCCCGTGCAATTGACGAGAACCGGCTCTGGCAGACCCGAGAGTTCGTCCCTGCTCGCAAATTTGCGTGTCACGAATTCACCGCCATCCTGACGGATATCTTCCATGAGGGCAGGCAGGAAGACGGACGGATCGATCATCAAGGCTTCATAGCGCAGAGCATCGGGGAAGCCGAAAGCTTCCTCCTCCGAAACCCTTGTGAAGCCTGGATAAAGATCATTGCCTTCGACGCGGTCGGGCCAGCCTTCTGTTTTGGTTTCATCCGCAAGTTCAAAAAAGCGCATGGGGTACACCCCATAACGCGGATCATCCCGAAGTGAGGTGAAGACCTCATAGGCGTGACGCGCCGCTTTGCGGAACCGCGAGAGGAAGTCTGTCGTCGCCACATCCTCATCATAAAGCGTAACAGGAAACCACAGGGCGCCCGCCACATCGGACGTCGTGTCGGGTGAATACTCCTCCGCATAGACCGTAATCTTCGCGCCGCGCTGCTGGAGGACACGTGCCGTCGTCAAGCCGATGACGCCGCCGCCGATGATCGCGATGTCCTCGCCCTTCACGTCTTTAAGAAGATCGGCAGCCTCTTTAGCGCAGCCCCAAGACAGCGTGACCCCGCACCCGCCGTGCCCGTAATTATGGATGAGGGTCTTCTCCCCGAAACGATCCTTCCGGATGACATATCCGGCAGCCCGATAGGGACGCAAAGCCGTCCGTGTCAGGATTTCCCGTTCCTGATCCACCTTCAGGGCCGGATAGGGAGAGGCGAAGGACAAACCGTCTGCCTGTTTCATCGAGAAATATGTCCTTTGTTCAGCAGGTGGCCGAAACGATGCCTTGCCATGCTCTGAACCGCCAGAAAAGATGATGAGCGACGTGCCAGATCATACGGCCCTCAGGCATTTTGACGGTGCCTTTTGTCCAAGGCTGGCTTGGCCATTTCGGCCAACTGCCCTTCACATTCCGAGACCGAGAGAATAATCCAACCCGCAACAGGCCAGCTCAACCCGCCAACGCTTGTGTTTGGGCGACCCCTCGTGCCACAGTTGGCGCGGTTGTTGGGACCGATTGATGAAACTTATTCTCTTTCTGATCGGGATCGTCATGATCCTCGTGGGGCTCGTTCTATTCCCCCTGCCCCTGCCTTTGGGCTGGATCTTTTTGATTATCGGCACTGTTCTCGTCGTCAGCACCAACAAGACAGCGAAGAAACTTCTCAAAAAAGCGCGGCGCAAATGGGGCTGGCTGGACAAGATTTTTGAGAAAACCGGCAAAATCATCCCCAAGCGGTTTCGCAAGGAGATCGAGGAAACTGACCCGAATGGGCATGACGAAGACGATGATGAGGATAAAGAGGACGAGGAAGAAAGCCGTCAGCACACGGCACCCGCGATCCCGCGTAAACTCAGCCGTCTCGACACCCATCCGCGTTACCGGCCGCCCGCCCGGCCCCGAAGCTGAATATCTTTCTGAATTCCCCGCCCTTGGCGGGTGCTAACGAACAGGCTAGAGGAGCAGTTTGTACTGTTCCCCCTTCGTTCCAGAGGTCCGATGTCCCGTCCCCAGCGTAAAGCCGATCTTTTCTCCGACAGCGATTACTCCGCGAAGGATATCGAGGTCCTTGAGGGGCTTGAGCCGGTCAGGAAACGGCCAGGCATGTATATCGGGGGTACGGATGAACGCGCTCTGCACCACCTCTTTGCGGAAGTCCTCGACAACGCAATGGACGAAGCCGTCGCCGGTCACGCCACACGTATCGAGGTAAATCTCAACGCAGAAGGCCATCTGACCGTCATCGACAATGGCCGCGGCATCCCGATCGACAAGCACCCGAAATATAAAAAGCCCGCCCTCGAAGTCATCATGACGACGCTCCACTCGGGCGGGAAGTTCTCGAACAAAGCCTATGCGACGTCGGGCGGCCTGCACGGGGTCGGCATCTCGGTCGTCAACGCCCTTTCCGATGACATGACGGTTGAAGTCGCGCGAAGCCGCACGCTTTACCGTCAGACATTCTCCAAGGGCCTGCCGACCTCGACACTGAAAAAAGTCGGTGACGCGCCGAACCGCCGGGGCACGTCGGTGACTTTCCATCCGGACCCTGAGATTTTCGGCAAGGGCGCGGCTTTCAAACCTGCGCGTCTCTTCCGGATGACGCGGTCGAAAGCCTATCTTTTCGGCGGCGTTGAGATCCGCTGGTCTTGTGACCCGGCTATCATTCCCGAAGGCGACAAGACGCCGGAGAAAGAGACCTTCCACTTCACCAACGGGCTGAAGGATTATCTGGCCCATGTCGTTGGCGGCAAACCAACGGTTACGGACGAAATTTTTGCCGGTAAGGTCGAAAAAGAAGGCGGTCACGGCACGGTCGAATGGGCTGTCGTCTGGGGCGGCGCTGGTTTCCAGACGCCGGGCGGGCAGATCGCTGATGGCTTCACCAATTCCTACTGCAACACCATTCCGACCCCGGAAGGCGGCACGCATGAGCAGGGCCTGCGCGCGGCATTGTCCCGCGGGCTCAAGGCCTATGCGGACCTGACCAACAACAAGAAGGCGCAGAACATCACGGCAGAAGACGTGCTCGGCACCGCCGGCGCACTTCTCTCCGTCTTTGTTTCGAACCCTGAATTCCAGGGTCAAACCAAAGACAAGCTGGCCACTGCCGAAGCCCAGAAGCTGACCGAAGCGGCGATCCGCCCGGCCTTTGACCACTGGCTCGCAGGCAATGCCAAGCAGGCCGACAAGCTTCTTGAATGGGTCATCGACCGCGCTGATGAGCGCATCCGCCGCCGCAAGGAAAAGGAGGTGCAGCGCGCCTCCGCCATGAAGAAGCTGCGCCTGCCCGGCAAGCTTGCCGATTGTTCGGCGAAAGACCGGACGGGTACGGAACTGTTCCTAGTCGAGGGTGACTCGGCTGGTGGCTCGGCCAAACAGGCACGCCGCCGGGAGACGCAAGCGATCCTCCCCCTTCGCGGCAAGATCCTCAACGTTGCCTCCTCAAGCCGCGACAAGATCGCTGGCAATCAGGAAATTTCCGACATCACGACAGCGCTCGGCGTGGGGCTCGGCTCGAAATTCGATCTTGATGATCTGCGCTACGATAAGATCATCATCATGACCGACGCTGACGTCGACGGCGCGCATATCGCTGCCCTCCTCATCACCTTCTTTCAGGTCTCGATGCCCCAGCTTCTCTCAGCGGGTCGCCTCTTCCTCGCCCAGCCGCCGCTTTACCGCCTCAGCCAAGGCGGCAAGACGGTCTATGCGCTGGATGATGCGGACAGGGACAAAAAGCTTGCCAGCGAATTCCGCAAAGGTGCCAAAGTTGATGTCGGCCGGTTCAAGGGCTTGGGCGAAATGAATGCCGCCGACCTCAAGACGACGACGATGGACCCCGCGACGCGCACCCTCGCTCGCGTCTATCTGCCCGATGAAGATACGCCGGATGCGAATGCTCTAATCGACCGGCTGATGGGCCGTAAAGCTGAACCGCGCTTCCAGTTCATTCAGGAGAATGCGAGCTTCGCCCTCGACGAACTCGATATTTGAGGCTCGCCTACCTATCTGAACATGACGTTCGATTGCGGTGAGCAATCGGCATTCAGATCAGACATGTCAGCCAGCAGAACCTGCTTGGCGCAATCCTCTTCCTCTGCCTTCATAGAGGGACTCTCTGACGGAGCTTCTGCAGAGTTCAATCCACCTGATGCCGGAAAGATGATCGGGTTGTTGATGATGCTCCAGAAAGTCAACACACAGACGATTGTCCCAAGCATCACTGCAGCCTGACGCCAACTCGTCATCTGAACGAGTGAGCCGAGCGAGAACCCGGCGAGATTCAGCTCCATGGGCACAGAAGTTGTCGTCACCTGCACCTCGACCGGCTTCGGCTCGCTAGCAACTTCCGCCGGAGTGATAATCAAGCGAAGCCCCTTTTTGCGGACCGTCTCGATATAGCGGGGGGCCGTCGCCGAATCGCCGAGAGTCCGGCGCAGACTGTAGACCGCTCGGTCGATCGCAGCGTCGGAGACATGAAGCCCGTTCCATACCTTATCGATGAGCTGGTTGCGGGAAATCGTCTCTTCGCCTGCGCCCGCCAGAGTGCAGAGGAGGTTCATGACCTTGGGCTGAAGACTGACCGTCTCTTCCGCTCGTCTAAGCTGGTTGCGGGACGGATAAACCGTCCATTCCCCCAGCACGAACGGGGCATGATGAAAGCAGGACGTCAGGCCCTCCTTTTCCTCGTTCACAGCGATCTCCCTCACAGCCTTTTCTGTCTCAGCACAAAAAACTGCGGCGAAATGCAAACCTGATCAACGGCGGAAAGCTGAATGATCAGGTTTGCGGCGTTACTGTTTAGCAATAAAAACTTCCATCCCTCTCGAAGATGAGAAAAACGGCCAGATATCAGCAATTCGACAGCTAATCGTCAGGTTAAGGTGATGAGGACAGCGCAGATTGCCAGTGTCATAGGAGGCGGATTTGCTTCGTTTCGCTGCCCGGCACCCGCCCGAATGATCGCCATTATGGGTGCCGAGAGCGACACGACCCCGATCTGTCGCCATCGAACAGGCCGTCCATCTTACCCATTCTGGTGACGGTCACGACTGGCGGGGTTCTGGTTCTCACTCATAGCCACCAGGCCCCGCCCTTTTTCCTGTCTCCATCGATTTTCCCGATGACCCTTTTCGATAGCTGGAGGTTGCCTGAAACGCCCCCAGTCCTTAATTGAGAATAGTTCGCAATAAGGATGGCTCATGTCTGTCACCGCCCTCAAACCGCTCACCTATGGCGCCATGCATTTCATCGTGGCGATCGGGGTCGCCTATGCGCTGACCGGCAGCTGGGCCGTGGCGCTCGGGATCGGGATGGTCGAGCCGCTGATCCAGACCTTCGCCTATACGCTGCACGAAAAGCTGTGGGCGAAGGCCGGTGCGGCCCCGCGACCGCATTACCACCACCACGCGCCTATGCCGCATCAGTCCGAGACGGCGTAACGCCCGATGATGTGCAGAATTTGCACGTGGGCTCTTGGTTGAGTCGCGCTACGATTAGGGAATGTCCAACACTGCCCAAGCTGCACCGCGCACTCAGTCGCTGCGCCCCGTCATCCGCAAACTGTCCCCGACCGCGATCAACAGGATCGCCGCCGGTGAAGTCATCGAGCGGCCATCGGCGGCGCTCAAAGAACTGGTGGAGAATGCGATCGATGCCGGTGCGACGCGCATTGATGTGGCGATCGAGCATGGCGGCAAATCCCTGATCCGCGTGACGGATAATGGCTGCGGCATGGATGCAGACTCCCTCCAGCTCGCGCTGGAACGGCACGCGACTTCCAAACTCGAACCCGACGATGCGGGTGATTACGATCTCCTCCATATCGCGACCATGGGATTCAGGGGCGAAGCGCTCCCCTCCATCGGCGCCGTGGCGAGGCTGACGCTGACGTCGCGGGCGAAAGGCGATGAAGGCTGGGAGCTGTCATGTGCGGGCGGTGAGCTCGATGAAGTGCGCCCCGGCGCCTTCCCCGGTCATGGCACGCGCGTTGAGGTTCGCGACCTTTTCTACGCCACACCCGCACGGCTCAAATTTCTCAAATCCGAAATGGCCGAGACCCGCGCCGTCTCGGATACGCTCAAGGCCCTTGCGATGGCACGGCCTGACATTGCCTTCTCTCTCGAGGCTGATGGCCGAAAGCGATTTGCCTTTCCGGCAGAACCGCCGGGTACGGAGGGTCACCTTAATCGCCTTGCGGCAATCATGGGACGCGAATTCGGCGACAATGCCCTGCCGCTTGATTTCGAGCGCGATGGCGCGCGGCTGACCGGCTTTGCCGGGGTGCCGACCTTCAACCGGGGACAGCCCGACCGGCAATATCTTTTCGTCAACGGACGGCCCGTCAAAGACCGGCTGATGGTTGGAGCCGTCAGGGGCGCCTATGCGGATTTCCTTGCGCGGGACCGGCACCCACTGCTCGCCATGTTCATCGACCTGCCCTTTGATGATGTCGATGTGAACGTGCACCCCGCCAAGACGGAGGTTCGCTTCCGCAATGCGCCATCCATCCGTGGGCTGATCGTATCTGGCCTGCGTGCCGCCCTGATGGAGGCAGGTCATCGCGCCTTAACCACCGTTGCGGCAAGCGCCCTTTCCTCTATCCAGCCCGAGCGGATGGAGGACGAACAGCAGGGCGCCCCTTCTTTCCTGCCTCAGCCGCATCGCGCCACGGTCGACCGGCAATTCGTCCAGCGTCCAATGCAGGCTGGCCTCGCTGAAGCCCAGTCAGCCTTTACGGCCACTGCCGCCCCGACATCCCGGATAGAAGCCGAATCTGTCGCGCCCGCCACATCCGATCATCCGCTCGGCGCGGCCCGCGCCCAGCTTCACGAAACCTATATCGTGGCGCAGACAGCGGACGGGATCGTCATTGTCGATCAGCATGCGGCGCATGAACGGCTTGTCTATGAGGAAATGAAGCGCCACATGGCCGAGGGCACAGTCCCCCGCCAGCGTCTCCTCATCCCCGAAGTCATCGACTTGCCGCAGGAAGAAGCCGAGCTGATCTCTGCCCGGACGGAAGAACTCGATGCCCTCGGCCTGCAGATCGAAGCCTTCGGCGAAGGGGCAATCCTCGTTCGTGAAGTCCCGGCCCTTTTCGGTCAGGGAGATGTCGTCGGGCTCGTGAAGGATATCGCGGCGGACCTAGCCAATCTCGATGAGAGCACGGCGCTGAAAGAACGGCTGGGTGACATTTGCGGGAACATGGCCTGCCGCGGCTCGATCCGTGCGGGACGCCGCCTGACCGGTGAAGAGATGAACCACCTCCTCCGTCAGATGGAAGCGACCCCGCATTCCGGTCAATGCAATCATGGCCGGCCGACTTATGTCGAGCTCAAACTCTCCGACATCGAACGATTATTCGGCCGCAAATAACCCGCATCAGTTCCGAAAGGCATCATCACCAAAATCGGGGCAGGATTTCACCTGTTCCGGATTCTGAATGTCTTTCGTGCTGTCGGCGAGCCAGCAATCGTCAAAGATCGAGCAATAGCAATAAGCGAACTCATTCTCAGGATCGAGCGTCGCCTCAACGAAGGCTTTCTGCAGGACTGGATCAAGCGTCTCGATCATTGTCACATCATCACCTGGGCGCATCACCCGATTGGTCGCGAAACTCGTACCGAAGGACACTTTCTGATCGGGCAGCATGCCGCTGACCGCATCGCGCCAGTCTTCACGATACTCCCCGGCCAGTTTGATCCGCACGCTTTTGATTTGTGCAGGGCCCGCCCCGACATTGGTCAGGTGCATGGCGAAATAGACGCCTTCCTCATTCGTGTAGTCGGATGTCGAGAACTGGACAAAGGGCCAGACGGCGGCGGCGGACTGTTTCTTGACCGCATCGGATTCGACCATTGCCGCATAAAGAGCAACGGCGCCGGTGAATACGCCCGCGACAGCAAGGATGGTGTTGAGGACATTCAGCCGGATGAAGATCCTGTCGACCTTATTGAGATTCTTGATGTCTTCGCGCGTCGCCTCAGACGTTTTTACCGCGCCCTCTTCAGTCGTCTCATTTTCGCCAGTCATCCCGCTGCCCCTTTTCACTCATCGTTCCCTACCTATCTCGATACGGCGCGATGACAATAATCGCGATTCACTGCCGACGCCCACTTGACCCCGGCTGTAACCGGGCGCAGAGGGCGCCCGCTCCCAACAATCAGGATCTATTCAAATGGACGCCGGTTTCGTCTCGGTCTTCTTTGCTTCTTTCGTCACTCTGTTCATCGTGATCGACCCGATCATGGTGGCCCCGCTTTTTGCGGCACTGACGCATAGTGAGACTTCCGCTTCCCAGCGGTTGACGGCGATTCAGGCCGCGCTGATCGCAGCTGGCATCCTGTTCGTCTTCGGCTTTTTCGGTAGCTTCATGCTGGAGCATCTGGGCATCGACATCGCCGCGTTCCGGGCAGCGGGCGGCATGCTCCTGTTCCTGATCGGCTTTCGGATGTTCTTTGATCCCGATGGCGAGATGGAAGCCAAACGCCCCGGCCCGAAGGCTTCCTCACGAGATAACGTCGCCTTCTTCCCGCTCGCCATGCCGATGCTGGCAGGCCCGGGCGCGATCGCGACCATCATGCTTCTGATGAACCCGCAAGGGGTTGCAGCTGCAGATCTGATGCTGACCCGGACCGCGGTTATCCTCTCCATGCTGCTCTGCCTGTGTATCGGCATCATCATCATGATCTTCTCATCGCGGATCGCGAGCGCGCTTGGTCGGACCGGCATGAACACGATTTCTCGCCTGCTCGGCATGCTGCTGATGGCCCTTGCCGTTCAATATGTCTTTGATGGGGTCCGCGTCGGCGTTCTCGAACGAGTTCAGATCAGCACGCTTGAAGGCTGGATGCCGGTTCACGTCGCAGAAAAGTCCTGAACTTCCGCCGCGGTAATGCCGTGTTTGCATGCTTCATGCTAAATGAGGGCATGAGTTTTGCGAGCGCCTGCGCATGAGGGACATCCTCCTCCTGGTATTCCTGGGGATCACGCTTCTCGCCGTGTTCCGTTACCCCTTTGCAGGTGTCCTGCTCTGGGCATGGTTTACTATTGCCTCCCCGCAGAATGCCGCGTGGACAGCCAGTACCCTGTCGCTGCAACCGCCGATCACCGCGATCGCGATCCTGTCGCTCCTGCTGCATGGCGAGCTTTTCCGCCTGAGGATGAGCTGGCTCCTCAGTTTTCTGTTGCTCTTCCTCTTCTGGATATTCCTGTCGCAATGGATGAGCCTGTCGCCCGCCGCCTCCGCCGTCGCCTTTGACCGGTTCTGGAAGGTGATGCTGTTCGTTGTGATCTGTTCGGTCGCGGTCACCGACCGCCTACGGTTTACTGCCCTGCTCTGGGTCGTCGTCCTGATCATGGGGTTCTATGGCGTCAAAGGCGGGGTCTTCACCCTGCTGACGGCTGGGCAGAACCTCTATTTCGGGCTCGAGCGCACGGTCCTCTACGACAACAACCATATCGGCATCGCCATGGCGACCTTCCTGCCGATGCTGCTCTATGTCGCCAATCAGGCGACGCATCGCCTCGTCAGGATGGGAAGTTGGGCCGTCTTTGCCCTGACCATCGTCGCCATCATCGGCACCTATTCGCGCGGCGCCTTCATCTGTCTCGTCGTCTTCGGCGCACTCTACTGGTGGCAGTCGCGGCACAAATTCCTGATTGGTGCCGCAGGCGTCATCATGGCGCTCGGCATCTTCCTCTCCGCACCGGGTGACTGGATCGACCGCATGGTAAGTATCAGTGAGGCTGCGGAGGATCAGAGCTTTCAGGGCCGGATCGATGCGTGGGTGATCAACTGGGAGCTCGCAACTGAGAACCCGCTGACCGGCGCCGGCCTCCGGGCGCCTTATGACGCAAACGTCGCCGCCACAGTCTCGGACCGCCAGCCGCGAGCTGCGCACTCGATCTATTTCGAGGTGCTGGGCGGGACCGGCTTTGCCGGGCTCATCATCTATCTGGGGATCTGGGTCACCGGGTTCTTTGCCGCCTTCCGAACATCACTTGATCGGAAGGCCGAACCCTGGCGGCGGGAATTCAGCCGTTATGCCACCATGTCGCTGATTATCTTCGGCATTGGCGGCGCGAGTGTGTCGCTGGAAATGTGGGAGGGATATCTCATCCTTCTCGTGCTGGCCCATTCGGTCCGGCACATGACGGACATCCCTCCCGTCAAAGCATCCCCGATCGATTCGATCAGGGAACGGATTCAGACCCGCGCCCGTCAGTCGATGCGGAAGCCGGCGTAAAGCCCGGCACCGGGCCCTCGATAACCGAAGACATCCGTCACCTCTTCATCAAAGAGATTGTCTCCACGCAAGGTGAAGGACAGATGATCCGTCAACGGATAGCGTAAGGTCGCGGATGCCAGCACGTAAGAATCAAGCGTCACGCGGCGGGAGGGGAAGCTACCGAAATCGAAATCATCCTGCTCTCCGACCGCATCAAGCGCGCCCGTCACGACAAAGCCCGGCTTTGATGGGCTTTCCCATGACGCGCCAAAGCTGGCCGTCCAGTTAGGCACCCTGATTTCATCCTCGCCGTCATCGCTTTCCGACTGCGTTGTCGTGCCGGAGAGATAGATCGCAACCGCATCGCTCACGGCGTATTGGCCGGACAGTTCAATCCCGCTTCTCTCACTCTTCCCTACACGGTTGATAGCCGTTGAGGTGAAATCAGGATTAAAGGCCGTATAGATCTCATCCTCGAGCTCAGCAGCAAAATAGACTGCTGACATCGAGCCCCTCGCAAAGTCCTGGTCCCAGCCAAGCTCATAGCTGAAGGATTGCTCTGGTTTCAGATCCGGATTGCCAACAAAGCTGCCGGGATAAAAACCGAAAAGCTCCGTGAAGGTTGGGTTTTTGATGCCCTCACCAGCACTGACCCGGAAGCGCCCCAGACGATCCGTTCGCCATGCCGCGCCGAGCCGCCACGTCGTCGCGTCTTCAAACTGGCCATCATTATCGTCATGACGTGCCGACGCATTAAGCGTCAGCCGCCCGGCGGTCAGCAGATACTCGCCCGCCACGCCGAGGCTTGTGAACTCCTGACGCTGATTGGGATCGCCAAAGGCGATATCGGTATCCTTGCGTTCGTAATCCTCAGCCTCATGATCGATGAGACCGGTGAGGCGGTGCGTCACATCTCCTGACCGCCATTCTTTTGACGGTGAATAAGAGAGTTTGGTCCGCTCGCCTGTCGTCTCATCTGTATAGACACCATTATCCGTGTTCTCGCGGACGATTTCCGTATATCCCACGCGGAACTGGTGATTGAGGCCGATGAGATCACCGCCGACACGGCCGCCAAATGTCAATTGGTCGGTTTCCGTTTCATCAAGCGTGTCTTCAAGGAGACCATCGAAATCCGTATCGCTGTCATTTTCGACAGTCGAGCTGGCGGCGCGCAGGAGCAGATTGCCGGACCATCCCTCACCGAATTCGATCCCGGCACGGATGAGGCCGGCAAAGCTGTCACTGCCATCCTCCTCGCCGGTCGAGCCGGATGTATCAACGCCTTCTGTTGTGAAGCCTGTCAGGCTGGCCCCGACATAGCCTCGCCCTGCGTTGTGGCTCGCCGAGATCATGCCGCGCGCCGTCTGGCGGGAGCCGGCTTCAACGGCGGCCCTAAGGCCGTCTTCGCTGCCCGAGAACAGTGCGATCACGCCGCCGATCGAATCCGACCCATAGAGGGCGGATTGCTCCCCGCGGGCGATTTCAATCCGCGAAAGATCGAGCCCCGACCACAGACCGAAATCGGTCTCGCCCGTGACGGGGTCGGAAATTTCGATCCCATCGAGGAGCACGAGCGTGTGGTTTGCTTCCGCCCCGCGCAGGCGGATCTGGGTGAGCCCCCCCGCCGCACCGGAACGGGACACGCCAAGCCCCGGCACGGCCCGCAGGCTATCGGCCAGGAACGGCGCATCGCGCAGGCGCAACTGCTCTTCATCGAGCACGCTGATGCTTGCCGTCACATCGGCTGGCGATTGGGCCCGAAGACCGGAGACAGTAATAACATCCGTATCCGCCTCTTCTGCAGAGACGCTTGTCCAGAGAAGGGCCAGAACGACACTGGTTGATAACAGGTTTTTCACGAGGACTTCCTCTTAACCCCTTACCGCCGCCGAACGGGAAAGGCCAAAACGACATATCAGCCCCGCCGGTTTGAGCCGACACGACGATGGGCAAATGATGCCGTTACGGAGGAAACAAACGTTCCTGCCCTGCCGGAGTGATCCCGCTCCCCGGGCGAACGACGCGATGGCAGGTCTCCTGACTTCACCGATCAAACGCCTCGGGCCGCCTTCCCGCGCTGTCGCGCAGTGGCATGATTGGCCGTTGGCTCCCGGTTCACAGTTGCGGGTACAGCCCCGGAATTACACCGGGTTCCCTCTTCGCTTCCTGTTAGGGAAGAACCATCTGATCGAAGATGTGCGGCGCCAGCCGCGCCGAGTCAATCGGCAGTCGCGCCTATTCGGCGGGATGCAGCTCGCGTGTCTGACGGCGCGTATAGAGAGACGCGCAGCAAGGATTTTTCACCCGCAGCAGCCAGTCGAACAATGTCACCGCGAGAAGTGCCCCGAAAATCTGGGCAAGGACGAAGCCCGGCACAGCCGCCGGTGCGATCCCCGCAAATGTATCGGAGAAAGCCCGCGCCAGGGTGACCGCCGGATTAGCAAAGGATGTCGATGCGGTGAACCAGTACGCCGCCGTGATATAGAGCCCGACCGCAAAAGGCGTCGCATCGGGCCGGAAACGGACACAGCCAAGAATGGTTGCGATCAACCCAAAGGTCGCAATGCCTTCTGAGAAGATGAGGCTGGGGCCTGTCCGGTCGGTCAGCGAGACCTGCAGCACCGGCATGTCGAACATCAGATGCGCGGCCCAGACACCAGCCATGCCACCTGCGAGCTGTGCCAGCAGGAACACGCCCGCCGATTTCCACGGAAGGTCGCCCCTGACCGCGAAGACAAGCGTGACCGCCGGGTTGAAATGCGCGCCGGATATTGGCCCGAAAATCAGGATCAGGACCATGAGCCCCGCACCCGTCGCCAGCGTATTAGCAAGCAGCGCCAGTCCATCTGCACCGCCCGCCATGACATCGCCCATGATCCCGGAGCCGACGACGATAGCGAGGAGCAGCGCTGTCCCGAGAAACTCGGCAACGGCCTTGCGGGCAAGATCGAATTGCTCGGGCGAAACAGGCGCCGTCGCATCAAAATCGTCAGTCGTGTTTGAGGTCATGTCGGGCATCTGAAGGCTTCATGCTTCTATATTTCCCCATTTATGGAAATATAGAAGCATGTCAAGGTTTTTCAGATCAGCCGACCTGCCTCAGCCCAGCTTTCCTGCGGCTTTCATCGCATCCAGTATCGCCTCGACCAGCGCTGCTGGCCGGTCTTCCTGTACGAAATGGGCGCCGTCCGTGACGTCATGATGGGTCTGGCCCTTCGCCCCCGGCACCCGCTCCCGGAAGGGCTTCTCCCCGCCCTTGGTGATCGGATCCTTGTCACTGAAGGCCGTGATGAAGGGCTTCTCGAACGCCATGAGGCGGCCCCATGCTTCCCTGTTCTCAGCTGCAGAGGCATGGCTTTCGGTGATCGGCACCAGCGCCGGGAAGGCGCGTGCGCCGGCCTTGTAGCTTTCATCCGGGAACGGTGCGTCATAGGCGGCCACTTCCGCGTCCGTCAGCTCCCGGACGGTCGCCTGCTGCAGAATGCCGCCAATCGGCAGGACCGGCACGGTCTGGCTGTATTCCAGCCAATTCAAGAACGCCTCTGATGCCTGCCCCTGCCCGATCGGCAAGCCGGTATTCGACGCTGTGACACTGGCGAAGCGATCCGGCTCGGCAGCGACCATCCGCAAGCCGATCAGTCCACCCCAGTCCTGACAGAAAAGGGAGATTTCCTTGAGATCGAGAGCATGGAGCCATTCGGTCATCCAGCCGATATGCCGCTCATACGTATAGTCGTTCCGGTCCCCCGGCTTATCGGATTTCCCGAACCCGATAAGATCAGGAGCCAGCACCCGCGCGCCCTTTTCGACGAGCAGCGGGATCATGAATCGGTAGAGATAGGACCATGATGGCTGGCCATGCATCAGGAGGACGACCGGCCCATCCTTTGGCCCTTCATCGACATAATGAACCCGCAAGCCGTCACTGATCTCAGCATAATGAGGGGCAAACGGATAATCCGGCAGGTTTTCGAACCGCTCGTCCGGTGTGTGTAAGATTTCCATGTCTAGCCCTTTGCTTCCAGAATGCGCCGACTGCGTGAGATCAGGTAATTCGCCGCCGTCCCGAATGTCTTGAATGCCGGATTGGTTGTCTGCCCGGCCCGGTAGCGCCACCAGATCTGCTGGATGATCCCGGCAAGTCGGAACAGGCCGTAGACCTCGTAAAAAGTGAAATCGGGGATGGTGCGACCGCTTTTCTCCGCATAACGCGCGACAAGCTCATCGCGGGTTAGCATGCCTGGCACATGGGTCGGCTGGCGCCGCATCATCTGGTAAACCTGATCGTCTCCGGCCTCGACCCAATAAGCGAGCGTCGCACCCAGATCCATCAGCGGATCGCCCAGCGTTGCCATTTCCCAGTCGAGAACGCCGATGACTTTCATCGGATCGTCCTTATCAAGAACGACATTGTCGAACCGATAGTCATTGTGAATGACGCAGATGCCAGTATCGCCTTCAGGTGTATTCGCCTCCAGCCAGGCAATGACATCTTCGCCCGGATCGACATCATCGGTCAGGGCATCGCGCCAGCGTTTGGTCCAGCCGGAAATCTGCCGGGCGGTGTAGCCCTCGCCCTTCCCCATCCAGTCAAGACCAGCCGCCTCGACATCGACACCGTGCAAATCGACAAACCGGTCAAGGACATTTCCGCAGAGCTGCGCGACATCTCCTTCATTCAAAGACAGTTCCTCGGGAATATCCTGACGCAGAATAATACCTTCGAGATGCTCCATCACATAAAAGGGATGCCCAAGAACATTGTCGGCCTCACAGATCGCGTAGATCTCAGGCACGGTCTCAAAATGCGGTTTGAGTCCGCGCATGATCTTTGCCTCGCGGACCATGTCGTGCGCGGATTTTGCCTTGCGCCCTTTGGGTGGACAGCGAACCACCATGTCCCTATCGGGCGTCACCAGGAGATAGGTGAGGTTCGAGGCCCCGCCCGGATACTGCTTGATGGTCAGAAGATCGTCAGCGCCCGCCAGATCATTCTGCTGCAGGAAAGCTTTTAACGCATCAAGGTCGAGACGGTCATCCTCCCGGACGTCGCCTGGCTGGTCGGTCAGCACCATGACAGCCCCCTTCAGCCCTGAAGCTGGCGTTTGATTTCATGCTTGGCCACGACCATGCGGTGCACCTCATCCGGCCCATCCGCAATGCGCAGGCAGCGGGCCCCGGCATAGATCTGGGTCAGCGGGAAATCCGCGCTCACCCCGGCACCGCCATGCACCTGAATGGCAAGGTCGGCGGCCATTTCCATGACCCGCGGCGCGATCACTTTGATCTGGGAAATCTCACTCAGCGCGCCGCGCACCCCATGGGTATCAATCAGCCATGCCGCCTTCATGGTGAGGAGCCGCGCCTGTTCGATCGCCATACGGACTTCCGCGATTTTCTCCGCATTGCCGCCGAGTTTCGCCAGCGGCTTGCCAAAGGCTTCGCGTTCCAGCGCCCGTTTGCAGAGAAGCTGCAGCGCGCGTTCCGCCGCCCCGATGGACCGCATGCAGTGATGGATGCGGCCCGGCCCAAGCCGGCCTTGCGCGATTTCAAATCCCCGCCCCGGCCCGGCAATCACATTGCTGGCGGGCAGACGCACATCGTTGAAAGAAACTTCGCCATGACCGAAGGGCTCGTCATAGTCATTAAAGACCGTCAGCATGCGCTCGATCTGTACGCCCGGCGCATCAATCGGGCAAAGCACCATGGAGTGACGGCCATGCGAGTCAGCCTCTGGGTTCGTGACCGCCATGAAGATCAGGATACGGCAATTCGGATGGCCGAGCCCCGTCGTCCACCATTTGCGGCCATTAAGGACAACCTCATTGCCCTCGATGCGCGCGGTCGCCGCCATATTGGTCGCATCGGATGAGGCTACCCCCGGCTCGGTCATGCAGAAGCCCGAGCGGATTTTCCCCTCGAGCAGCGGCAGCATCCATTCAGCCTTCTGCTCTTCGGACCCGAACATATGGAGGACTTCCATATTGCCGGTGTCCGGCGCGTTACAATTGACTGCCTCTGGCGCGATGAAGGACCGCCCGGTCACCTCGGCAATCGAGGCATATTCGGTGACGGAGAGACCGGCCCCATGCTCAGGGTCGGGAAGGAACATGTTCCACAGGCCGCGCTTGCGGGCCTCGACTTTCAGCCGCTCTATGGTCTCAGGCTGGCGCCATTTGGTCCAGTCCCCGCCCCCGGTCAGCTCCGCGTGATAGGCCGCCTCGGCGGGCAGGATTTCCTCTTCGAGGAAGGCCGTCATCCGGTCGTAATAATCCTGAGCCTTGTCTGAAAGCGCGAATTCCATGGCAGTCATCCTCCCGCGTGGCGGGCTCTTGGCGGAGCCCTTATCAATCTCTCCACTGTCTAGGCTGCTCTGACCATGAGGGCAATGTGCCGAACTGCTTGTTCAGGTCTCGCGGCATCTGCCACAAGGCACGCCATGGATACGCTGCCCCTTACCCCGAATGGTCCCGATATTGGCCGGCTCGCCTATGGCTGCTGGCGGTTTGCCGCAACCGATGTCGATACGGCGCACGAGAAGATCGTGACCGCGCTTGATGCCGGCATGACGTTGATCGACACCGCCGATATTTATGGGGCGGACACGGATGAAGGATTCGGTTCCGCCGAAGCTCTTCTTGGCGAAGTGCTGGAGGCGGATAGCGGTCTGCGCGGGCGCATGGTCCTCGCGACCAAGGGCGGCATCTGGCTCGGCGCGCCCTATGATTCGAGCCGGGACTATCTGACGGCTGCCTTCGACAGATCACTAGAGCGGCTGAAAGTTGATCAGGTGGACCTTTATCAGCTCCACCGGCCGGATCTCCTGACCCCCATGGCGGAGCTTGCCGAAACGCTTGATAGCTTCGTTGCCTCGGGCAAGACCCGCTATATCGGTGTCTCGAATTTCAGGGCCGACCAGATTCGGGCTCTGGCCGCCCACATGAAAGCCCCGATCATCTCCGTCCAGAATGAATTCTCGGTTCTCTGTCAGGATCCCATCGAGGACGGTGTCCTCTCATGGTGCGAAGAGAATGGCGCGCTTTTCATGGCATGGTCACCGCTCGGCGGCGGTCGGCTCTTCTCCCATGACGGGACCGCGACGGATGCGAGTGTCCGCGAAACCGTTGCGCGCCTTGCCAAGGAGAAAGTGACAGATGAGGCGTCGATCGCCCTCTCCTTCCTCAGCATGTGCCCAGGGCCCGTCATCCCGATCATCGGTACACAGAATGCGGAACGCATCGCCGCGCTGGGCCGGGAGCCCCTCCCGACTCTCACACGGCGGGAATGGTATGACATCGTCGAGGCCTATCGCGGCGGGCCCATGCCCTGACCTCACGAAGATTTGCCGACCTCGGCAGACCGTGATAGCGCTAACAGCTAAATGACCAGCCGGACGACAGATTCGGGCGGCACATAGGGAGAGTAGATGATGGTCACCAAAGCCATTTGGGGGGCAGCCCTTCTTGCGATTTCAGCCATGGGCGGCAGCGCAATTGCGCAGGATGCGCCGCAGACGCTTGCGGGCGAAGCGACCGAGGCTGGCCTCACCGGTGCCGAACGGCGGGCCTATATCCTTGAGCGCCTGACCGTTGAGGAAAAGCTGGGCCAGCTCCACCAGATGCCGGGTGGGCGGTCGAAGAACCTCAACTCACGCCTCAATGATGCCGAACTCGACCGGGTACGGTCCGGCCTTGTCGGCTCATACCTCCATGTCGCGGGCGCAGAGCCGCTCGAAAATCTCCAGCGTGTCGCGGTCGAGGAAAGCCGGACCGGCATCCCCCTCCTCTTCGCGATGGATGTGGTGCATGGCTACAAGACCATCTTCCCCGTACCGCTGGCCCTTGCCTCCAGCTTTGATCCTGCGCTTGTCGAGGCGACCGCCCGCGCCGCGGGCAGCGAAGCTTCCGCCGCTGGTCTTCACTGGACCTTCGCGCCCATGGTCGACATCGCCCGCGATGCGCGTTGGGGACGGATCGTCGAAGGCGCCGGTGAAGAACCCTATCTCGGTGCGGTGATGGCCGCCGCACAGGTGCGCGGCTATCAGGGCGATGATCTCTCCGCAGGCGACACAATTCTCGCCACCGCCAAACATCTCGGTGCCTATGGCGCAGGCCAGGGCGGCCGCGACTATGACACCGCCGAGATCTCCGAGCGCGCGCTTCGCGAGATCTACCTGCCGCCCTTCAAGGCCGCCGCCGATGCAGGTACCGCGACCTATATGGTCGCCTTCAACGATATTGCGGGCGTGCCGACCACAGCGAACAAACGCCTCCTCACCGGTATCCTCCGCGACCTCTGGGGTTTTGACGGCATGGTGGTCAGTGACTGGAATTCCGTCATGGAGCTGATGAACCACGGTGTCGCGGGAACACCGGCTGATGCTGGCGCTCTCGCCCTTGCCGCCGGGGTCGATATGGAAATGACCAGCGGCATCTATGTCGGCGAGATGGTGGACAGGGTGAAATCGGACCCCGAGCTGATGAAGGCGCTAGACCTGTCGGTCACGCGCATCCTGCTCACCAAGGACCGGCTGGGGCTCTTCGATGATCCGTATGCCTATCACGATACGGAACGGGAAGCCGAAGTCATCCTCTCAGAAGCCCACCGCGTGCTGGCCCGCGAAGCAGCCCGCAAATCCATGGTGCTCCTGAAAAATGACGGCGCCCTGCCGGTCACAGAGGACGTAAAACGCATCGCCGTCATCGGTGCTCTGGCAGATGACGCCTCCTCCCCGCTCGGCTCCTGGCGGGCGCAGGGGCAGGCTGAAAATGTCAGCACCATTCTCGAAGGTCTTGAGGCAGCGCTCCCCGAAGGTGCGCGCCTCGATTATGTCGCAGGCGCGGACACCAAGGACATGCCAGCCCGTTCCGAGCTGCGCCGGGCAGTGAATGCCGCGAAAAAGGCCGACCTCGTCCTGCTTGTCATCGGCGAAGATTACGACCTCTCCGGCGAAGCCCGCTCCCGTTCGGATATCGGCCTCCCCGCCCCTCAAGCCGCGCTCGCCGAAGTCGTTCTGGAAACGGATACGCCGGTCGCGGTGCTCTTGATGAATGGCCGTCCGCTCGACATCAGCATGCTGAGCGAAGAAGCAGACGCCATCCTTGAAACATGGATGCTGGGCGTCGAGACCGGCCCCGCCGTTGCGGATATCGTTTTCGGCAAGGCCTCACCCGGTGGCAAACTGCCCGCCTCCTTCCCGCGCCGGACCGGTCAGTCCCCTTATTATATGGGCCACCATCCGACAGGCCGTCCCGCTGACCCGGATGTCACCAAAGACACCGCCCGTTACATGGATATCGACATCACGCCGCTTTATCCGTTCGGACACGGTCTTTCCTATGTCGTTTTCTCTTATGGCGATGCGGCAATGGATCGGGACAGCATGGGCGAAGGTGAAACACTCACCCTTTCTGTCGATGTCACCAATGACGGCACCATGGCCGCCGACGAAGTCGTCCAGCTCTATACCCGCGACCCGCTCGCTGACGTCGCTCGGCCACAGGCAGAGCTGCGCGGGTTTGTGCGGGTGACCCTCGCGCCGGGAGAGACAAAATCTGTCAGCTTCACGCTGACCCCGGAGCAGTTTGCCTATTGGGGACCGGACGGCGAATGGCAGGTCGATGCGGGTGCGATCAATTACATGATCGGCAGTTCTTCCGCCGATATCAGGACCAGCGGCAGCTTCATGATCGAGGAAGGCGTTAGTGCTGATGGCCCTGCCGCCGCCATCGAAACCAAGGTCAGTGTTGAAGGTGCGTCAGAGGAAACGCTGCCACGATCCATCGGACGGATTGAACGGTTCAGCCGCCGGGCGGATGCCCTGATCGCCCCCAATGCCACCATCGAACGCCTGACCCCGGACCTTTTCGGCTGGTCAGAGGGTCCGGTCTGGATGGAGGAGCGCCGGGAAGTTCTCTTCACGGACGTTCCGGGTAACACGATGTATGGCTGGAGCGAAGAAGGTGGTCTCCGCACTGCTCTCGAACCCTCCGGCTATGCGGGGCCGCCGACAGACATCTTCCGTGAACCCGGCGCCAATGGCCTGATCGCTGACGGCCCCGATGCCATTCTGATGGGCGATCACGGCAACCGCGCGGTGGCCCGGCTCGACCTCAACACGATGGAGAAGACATTCCTTGCCACCGAATATGACGGCAAGAAATTCTCCAGCCCCAATGACCTCGTCCGCGCGAGCGACGGGGCGCTTTATTTCACCGACCCGCCTTATGGGCTGGCCGGGATCGAGGACTCCCCCGCCAAGGAAATGCCGTGGAACGGTGTCTATCGTCTGGCCCCGGATGGTAGCGTCACTCTTATCGATGATGAGCTGACCAAGCCGAACGGGGTCGGCCTCTCCCCGGACGGCAAGACGCTTTACGTCGCTGTCTCCGACCCGGACGCCGCCAAGCTTTATGCTTATGACGTCCAGGGTGATGGGTCGGCGACGAACCGCCGTGTCTTCCATGATGCCATGCCCTTCATCGAACGCGGCGAGCAGGGATTGCCGGACGGGATGGCGATTGATGCGGTCGGCAATGTCTATCTTGCCGGGCCCGGCGGCATCCATCTCCTCAGTCCTGAAGGTGATCTTCTGGCCCTCATCCGCACCGGCACGCTGGCCGCGAATGTGACGCTCGCCGAAGGGGGCCGCACTCTCTTCATCACCTCAGGCGCCTTCCTCGCCCGCGTTCATCTCGACGGGAAGGAGTGAGCGACATGCCCCTCCTTCCGCTATTTGCGACGGCGGGGGCCATCCTCGCGCTACTCTTTCTGGTCCTGAAAGTCCGGCTGCCGGCTTTCCTGTCGCTGATCCTGATCAGTATCGTCTTTGGCCTGACGGTTGGCATGGATCCGTCCGCTGTCATCGAAGCCGTCCGCAACGGGATGGGCGGCACGCTCGGCTTTGTCGCCGTCGTCGTAGGCCTTGGCGCGATGATGGGCGCCCTCCTCGAAGCCTCAGGCGGCGTCGAAGCCATCTCTAACTCGCTGCTGAAAAAGTTCGGGCCGGACCGCGCGCCCACGGCCCTTACCCTGATCGGTTTTCTCGTCTCCATCCCTGTCTTTTTCGATGTCGCGCTGATCATTCTCCTGCCGCTTTTACTGGGTCTCAGCGAGCGCACTGGAAAGTCGATCATTGCCTTTGCCATTCCGCTCACCGCCGGGATGGTCGTCACCCATTCCTTTGTGCCGCCCACGCCCGGCCCCATTGCGGTTGCGGAAATCCTCTCCGCCGATCTTGGCTGGATCATCCTGTTCGGGATCATCACCGGGCTCCCCGCCGCTTTCATCGCAGGCCCCATGCTGGCAAGCCAGCTCGTAAAACTGCGCAGCCTACAGAATATTACCCCACCCGACCTAACCCCCGCCGATGAGATTGCCCGCCCGTCGAATCCGGCCGGGTTCAGCGAGGCGATGTTCATCATCATTGCGCCGGTCACCCTCATCCTGATCGCGACCGTCACGAAAGCTGTCTCCCCTGACTGGATCCCGCCACAAGCCATGAGCACTATCGGATTTGTCGGCCATCCGTTCACGGCGCTTCTGATTGCGTGCCTTCTTGCCTGGTGGCTGCTCGGCTTGCGCCATGGCCTACCCGCAGAGAATTTGCGCGAAGCCTGCGCCCGCGCGCTGGAGCCTGCAGGGCTCGTCGTTCTCGTCACCGGGGCTGGCGGCGCCTTCAAACAGATCCTTGTCGATTCCGGCACCGGTACCCTCCTCGCCGAGACATTGCTCGCCAATGACATGCCGCTTCTGCTCTTCGGTTTCCTTGCCGCCTTTATCGTCCGTGTCTCGCAAGGCTCCGCCACTGTCGCGATGATCACCGGCGCTGGCCTCTGCGCGCCGGTTGCAGAGCTGGCAGGCGTGACAGGCCCCACGCTCGGCCTCCTCGTCATCGCGATCGCCTCGGGCGCCAGCATGACCTCGCATGTCAATGATTCAGGCTTCTGGCTGGTCAGCCGTTATCTGGGGCTGAGCGAGGCGCAGACACTCAAAAGCTGGACGGTGATGACGACGATCATCGGGCTGGTCGGCTTCGGCATGGCGTGCCTTCTCTCGCTCGTCTTCTGACAGGCGCCCGAGGGCTGGAAATCGCGGCACAGGCATGTGATTAAGCGGCATGAGTGACTTTGACATCCTGATCGTCGGCGGCGGTCATGCCGGCGCGCAAGCCGCCATCACCCTCCGCCAGGGCAAGTTTACGGGCAGCATCGGCCTTATCAGCGCGGAATCGTTCGCACCCTATGAGCGCCCTCCGCTGTCCAAGGACTACCTTGCGGGAGAGAAGGATTTCGACCGCATCTTGATCCGGCCCGAAAGCTTCTGGGCAGAGCAGGACATCACGCTTCTTCTCGATCACGAGGTCACGGCGGTTGATCCCGGCGCGCATCGCGTGACGACCGCAGATGGCAAGTCATATGGCTACGGACAGCTTATCTGGGCCACGGGCGGCACGCCGAGACGTCTCGAAGTCCCCGGTCATGATCCGCAAAACATGCATGTCATCAGGTACCGGTCGGACGTTGATCCGCTGATGGCCAGCCTGCCCCAGACCAACCGCGTCGCGGTCATCGGCGGCGGCTATATCGGTCTTGAGGCGGCCGCCGTGATGCGGAAATTCGGCAAGGAAGTGGCCGTCATCGAGGCGATGGAGCGGGTCATGGCCCGCGTCGCTGGTGAACCGCTCTCGCGTTACTATGAGGCAGAGCACACAGCTCAGGGCGTTGATATGCGTCTCAATGCGAAGCTCAGCTCATTTAAGATCACCGGCCAGAAGGTCACGGGCGTGACGTTGGAGAGCGGCGAGACCCTGCCTTGCGACATGGTGATCGTCGGTATCGGGATTGATCCGGTGGTTGCGCCCCTCTTGGAAGTTGGCGCCACGGGCGGCAATGGTGTCCGCGTCGATGCGCATTGCCGCACTTCCCTGCCGGATGTTTTCGCGATCGGGGATTGCGCCCTGCATCAGAACAAATTCGCGGATGGCGCATGGGTTCGGCTTGAATCCGTTCAGAACGCGAATGATCAAGCCCGGGTCGTTGCCAAGACAATCCTTGGCAAACCCGCCAGCTATGAAGCGATCCCCTGGTTCTGGTCCGACCAGTATGACCTGCATCTTCAGACTATCGGCCTGTCACTCGGGCATGACGATATGGTCGTCCGGGGCCACCCCAAAGACCGCAGTTTCTCCGTTGTCTATCTGAAGAAAGGCCGGGTCATTGCTCTTGATTGCGTCAACCGTCCAGCGGATTATGCGCAAGGACGTCTGCTGATCATGCAAGGGGCAAGCCCGGCACATGATCAGCTCCGCAATATAAATGTCGAGCTAAAAGAAATGGCCGGATAAACCGGCCATTCCAGATCAGCGATCCTCAAGCGGTGTGACGTCTCGCTGCGGCACACCATTATAATGCGACAACGGACGGATCAGCTTGTTATTAGCAAGCTGTTCCATGACATGCGCCGTCCAGCCGGTAATCCGTGACATGACGAAAATCGGCGTGAACATCGGAATGTCAAAGCCCATCAGGTAATAGGCAGGGCCAGCCGGGAAATCGAGATTAGGATAGATCCCTTTCTCAGACACCATGGTCTCATCGAGAATGCTCGACATCTTCCAGTATTCCCGCGCCTCGGGCGTGTCGATGACATCGACCATTTTCTCATAGGCATCGGTCATGGTCGGCACGCGGCTGTCACCGGAGCGATAGACGCGATGGCCAAAGCCCATGATTTTTTTCTTGGTCGCCAGCGCATCCAGCATCCAGTCGCGCGCAGCATCCGCCGAGCCGACTTCCTTCAGCATATGCATGACCGCCTCATTGGCCCCGCCATGCAGCGGTCCCTTGAGAGAGCCGATGGCGCCGGTCACCGCCGAGTAGATATCGGACAGCGACGATGCAATCGTCCGAGCCGTGAAGGTCGAGGCATTAAAGGAATGCTCCGCATAAAGCGTCATCGAGATGTCGAAACATTTGATGACTTCCGGTGCGGGCACTTCACCAAAGCACATATGGAAGAAGTTCTCGGTGAAACCGAGATCATCCGTCGGCGCAATCGGCTCCTTGCCATTCCGCAGGCGATAGTCGGTCGCAACGATCTGCGGGATCTGGGCGTAAAGGCGGATGGCCTTTTCCATCAGCCCTTCAGGCGAAGAATCTGCCGTCGACATATCTTCCTGACCAAGGAAGCTGACCACCGTGCGGAGCGTATCCATGGGATGCGCTTCGGTATTGAGAAGCCGCATGACCGCCAGCGCATCATCCGAAAGACCACGCTCGGACTTTTCCCGGGCATTCAGTGCCGCCAGCTCATCCGCTTTGGGAAGCTCCCCATTCCAGATGAGATAGGCGACTTCCTCGAACCGGCAATGTTTTGCCAGATCCTGCACCGCATAGCCGCGATAGGTCAGGGAGTTCGTCTCGGGCATCACCTTGGAGACGGCGGTATCATCCGCCAGTACCCCGGCCAGTCCATATTTGACGTCTTCGCTCATCACTTCCCTCCGTGTTCTGTTGTCATCATCAAGCGTCCAGATTTTCAAAAATGGCCGCAATACCCTGCCCGCCACCGATGCAGAGCGTGACGAGGCCATAACGCCCGCCGGTGCGCTTCAACTCATAAAGGCATTTGGTGGTGACGATGGCACCGGTCGCCCCGACAGGGTGGCCCAGCGCAACCGCGCCGCCATTGGGGTTCACTTTCTCCGCTGGCAGATCAAGTTCCTTCGAGACAGCACAAGCCTGCGCTGCAAAGGCTTCGTTTGATTCGATGACATCGAGATCCGCAACAGAAAGCCCCGTCCGTTCCAGCACACGCCGGACAGCCGGGATCGGCCCTGTGCCCATAATGCTGGGATCAACCCCTGCCCGCGCATAGCCGACAAGACGCGCCATCGGTTTGACACCAAGCTCTTCGGCTTTCTCTGCCGAGGCGAGCACCAGCATGGCCGCCCCGTCATTGAGACCGGATGCGTTACCCGCCGTCACCGTGCCGCCATCTTTCTTGAAGGCAGGGCGCAGGCCGGAGAGGCCTTCCATGCTGACATCCGCACGCGGATGTTCATCGGTGTCGAAAAGGGTCGTGCCCTTACGGCTTTTCAGCTCGACGGGAACGATCTGTTCTTTGAAATAGCCCTGCTCAATCGCATTGATCGCGCGGCGATGGCTTTCCTCGGCAAATTCGTCCTGGGTCTCGCGGCTGATCGAGAACTGCTCCGCGACATTCTCCGCCGTCATACCCATATGGCCCGCACCGAATGGATCATGCAGCGCTGCCAACATGTCGTCTTCCATCGTCACCGGGCCCATCTTCTGACCGAAGCGCGGCGCGGCGGCGGAATAGGTTGTGCGGCTCATCGATTCAACGCCGCCAGCAACGGCAAGTTCGGCATCGCCGAGCTGAATCTGCTGGCTGGCCTGCACGATGGCTTCGAGACCGGAACCGCAGAGTCGGTTCACTGTCACAGCGGTTGAGTCATGCGACATGCCGCCTTCAATCGCACACATGCGAGAGATATAGGCATCTTTCGACTGTGTGCGGAGGACATTGCCGACAACAGCCGTCTCAATGCCTTCTGCCGGCACTCCTGCTCGGCTGATCGCCTCACGCACGCAGAGGCCACCAAGCTCTTCTAGCGGCACATCCTTCAGGGAGCCACCGAAACGCCCGACAGCGGTGCGAACCGCGCTCAGGACAACAACGTCTTTGATAGCTTTTTCAGCCATATTCAGTTCCTTTCAAGGGTTGCCCTGGATTTATTTGGTGGGTGTATCCCCCACGTCGAAATTGAAGATCGACTGGTCGAACTTTGAATAGTCTTCATACCGCAGATAATCATAAAGCGTCTTGCGGTGCTGCATCTTGTCCAAGATGCCATTCTGGTCACCATGCTCGAGAATATGATCGAGCCCGCGCTCGACCTCTCCCATGGCCAGACGGAAAGTCGTCACCGGATAGATGACGACGTTGAAGCCGAGATCGGTAAGTTCCTGTTTCGTCAGTAGACGACTTTTACCGAATTCGGTCATATTGGCGAGGATCGGCACGTCAAGCGCAGCACGTACCGCCTCGAATTCCTTCTCATCCTTCATCGCTTCGGGGAAGATCATGTCCGCCCCTGCATCGACATAGGCTTTCATGCGGTCGATTGCCTTATCGAGCCCTTCGATAGCGCGAGCATCAGAGCGGGCAATGACCGTAAAGTTCGGGTCACGCTTTGCATCGGCCGCTGCACGCACCCGCTGGATCATGATTTCGGTTTCGACGGTTTCTTTACCGTCGAGATGCCCGCATCGCTTGGGCATGACCTGATCTTCGATATGACAACCGGCCAGACCCTTTTCCTCCAGCATACGGACGGCCCGGGCAGCACTCATCGGCTCCCCGAAACCTGTATCGATATCGATAAAGGCTGGCAGGTCGGTTGCGCGCGCGATCTGCTCACCGCGATCTGCAAATTCCGACAGGGTCGCAATGCCGATGTCGGGCAGGCAGAGATCCGCCGTCAGCATCGCGCCGCCAATATAGACGCCGGGATAGCCCTTGCGCTCGATCATCTGCGCTACGAAAGGCGAGAACGCCCCGGGGAACTGATGCAGTTTGCCGTCATCGAGAAGATCGCGAAAGGCCTGGCGTTTTTCTGCGTGAGTTTTCTTTGTAAAGAGCATACTTCTTATCCTTTAACCTGCATCCGGATCGGCGTTCATTTGTCGCGCGTGCTGCCCTTCATTCTTTTCGCCTTCATGCGGGAATAGATGAAAAGGCCGATCCCGATCTTCGCGGCCACAACAAGGACCACGACGATCAGGACAACGCCCATATTTAGAAAATCCCTTTCAGGCCGTTCTCTTCGAGATAGCCGTCCGGGGCGACCGGGTTGAGGGTCAGAAGATCCAGATGCTCGAGCTCCGGCAGACGCTGGACGAGATCGAGGAAGCGATCGCTTTCCTCCTTGGCAAGTATGCCGTCCGTCAGGGTCAGGAACTTACCGATATACTCGTCCCGCCCAAATGGCCGCGCGCCGAAGGGGTGCGCATTGGCGATACCAAGCTCATCCTCGATGACGGTACCGTCTTCCATTGTGACAACAACGCGTGCGCCGAAGGCTTTTTCGTTCGGGTCATGCGAGTGATAGCGACGCGTCCATTCGGGATCTTCGGTCGTCGAAATTTTGTGCCACAGGCGGACCGTGTCCTCACGCTGGGCGCGCTCGGGTGCATAGGAGCGGACATGGTGCCATTCGCCATCCTGCAGGGCGACCGCGAAAATATACATGATCGAGTGATCGAGCGTTTCGCGAGAGGCTTTGGGATCCATTTTCTGTGGATCGCCAGCGCCCGTCCCGATGACGTAATGCGTATGGTGAGACGTGTGCAGAACGATCGACTTGACCGCATCAAATCCGCCTTTGGCCTCGATGTCGCGGCCCATGCGGAAGGCAAGGTCGATCAGCGCCTGTGACTGATACTCCGCGGAGTGCTCTTTGGTGTAGGTCTCAAGGATCGCACGCTTGGCCTCACCCGGTGCGGGCAGCGGCACGTGATAGGTCGGCTCATAAGGCGACTTGCCCTGATCGCGGGCAGTCCGGCCATTGAGGATAAAGGAAAGGACTGAATCCTCGCCTTCATAAATCGGCGACGGCGCGCCCTCGCCCCGCATGCAGCGGTCAACGGCCTCAATGGCTGTCTTACCGGCATAGGCGGGCGCAAAAGCCTTCCATGTACTGATTTCCCCTTTACGGGACTGACGGGTCGTGACCGTGCAGTGAAGGCCTTGCTGGATCGACTGATAGATGACTTCGCGGTCGAGGCCGAGCAGCGTGCCGATGGCGGCGGACGCCGACGGGCCGATATGGGCGATGTGGTCGATCTTGTGCTCATGAAGGCAGATCGCTTTCACGAGATTCACCTGGATCTCATAACCGGTCGCGATACCGCGAATGACGTCGCGGCCATTCTTGCCCATCTGCTGGGCGACCGCGAGAACGGGCGGGATGTTATCGCCCGGGTGGGAATAATCCGCAGCCAGAAAAGTATCGTGGAAATCAAGCTCGCGCACGGCCGTGCCGTTCGCCCATGCGGCCCATTCGGCCGCCACGCCGAAATCGGCCGGCATCCCGAAAAGGGTTGCGCCGCCATGACGGTGATGGGCTTTCGCCTGCGCTCGCGCTGTCTTGATCGGGCCGCGATTGAGGGAAGCGATGGCAACGGAAGCATTGTCGATGATCCGGTTGATGATCATGTCCGTCGTCTCGGCATCCACCTCTACCGAATCGGCAGCGACTTCAGCCATTTTCCAGGCGAGCTGGTCTTCACGCGGCAGCTGGTCCTTTGACGGATGGGCGCGGACATCGACAATTTGCATGAATTATCCCTTTTCTGGCTGGCGGGAGGTGGCCGGAAGCATGTTCCAGCATGAGCCATCCCGTAGATCGTGATTTTCTGATGGTGGATCGGCCCTGGCGCATGTCTTGTCAATGCAAGGATAGCGCTAACATACCGTAGGCCGGTGATCGCTAGAGAGCCCTCTTAGGCAGCAAACCGCTTATGATTACTGGCTGAAAGGCCCTACAGTAGCTCGGAACCAAGCGGATTTGCAGGTGCGGCAAGGCGTCTGATTCTTTGCGATCATCACTGCTTATGACCAGATCGTTTTCGTCAGGTTTCACACTCGAGTGAAAATGAACAGACGATGGCGCTCAGCTGCCCACGCATCGCCAAAGCAGCAGATCCAGACAGTTCTCTAAGATGGTGCGGCCGGATTTATCATCCTGACTGAGACGATACCGGGAGCGCCCCTTCGCATTTAGCTCGGAGAGCAGTTTAAATCGAGCATTCTCTCTTTGTACTGACGTTTGAAGGCACTGACCTGACGCGGATCGGCACGCGCTCACTGCCTCAGAGCAGCGGCAAACGAGACATCATCGGCGCTGTGCCAGACACAACACAATGAACATTCAGACTGAGAGAAAAAGGCGGGCGCCATTTCATAGTATGAAATGGCGCGAGTGACGGGGCTCGAACCCGCGACCTCCGGCGTGACAGGCCGGCACTCTAACCAACTGAGCTACACCCGCGTCCGCGCTGAAATCAGCGCGAGACCCGGTTGGTAGAGATCGTCCGCGGACCCGTCAAGCAGGTTCTGCGATTTTAACCACGGCCTTGCCAAAATTCTCGCCACGGAAGAGCCCGATGAAAGCGTCCGGCGCTTTATCCAGACCCTCATAGATGGTTTCCTCGAACTTCACTTTCCCAGCGGCGAGCAGCGGCGCCACTTCGGCAGCGAATTGCGGCACCAGATTCATGTAATTCGAAACGATAAAGCCCTGAATCATCACGCCCCGGCCGACAATGTTGATAAGATTGCTCGGGCCGGGCTCCGGCTTGTCATTATTATAGCCGGAGATCATGCCGCAAAACGCCATGCGCCCGCCAAAGGCGACCGTGTTGAGAATCGCTTCGAGCTGCATGCCGCCGACATTCTCGAAATAGCCGTCGACGCCCTTGGGCGCGATTTCCGAGATCGCCTTGGTCAGGCTGACGACATCATGCTCTTTATAGTTAAAGGCCTTGTCGACCCCGGCTTCCTTCTCCAGCCATTCAACCTTTTCGGCCGAGCCCGCCGAGCCCATGACCGTCATGCCGTAATGCTTGCCGAGCTGGCAGGCGAGCGAGCCGACCGCCCCGGCCGCACCGGAGACATAGAGCACCTCCCCCTCTTTGGGTTTGATGATCTGAGAAAGCCCGACCCAGGCGGTCAGGCCCGGCATGCCGAGCACACCCAGATAGGCCGACAGTGGCGCAAGGTTCGGATCGACCTTGGTATAGGCAGAGGCCGGACCGACATGATGGTCCCGCCAACCGCCCGCGAAGCCGACGACGAAATCGCCTTCGGCGAATTTCGGATCCTTGGATTTGATGACCTGCCCGACGGCCCCGCCATCTAGCGGTTCGCCTTTCTGGAAGGGCGGGATATAGCTTTTCACATTGGGCCGCATCCTGCCGCGCATATAGGGGTCAACCGACATCCACAGTACACGGATGAGAACCTCACCATCCTGCGGATCGGGAAGATCAACGGTGCGATGACCGAAATGCTCGGGCGCCGGCATCCCGGCGGGATAGTCCTCAAGCGTGATCTGGCGGGTTTCGGTCATGGCGCTTCTCCACTGTCTAGATTTTGCCGACCGACCTATCCCCTCCCCCCTTTACGGGCAAGCTCCTCGGGTAGTTCGGGGGGCACGTGCTGCAAATGGGGAAAGAAGGAGGCGATCGCAGGGATGCGAACGCCGAGTGTCAGGTTTACTTGACACGTCAACATGTAAGGTTTACCTGACACTCCTCGCTTTGGAGGTATGTATGTCCCGGCCACTCTCTGACCCCTTGTCCTTACTGAAGAAGAGCATGCTGGCGCTTGCCGCGCTGTTATCGCTCAGCTTTGCCCATGCGGCTGATGAAATGGGCGGCGACCGCTTTGTCGTTGAAGTGACTGGTAACGGCCGAGCCGTGATCTTTATCCCGGGCCTGACGTCATCGCCTGATGTTTTTGCCGCTGCACAGGAGAAACTCTACGTGGAGGCTCATCTGATCACGCCAGCCGGTTTTGACGGTGTGCCCGCGCCTGCGCCCCTGACACCCTTTATTGACAGTCTTGCCGCAGACATCGTCCGTTATCTGAATGATGAGGATATATCGGATGCCGCAATCGTTGGCCATTCCATGGGTGGTCTAACGGCGCTTCTGGTTGCGGCAAAATCAGACCGGATGTCAGCTGTCATGGTCATTGATTCCGTGCCGTTCCTCCCCCGCCTCTTCCAGCCCTCGATTACGCCTGAACAGGTTGACGCCAGTCGCGCCGTCCTCACAACGCAAATGGCTGCCCTTTCTGACGAGTCTTATCTTGATCTCGCCCGGCAAGGCCTGCCGAGACAGGCCATGAAACCAGAAGATCAGTCGCGCATCATGGAAGATGTAACGCGTGCTGATATTAGCGCCGCCAAAGCGGCCTTCATTGAGCTGATGAGCACAGATTACACACCTCAACTGAGCGGTATCGATGCCTCCATCACCGTCCTCGTTCCATTTGATCCCATGACCGGATTTTCCCGGGATCTTCTGCTGGCGCGATATGAGGAGCAGTACACTTTCCTCGAACAGGTCGAGTTGCGCATAGTTGAGAATGCGCGTCATTTCATCATGCTGGACCAGCCAGCCGTCTTCCGTGAAGAACTCGAGCAATTCCTCAACAAAAACGACAAGGGAGAATGACGATGAAGACAGCCATCAGACAGTACACACTCCACATGACCATCGTCATGGTGGTCTATGTCGCGAGCGTCGTCGGCATCAATCTCATCGACTCAGAGAATATGAGCGCGAGCGCCAGAATTGCGCTCTCCCTCATCCCGGTCCTTCCTGCCATCGCTATGGTCTTTGTGATCATTCGGTATGTCCGCCGGATTGATGAGGTCCAGCAAAGGATCATCACCGAAGCATGCCTCGTCTCTCTCATCATTGTCGGGCTCGCCTGCTTCACCTATGGCTTTGTCGAAGGCGCCGTGTCCCTGCCGGAAATATCTCTGATCTGGGTATTCCCTTCCCTGATTGGCACGGCCGGTATTTCCCTGCCATTCGTTCGCCTACGTTACGTTTGAGGTCTTTTGCAGAACCGCGTCAAAGAACTGAGAACCAGCAAAGGCTGGAGCCAGGCCGAATTCGGCGAACGGCTTGGCGTGTCTCGCCAGGCCGTCAACGCGATTGAACGCGGTAAGCATGACCCCTCCTTAATGCTCGCCTTCAAAATCGCGGAAAGCTTTGGGCTGAGCGTGGAGGCTGTTTTCAAGCCCGGGTCATGAGACCGACAGAAACGCTCTAATATCACGCATGAAATCGTCCAGCCGCTCATGATGGAGCCAATGACCGGCACCTTCATAAGTAATCAGTTTTTGCTGCGCGAAGACCTGACCACGCCCATCCTGATCCGGCGGCGTCGTGAAACTGTTCGTGCCATAGAGGATCAGGACCGGACAGCTCACAGAGCGGTATAGATCGATATATTCTTCCGGAGACTGAGGACGATGGCGCGAAAATCCAAGCATGCCGTCATATTTCCATGAAAAGCCGCCCTCTCGCTGCCGGATGGCATGAAGCGCGACATGCTCGACAATCTCTTCTGGGACGCGGGCGTGAAGCTGTTTCATGCGGCGCACGGCGAGCTCAGGCGTCTTGAAAATCCGCAGTTCCCGACGAGATTCGGCAAGACGCTTTTCCGCCGCCTCGCGCCAGCGCTGACCGGCTGGCTGCTCCGTCATCTGATGATAGAGTGCGGGCGGCGTGCCAACGCCTTCAATATTGACCAAGAGCTTGACCCGTTCAGGAAAGGCCGCTGCATAATGGCTGGCAATATTCCCGCCGAGCGAATGCCCGATGATCCGGAATGGCGGCGCCATACCTTGCCCTTCAAGATCCTCTAGAATGGCCGCAAAATCGGTCATGTAGTCGAGCGAATCATAGCCGCCGCCCGGAACATGCTCGCTGTCGCCATGGCCGCGCAGGTCCGGCGTGACGACGCAATAGTCATCGACGAGGCCAGCTACGACAAAGTCCCAGCTTCGCGCATGGTCGCGCCCGCCGTGCTGGAGCAGGACCATCGGCTTCTGGCGGTCTCCCCAGATCCGGTAGCGAAGTGTCAGGCCGGATCGGACCACGGCGTGATCCGTCGCGGGAACCTCTCCGGGCACGGGGCCGCGGGGCGCAATAAAATCAGTCAGGGGGGCCTCCTTGGAGATATCCACTCATAACGTTGCCTTTTCGCAACGTTTCGCCGTAGCGGCCCCGTGAAACTAGGGCCTCGCCTTTACAGATCAAGGGCACCTGCCTAGACGCGAAGTGAGTGTACGCTGTTTTCCGGCGTGGTTGTCCGGCAACCGTCACCGCTCTTTGCCTCATTCTTGCCTCATATGCCGAGAAGAGGTCCGTTTTTTGCAACCGACCGCCCGTAACGAAAGCAGCGCCCAAAGGCATTATGGATACCGACCAGGGAAAAGACGAAACGCCCGTAACTTTTGATGATCTCGGCCTCGAACCGTCGTTGCTGAGCGCCGTCAAGGATGCCGGCTATACCTCCCCGACGCCGATCCAGGCCGCGGCGATCCCCGAAGCGCTGAAAGGCCGTGACGTGTTGGGCATTGCCCAGACTGGCACGGGCAAGACCGCTTCCTTCGTGCTGCCGGTTATCCACCGTCTGTCAAAAGGCCGCGCCCGCGCCCGGATGCCGCGCTCGCTGATTCTCGCCCCGACGCGCGAACTCGCCGCGCAGGTCGCGGAGCAGTTCGAGAAATACGGCAAGAATCACAAGCTCTCCATGGCGCTCCTTATCGGCGGGGTCTCCTTTGCCGATCAGGACATGAAGCTGACCCGCGGTGTCGACGTGCTGATCGCAACGCCCGGCCGCCTGCTCGATCACCATGAACGCGGCAAACTGCTGCTGACAGGTCTTGAGGTCATGGTCGTCGACGAAGCTGATCGCATGCTCGATATGGGCTTCATCCCGGACATTGAGCGGATCTTCAAACTCACGCCATTCACGCGCCAGACCCTCTTCTTCTCGGCCACCATGCCGCCCGAGATCCAGCGCCTGACGGATCAGTTCCTATCCGCCCCGGCGCTTGTCGAAGTCGCCAAACCGGCAACGACAGCGACCACCATCACACAACAGATCATTCGCGTGCCGCGCTCCGACGAAAAGTCAAAGCGTGCCGCACTTCGTCAATTGATCGAGGAATGTGGCGACGAGCTGAAAAACGGCATCATCTTCTGTAACCGGAAGAAAAATGTCGATGTCATCGCCAAATCTCTTCAGAAACATGGCTTCAACGCCCGCCCCATCCATGGCGACCTGCCGCAGAGCTTCCGCATGGAAACGCTGCAGGCGTTCCGTGATGGCGAGCTGAAACTACTTGTCGCTTCCGACGTGGCAGCTCGCGGTCTCGACATTCCTGACGTCAGCCATGTCTTCAATTTCTCCGTGCCCGTGAATGCGGATGACTATGTCCACCGCATCGGCCGGACGGGCCGCGCCGGACGTAAAGGTCACGCGGTCATGCTGGTGACGCCGGAGGATTCCAAAGCCTATGCGGCTGTCCTGCGCGTGACCGGGATTGAAGAGATCGAAGAACGCGATATGGGCGATTTCTTCGAGAAACTCGAAGCCGAAGCCCCGTCACGCGGCGGGGATCGCGGCAAATCCAGAAGCCGCCGCGGCGAGAAAAGCGCCGCTTCTTCCTCCTCCTCGTCGAGTGAGCGTGGTGAGCGCCGCCGCAGCAGCGGTGGACGCGGTCGCCGTGACAGGGATGATGATGGCGGCCAGGTCGTCGGCTTCGGCGATCACGTCCCCGCATTCCTTCAGGTCGAGGCGAGCTAAAAAGCCCGCCTCTCCTTCCTGCATAACCCGCCTTACGACTCCTTCATCTCTACAGGTGCAGGGCATACGGAACGGCGTGTCCTCCTTGGCGTTTCCAGATTGTGAACAGCAAAACCCAAGGAGTATCCCATGACCAAAATGTTGCTTTCTTCTGCGTCTGCCGTCGCACTTGCACTGTCAGTGGCGACTGCTTCTTCACTTCAGCAAGACGATCCTCAGCCGATTGAGGAAAATCCGCCTGCCTCTGAAACCATCGAGGAAATGAGCACGCCGAACACGCCGGAAGACCTTCAGGAAGAAAGTCTGGAAGCAAAAACGGAAGTTCGTACAGAAACCAATGTCGAAACGCAGGCCGTTGCTGAGGTCAAGGAACCTGACACTAACGAGCCGGTGGCAGACCCGACTGAACTCGCGGAAGCCGAATCCGAAACCAACGAGGCTCTCTCGGTTCTGAGCAACCTGACCGCCGATTACATGAGCGCCCGCGACATTCTTGGCGCGCCTGTCTTTGGCGTGAATGGCGAGCGGATTGCCCGTGTCGATGACTTCGTGATCGGCGCTGACGACCAGGTCGAAGAAGCCATCCTTCTCTCCGGCGGATTTTTCGGCCTAGGCGGGCAGAAAGCCGCTGTCGATTTTGACCGTCTCAACATCACCTATGACTTTGACCGCGATCCGCTTGTCACTCTCTCGATGACGGAAGAGTCGATCAAGGGCGTTGCCGAGTATAAGCAGACCGAAGCCAATGACTGGAGTCTGGCTTCAGAACTGATCGGTGCGTCGGGCAACCTCGCCGAATCGGATCGTGATGTGACGATTACGGACATTATCCTGTCGATGGATGGTGAGGCCGAATATCTGATTGCGGCTGATGGCCTGATCGCCAGCTTCGGCGGTGACCGCCGTGCGATCGACTATAGCCGTCTGACCGTTGCCCAAGGCGATGGCGGGGTCACAATCGACCTCACGCCGAGCACCTATGACAACATGACGCTCTTCACCTATCGCCCCGATGCCAAGGACGACTTGGCAGAGGCTGACTGGTCAGAGGACCACGACAAGAAAGAGAAACCCAAGAAGTAAGAACTTCTGAATAGGGACGTGCTAGACGCCGTTTTACCCGGAAATCGGGCGAAGCGGCGTCTTCTTGTTTGAGGGCAGTTCATTTGAGAGACGGCCCGAAACACCCTATATGAAAGCCGTTGCGTCAACGCCCGCCAAGAAGGAACAGACACGTGACCGCCAGCTATCACAGAGCCAGCCAGCCCCCGTCGGCGGACTATACCATTCCGCAGGACTGGGAGGATTACACCGCCCAGGAACACAATACCTGGAACATCCTCTATCGCCGCCTGATGGAAGTGCTACCCAAGCGGGCCGATACCGCCTTCCTTGAGGGCCTCAAGGCACTCGACCTCAACAAGGGCGGGATCCCGCATTTCGGCCGCCTGTCGGATGAGCTGGAAAAGCTGACCGGCTGGCGCGTCGTCGCCGTGCCTGGCCTCGTCCCCGATGAGGTATTCTTCGACCACCTCGCCAATCGGCGTTTCCCGGCGGGGAATTTCATCCGCCAGCCAGACCAGCTCAATTATATTCAGGAACCGGATGTCTTCCATGATGTCTTCGGCCATGTGCCGATGCTCGCCAATCCGGTCTTTGCCGATTACATGGAAGCTTACGGCAAGGGTGGCCTTCGGGCGCTCGGCACGGGGTGCCTCAAAAACCTTGCGGCACTTTATTGGTACACGGTTGAATTTGGCCTGATCAACAGCTCCGAGGGCATGCGCATCTATGGCGCCGGGATCGTCTCCTCCCCGGCAGAATCGGTGTTCTCCATCGATGCGCCGGATCCGAACCGGATCGCCTATGACACTGAACGGCTGATGCGCACCGATTACCGGATCGATGACTTCCAGCAGACCTATTTCGTGATCGATTCCTATGAGGATCTGCTCGAGAAAACGCTGAACACGGATTTCGGCCCGCTTTATGAGCGCCTGTCGGGCGGCTTTGACTACACGCCGGAAACCATTCTTGAGACGGACAAAGTCTTCACGCAAGGTACGCAAGCCTACGCTAATAAAGGCGGGCGCTTCGCGAGCTAGACCATAAACAGGCGGATGAGCCCGTCCGGGCTCTCTGCCCTCTCCCATTCTGCAAACTGGTTATTCAGCCAAGTCGATTGCCGTTTGACGAGCTGGCGCGTGGCGATGACGACCTTCTCGATCGCCGCTTCTAGCGATGCCTCTCCGGCAAGATGCCGCGCAAATTCGGGCACGCCGACCGCTTTCATCACGGGCAATTCCGCCGCGTAGCCTTTCGCCAGCAGCGCCTCGACCTCGGCCAGTGCGCCCTCTTCGATCATCTCATCGAGCCGCCTGCGAACAGCCTCATGCGACAGCTCCCGCGGCGGGATGAGCGCGGCCTTCCTGAACTCAGCAGACGTCACTTTTTCAGGTGGGCGTTTCTGCCATTCAGATAACGGCGTGCCCGTCGCCTCATGGACCGCCCATGCCCGCAAATGCCGCTGTCGGTCATTTGGCTCCAGCCATTCCATATGGAGGTCACGGGTAAGAAGCTCCTCCCGGAAGCCTTCCATCCCGGCCTCCTCCAGCCGTGCGGCGGCCCGCGCCATGATGGCATCGGAAATTTCCGGCATGGGCGAGAGGCCTTCGGTCAGGGCCTTGAGCCAAAGCCCCGTCCCGCCCACAATGATCGGCAGCCGTCCTCTTGCGGTAATTTCCTCAATCTCCGTGGCAGCCGCCCGCGCAAACCGTCCCGCCGACCACGGATCATCCCCCGGCGAAACACCATAAAGATGATGCGGCATCTCCGCCTCATCCGCGAACGACGGACGAGCGGTCAGGATACGGAGATCGGCATAGACCTGCATCGCATCGGCATTGACGATCTCGCCGCCAAGGCGTGCCGCGAGCGAAAGCGCGGCTGCGGACTTGCCGCTGGCCGTGGGGCCTGCAATGACGAGCGCATCTGACATTCACAACCGCCTATCACGCATGCCGCATATTCTCACCATCGTCTCGCCACGAGACCTCACGACACCGCAGATCGCCGCGTTCACACAGCTCGGCGGGCATTCCGTCTATGAGCTTGGGCCTGATGCGGCGGATATCCGATTCGCCGAAGCCCCGGTCTGGGATGAAGTCGCACAGCTCGCTACCGAGCACGGCTTTGACTTTGCGATCCATGACGAAGCGGATGTGCGCGAGAAGAAATTCCTGCAGGCCGATATGGATTCGACCATCATCGAGCAGGAATGCCTTGATGAGCTGGCCGACCTTGCCGGCGTCGGCGCGGAAGTCGCCGCCGTCACCGAACGCGCCATGCGCGGAGAGCTCGATTTCGAAGCCGCCCTCAATGAACGGGTCGCTCGTCTGGAGGGACTACCTGTAACCGCCTGTGAGGATGTGCTCCGCGAGCGCCTGACCCTGTCACCCGGCGCCCGAACTCTGATCGCCAGCATGAATGCGCGCGGCGCCAAGACCGTCCTCGTCTCGGGCGGATTTGAAATTTTCGTTCGGGAGATTGCCCGCCTCTGCGGGTTTCAGGCCCATCACGCCAACCTTCTTGAGATCTCAGGCGACCGGCTGACCGGCCGGGTTTTGCGCCCGATCCTCGGCCGCGAAGCCAAGGCTGATATTCTGAACCGGGAAGTGACCGCGCTCGGCCTCTCGCATGCCGAGACCATGGCCTTGGGCGATGGCGCCAACGACCTTGGCATGATCGAAGCCTCTGGCCTCGGCATCGCCTATAAGGCAAAGCCCGTGACCGCCGCTGCGGCGGACGCCGCGATCAATCACACCGGTCTGCACGCTGCGCTCTATTTCCAGGGCATTCGCGCAGAAGAATTCATTGCTTGAAGACGGCAAGGCCCAATCATACCTTTGCCCCAAAGGAGTTGCCCCATGGCAGAGTCTGCACAGGAAACCATCAAATCCGCTGTCGATCAGAACGACATCATGCTGTTCATGAAAGGCACGCCACAATTCCCGCAATGCGGATTCTCTAGCGCCGTCGTCCAGATCCTCGACTATCTCGGCGCCGAATATTCCTCGATGAATGTGCTTGAGGACATGGATATCCGTGAGGGCGTGAAGGTTTTCTCCGACTGGCCGACGATCCCTCAGCTCTATGTGAAGGGCGAATTTGTCGGCGGCTGCGACATCGTCCGGGAAATGTTCGAGCAGGGTGAGCTGCGCCCCTTCCTTGAAGAAAAAGGCGTCCTGAAAGCCGACGCATAAGGATCAGGGCGGCCCCGAAGAGCCGCCCTTTTCATTTCAGGCCCGATTATCCAGTTGCGGACGAACCGCGATCCGCCCCGCATAGGTAATCTGATAGGGCCTGCCGCCGGATGAGGCGATGAGCCCCCGGCGTTTCAGTCTTCTAAAAATGCCCAATGTGCAGTCGGCAAGGCTCCAGCCTTCCGGGCTCACACAATTGACGGCAATGATTTTTCCGCGCTCGTCTTTTTCAACGACGATCACGCCGCCACGAGCGAGGACATGCAGCGTGCGCTGCTCCTTCTTCGAGATATTCAATGATTTGACCTGAGTTTGTCGCAATACCGGGCCACCCGCGCATAGGAACGCGAGGGCGAGTTTCACGGATCAGCGGAGCACAATCTCAGACATAAAAACTCACATCAGGGGCCGGAGCATTTGGTTCATCCGGCACGGCTCAGAAGTTATGCCGGAAGGGATGCATTTTCAAGTCCCGCCTCAACGGCGCGGGGTCAGATAGTCTTCAGGCAGACCGAGTCGCAGGCAGGCCTCGACCGGCGGGCTACCCTTGACGGTGAGCTTCTCAACGGTCCGCGCAGTGAGCCTGACCAACCGCAGTTCACGCGGACTGAGCTCATCTCCATCCAGACCAAGACGTTCACGGACAGATTGGGGCACAAGCCCAATTGCCGCCCGGATCAGCACTTTCTGCAGCGGCTTTGCAGGCCACGGCAGGAGGGGTGACTTCTGCATCAGGCTCAGGAATTCATCGATCACAGGTGACGAGGACAGCTGTTCTTCCCACGCATCAATGCATGCTGTCATCGCCTCATTTGTCCGCGGCGTACCTGTCGCACCGTAAAGATCCCCCGCCGGGGTGGCTTCGAGATAAGCGGCGTCCTTCTCTTGTTCAGGCAGTGGGCGGACAAATTGCGAATAGGCCTCGACGAAACCGAACATGGCCGTTGCCTGCACCCAGTCGAGAAGCTCGGTGTCATTGGCCCGGTAGGCCCGACCATCTTCCGCGATCCCCTCGACCGCATCGTGACGCCGGACGATCCTCTCAATCATCCCCGCCGCCACGCTTTTCGCCGCATAGACAGTGACCATGGCGGCAAGGCCAGTCCGCTGCAGCCGGGCTTTCGGATCTCGCCTGAAATCGGAAAATGTCCAGACGCCGTGGCGAACACGCGGCTCGGCAAGCTCGAGGATGACGGCCGTCACGCCGCCGATGAAAAGCGAAATGGGGTTTCGGAATATCCGCCAACTGACAGAATCGGGCGGAACCAATGCCGCCTCCCCCATCGGCGCCCTGAAGTCAGGCCCCCGCCCTCCGTGGCTGAGAAAATCCTGAAAGCTCTTCTCGACCGCCTTTGACAGGGGCCAAAAAGAAAGAGCGCCGCTTGCGGCGGCGCTCCATAATTCTTTTGAATGGGTAGCGGAAACGTCGTTCCGCCCCACCTCGCTTACGATGCGTAATATTCGACGACGAGGTTCGGTTCCATGTTCGCCGCATAAGGAACATCGGAGAATTCCGGCACGCGGATCAGCGACGCCGTCATTTTCTTCGGATCGACATCGACATAATCCGGAATATCGCGTTCCGGCAGCTGGAGAGCTTCGAGAACGAGCGCCATGTTCTTGGACTTCTCGCGGATCTCGACAACGTCACCAACGCGCAGGCGATAGGACGGAATGTTCGTGCGCACACCATTGACCATGACATGGCCGTGGTTGACGAACTGGCGGGCCGCAAAGACGGTCGGCACGAATTTCGCGCGATAGACGACCGCGTCGAGACGGCATTCAAGCAGGCCGATCATGTTCTCGGCGGTATTGCCTTTCCGGCGAGCCGCTTCTTCGTAGATCTTGCGGAACTGCTTCTCGGAGACGTTGCCGTAATAGCCTTTGAGCTTTTGCTTCGCCATGAGCTGCTGGCCGAAGTCGGAAAGCTTGCCTGCACGGCGCTGGCCATGCATGCCCGGCTTGTATTCGCGGCGGTTGAAAGGAGATTTGGGGCGGCCCCAGATGTTCTCACCGACCCGGCGGTCGATCTTGTACTTGGCGCCCTGGCGCTTAGACATGTCAGTTCTCTTTATTCCAGCGCGGTCCGGCGGTCCGGCCTATCCGGCCCGCGATTACAACGGCGGTTCCGCGCCACCCGTCATGAAGCGGCGGGTGATAGGGGCGGAAAGCCGCCCTGTAAAGCCCGCCCCTTCCAGAAAAACGGCCCCGCATGGGGGCCGTTCCGTCTTTCATGTCTCTAGGGTTGGCCTAGAACCGGTAGGGCCGGTTCAGTCGCTGTAAGAAGAGCGGGCCGCCGCCCGGATCCATATTGATCTGCCAGATCGGATTGGGGCCCTTCTTGGCGTCAAAACGCTCTTCGGCGATCCGGTAGCCTTCCGCCTCAATCCGCGCGACCAGCGTTGTTGTCGGCGCCGTCCCCGGCAGGCGAGTCGCGACGTAAAGCGTGTTATTGCGGAAATCGACATCACCGCCGCCCGAGCGGAAGAGGTTATAGGTCGCGCCATTACCTTCGTTGTGAAGTCGTCCGCGTAAGCCCCCGCTGTTGATCATCTGGCGGACATCTTTATCGAGACCGTCCGGGAAAGTGATCTTGATGCGGATGCTGTAGCCATCAACAGCACTCGACTGTGCCGCCATCGCAATGGGCACCAGAAGCGCAGGCGCCGTCGAGGGTGTGAAAGACACATCCTCATCGAAGGAAAGATCATCCGACGGCGGGAGAGGCTGATCGAACCCAGCCTCGTCCATGTCATCCATGGTCCCTGGCAGCGGCGCCCCTAGATCGGACGGTGCAAGGTTCATCAGCACGGCAAGCGAGGCAAAGCCGGTTGCAAAAGCACCGCGCATCGTCACCGGCTGGAAATACATGATGGAGGTGCCGCCGATCGCCATCAGGAGAAGGACAACCGCGTAGAGCGGCAGCGCCCCGATCCCGAGCGTGTCCGTCAGGGACGCGACCCATTTGTTAAAAAGGAAGAGAGAGGACGCATCATCTGCCTGAAGCAGGTCTGCAATGGTTGCGACCGCAATCCCGACAGCAGATGCGAGCCCCAGTCCCAGCTTGTCCGCAAGTCCATATTCTTCAAGGGATTTTGGTGCTTTTTTCTCACCATAAGCCATGGCAACTCGTCTCCCAGTCCATACCTGACGTGATGCTATCACACAGGTAAGGAAGCGACAATCGGGCTTTCTGCAGAGTCCGGCTGCATTCACTCAACTGGCCGGGCACCGCCGAAATCGATGTCAAACAAGTGCTCAAGACTGGTCTTCGGCAGGCCAGCTTTCACCACATCATAGGCCGTCAGATTGACTGCCTTGATCACCATGCGGATGATTTTAAGGCTCCCCTCCTCGTCCTGCACGACATCGAAATCGAGCACATTCACGCAAGCAAGATCCTGCTCGAAATGGGGAATCCCGGCGAGCCCGGCCCCGCAGGCATGTCCAAGAAGAATCCTATTGGTCCCGTCATGGGCCACAAGCAGAGCGGACTTCCACGCATATTGCGCGATCAGCTCCTCGATTCCTCGCCTGATACGGGCATAGGCATCGGCGAAAAGCTCTCCGCCGGGCAAAAAACTTGCGCCTTCCCCCGTCGCGTCATCGAAACTGAAGGCAAGCCGGGCGGCGAGTTCCTCCCGGGTCGGCACGACGACCTTGCCGCCCCTCAGCTCCTCGAAATCAGGCCGATCAACCATGTCCGGCACGGACTGACGATTGGCCCCGAGCACCAGTTCGGCCGTTTCCCGCGTCCGCGGCAGCCCGCTCGTAAAGACCCTTTCGAAGGCGATATCAGCCAGCGCCTCGCCGGCGGCCTCCGCCTGGGCCCGGCCCGTCTCGGTCAGCGGCACCGTCCGGAAATCGGTTAATCCCGGCGCAAAGTAATCCACATGGCCGTGACGCATCAGATAGAGGCGCCGGCGTCCCGTCAGCTTAACCTTCTGCGTCTCTTTCTCCATGTCTGTGACCTATTTCCCGCGGCATCCGAATTGCTCTTTAGAGGCGGAGTCGATACGCTCAACAATTGATGGCGTGGCGGGTCCAACAGGGGCCTGCAGCTTTGTGGCAGGTATGGTCAGGCTGGGGGAGCAGAGTTAACGGGCATGGTGCGCGCACCCACTACACTCGCCGCCCTATTTGGGGTTGCAGCCGCAGCTTACGCGGCATCCTTCTGGGGCATGGTTACGCTTGACGCGGACAGTGCGTGGAGCCGTTTTGACGCCCTGTCGAACGGTAATGCCGTGGGCCGCGCCGTCGGGCATGGCGACAAGGCCATAAGCCTGAAAGTCGAGGACGGGCTCAACGGCAAGGAACTGCAGCAGATGCAGTATGCCGTTGCCAAGGCCCATGACATTGCTGGCGACCCCGACCGCGCGATTGAGCTTTACCGCATCGTTCTTGATTCGCCGCTCGGCTCGCAGATGACCGAGCCTGAGCGCATGGCGCTCAAGCATCGTATCGCGATGCTCTACCTTGAGGTCGAACAGCCGGTCGAGGCCGCAATCCTCGTCGCTGAATTCGTCGATGCCGCTGGCGACCTTGCCGCTGAACCGAACCCGGAAGCCGAAGGCATTGAAGCTGTCTATCTCGGCTATGCGCTCGAGCCGCTTGATCTGTTCACGGATCAGCTTGTGCCCGTGCCGACCCGCGAAGTCATCACCGGGCCGGAGCCCGACCGGCTCGCCGCCGCTGAACGGCTGACCCAGCTTGGCGGCTTTTATGCCGGTCTCGAAGATGGTGGTTATGCCGCCGCCGGGCTTCTGGCCGCCGCCTACAGGACCCGCCTTGAAATCCTGACCGCCGATCACGAAGATACGGTGCACACGGCACTTCTTCTCGGCCCGGTCTATGAGCGCATCGGCCGCCTCAGCGATGCCGAGGATGTCTATCTCACCGCCTTTCACGCGCAGGAACGTGCGCGCGGCTCAAATAACCCGGAGCTCAGCCTCTATATCCGTCTGCTGGCGGATGTTTACCGCCGTCAGGGACGCATCACCGAAGCCGAAGCTCTCAACCGGCACATGCGCAACCTGTTCCGCGATGCTTTCGGTGCGCGCCGTTACGCCGCCAACCGCGACCGTGACCGGACTGCGGACATTAACCGCCCGGTCTCGGCTGAATTCCCACTGCCTTCGACGTATGTGCCGCCGGATCTTGTCCAGGCTTCAATCTTCTCAATCCCGACTTCGAAAAATCCGGTGATCGACGAGATGAAAATCCGCACAGCAATGCTTGATGCGGAAACGACCATGCCGAAAATGCTGGCCGATCTCGTCGGCGAATGCATTACCGAGGAAGAGCGCCTGTCCTTGCGTTCCGGTTACAGATCATACCAGACGCAATCGATCCTCTATGAGCGCACCGATCATGGCGGCAAGGTCACCAAGCCCGGCACGTCCGAGCACCAGTTGGGGCTGGCCGCGGATATCGATGTGAATGGCCGCCTAATGCGTTCGACCGACCGGTCTTTTGCCTGCTTCGAAGCGCAGGCCTTCCGCTATGGCTTCATTCTCTCTTATCCGCGCGATAATACTTATCTTGATGCTGAGGACGGTTTCGAGCCGTGGCACTGGCGCTTTGTCGGTCCGCAAACGGCGCTTCTCTATCGTGAGATCGGCCCGCTTGGTCATCCGCAGGAATTCCTCGCCGCCCTTCCCTGCTATGAAGAACGCGCCCTCTCCGGCCTGTTCCTGAATGCCGGGGAAGATGATGTCTGCCTTGCCAGCGTGATGCCTGATACGGCCATCGCCAGCGATGCGACGGGCACGGACGAGACAGGCTGATCCGATAATGACGCTGAATGACAAACCCCGCCGGTCGATCCGGATCGCCCTGCATCAGGACAAGGGCGCAGGCCGCAATCTTGAGCGTCTGCTCCTTGAACAGGGGATTGATCCGACCGCGACCAGCATCACGGCAGACGTCGTGATCGCGGACCTCACCTCGAGGGTACCGACGGAGATCAACAGCGTCGCCTCGCAGCTCCGCGAGATCAGTCTCGACAAGCCTCTTCTCTTCCTCGTCCTGCCGAGCCAGCTCGACCTGCCGCAGGTCAAACAGCTCGCCAAGAATGAGACTGTGATCATCAGTGCCGCGAATGAACGCGCGCTGCTGGCCGAGATTGCGCACCGCACGCTTGATACCGACCGCGCCAGCGAAGCGGCCATCCGCCTGCAGGCGATCTCCGCCACCGGGCTGGGCGCCCTGCCAACCCATCACGCAAGCCCCGAGGCGAGCGCGCTCCTGATTGCACCGCCCGGCCCTCGTGCGCTTGATCTGTCCTCGGAGCTTTCGCTTCACACATCGCTCAACACAGCGATGTCCCGGCAGCAGGCCCTCTCCGCTCTGGAGCATGGCGTCGCCGACCGCATCTTCATCTTGCCGCCGCAGAACCGCCGTCAGTCGGCAGCTCTCATAAAACTCCTGCGCCGTCACAGCATGATGAGCGGGACGCCCGTGGTCGTGTTCGAGGAAAAGCCCAACGATCGGCACCGCGATTACTGGACCCGCATGGGGGCCGATGCTGTCGTCTCGACATCTGAGCCTGCGCTGGCGTCTGCTATTGCGACCCAGCGCCGCCGTGCCCGCGATGCCAAGGTCAGCTCCGAGAACCTGCTCAAGCATCTCTCTTTCACCGATCACGGCGAATCGAGCCGGCTCTGCTCGCCGAAATTCTTCGATTCGGCCCTCGCTTTACGCTGCCGGTCGGACATGACTTTCTGTCTCGGCTCGCTGCGTCTGACGCCGCATTCAGGTGAAACACATCCGCAAATCTTCACCGAGCCTGCGATCTATGTCGCCCTCGGCTGCCAGCCGGCCGACCTTGTGACCCGTGCTGCTCCCGACACCCTCTTGATCAGCATGGCCGGGGCCGATCTGCATCATGCGAAACGCACCATGCGGATGATCTCGACACTTGTGCAGGATCTCAAATTCGGTACCCAGACCGCGCCGATCACCTTCTCAGCCAAGACGCATATCGTTCAGGCGGGTCCCGGCATGCAGCCGCGCGACCTGATCCGCCGTGCGCTCAAAGGCCTACAGGCGAGCAAGCCCGCTGACGTCCTGCTGGCGTAATCAGCCAGCGGCCTCTGCAATCTCTGCCAAAATCGTCAGCACGCGGCGGCACCCTTTCAGGCGATGATCTTCATTCGGCCAGACCTGCTTGAAGACGAGCTTCTGGTCAGGCCGCAATTTCATATCGAGCGGTGTCGTGCCGAGATACTGAACGAGCCCGACAGGATTCGGGAACTGGTTCTCCCGGAAGGTCACGACAGCACCCTTCGCCCCGGCATCGATCTTGGCAACATGCGCGCGGCGACAGAGCGATTTGATCGAGACAATCTGCAATAGTTGGTCGACTTCTGAGGGGAGCGGGCCAAACCGGTCGATCAGTTCCGCACCAAACCCTTCGATTTCTTCCGGCGTCTGAAGGTCCGACAGGCGCCGGTAGAGCGACATACGCACATCAAGATCCGCAACATAGAAATCGGGGATCAGTACGGCCGTGCCGATATTGATCTGCGGCGACCAGGTCTCTTCGGTCTCCGCCCCGCCTTCCTTCATTGATGCGACGGCCTCCTCCAGCATATGCTGATAGAGCTCGACGCCGACATCTTTGACGGTACCTGATTGCTCTTCACCCAGAAGGTTACCGGCGCCGCGGATATCAAGATCATGGCTGGCAAGGGTAAAGCCCGCCCCTAGCGTGTCGAGAGACTGCAGCACTTTGAGGCGCTTCTCGGCACCCGCCGTCATCTTCTTGCGTGGACTTGTCGTGAGGTAAGCATAGGCCCGCTGTTTGGACCGACCGACGCGCCCGCGGATCTGATAGAGCTGGCCAAGGCCAAACATATCCGCCCGATGCACGATCAGCGTGTTCGCCGTTGGCACATCGATCCCGCTTTCGATGATCGTCGTTGCCAGCAGCACATCGAACTTGCCGTCATAAAAGCCGTTCATGATGTCTTCGAGCTCACCGCCCGCCATTTGTCCGTGTCCGATACGGAATTTCACTTCCGGCACCTGCGCGGTCAGGAACTCAGCGACGGAATCAAGATCGGCCACCCTCGGGACGACATAAAAACTCTGCCCGCCCCTGTAATGCTCGCGCAGCAAGGTCTCGCGCGCAACGACTGCGTCGAAGGGCCCGATCGTCGTGCGCACAGCCAGCCTGTCGACCGGCGGTGTTGCGATAATTGAGAGATCCCGGATGCCCGCCATGGAGAGTTGCAACGTACGCGGAATGGGCGTCGCCGTCAGGGTCAGAACATGCGTGTCGCCCCGATATTCCTTGAGGCGCTCCTTATGCTTCACCCCGAAATGCTGCTCCTCATCAATGATCAAGAGGCCAAGGTCGCGGAAGCCGACGGTTTTTGCGAGCAGCGCATGGGTGCCGATGACGATATCGACGGATCCATCCCGCACCCCGGCGCGCGTGGCGGAAGCTTCCTTGGAGGAGACAAAGCGGGACAATTGTCGGACATTGACCGGGAAGCCGGCAAAGCGTTCGACGAAATTGCGGTAATGCTGACGCACCAGCAGGGTCGTCGGTGCGACGAGCGCGACCTGCCGTCCGGTCATGGCCGCAACGAAGGCCGCCCGCAGCGCCACTTCGGTCTTGCCGAAACCGACATCGCCGCAGACCAGCCGGTCCATCGGCTTGCCCGCGCCAAGATCGGTGATGACATCGTCAATGGCCGCGAGCTGGTCATCCGTCTCCGTATACGGAAAACGCGCGCAGAATTCATCATAGGCGCCATGTGGCGGGTTCATGACCTCGGCTTTTCGCGTCGCCCGCTTGGCGGCAATCGCGATCAACTGCTCGGCCATCATACGGATGCGTTCGCGCATCTTGGCCTTGCGGCCCTGCCACGATCCACCGCCAAGGCGGTCAAGGGCATGGCTTGGGTCGTCAGAACCGAACCGGCTGAGAAGTTCGATATTCTCGACAGGCAGGTAAAGCTTGTCGCCCTTGTGATAGGTCAGAAGGAGGCAGTCATGCGGCGCCCCGCCGACCTCCAGCGTCTCCAGTCCGTCATAGCGGCCCACCCCGTGATCGACATGCACAACGAGGTCACCGACCGACAGGGTCGAAGCTTCGGTCAGGAAGTTCTCGGCCCTTTTGGCCTTGCTCCGCCGCACCAGCCGGTCGCCAAGGATATCCTGCTCGGCGACGATGCAAAGATCATCCGTCTCGAACCCGTTTTCGAGGCCGAGCGTGACGACAGGGATATAATCCGTCTGCCCCCGGTCGATATCCGTCCAGGACGATTTGGAGATGAGCCCCTGCACATCATGATCCGTCAGAACGGATTTCAGCCGGTCCGCCGAACCCTGGGTCCAGCCTGCGACAATGGTCAGCTTTTCCTTGCGTTTCGCGGCAAGGTGATCAGCAACCGCATTAAAGACATTTTGCCCCGATGCGCGTTCGGCGGCAAAGCTGCGGGACTGACGCGCATGAAAATCAAAGGCGCGCTTGCCTTCAGGCGCCGAGAAAGGCGACAACCGCCGCAGCACCTGGGTCTCAAGCCGGGCCGACCATTCCTCCGGCTTCAGATAGAGTTTTTCCGGCGACAATGGACGATAAGGCACGCTTTCCATCGCGCCGCCTTCTTCACGCATGGCCATGTCATCGGCCCGTGTCTCGTAATAATCCTTTATCTGATCAAAGCGTTCCTTCGCCGCATCATCGGCAAGGTGATCAATGAAGAGAAGCGGGTCACCATCGAGATAATCAAACAGCGTGCCGGTCTCTTCATAGAAAAGCGGTAGCCAGTGCTCCATCCCCGCCTGACGGCGCCCGGCGGAAACCGCCTCGTAAACCGGATCATCGCCCGGCGCGCCGAAGAGCTTGAGATAGCCCGCGCGAAAGCGGGAAATACTGTCTTCTGTCAGAAGGACTTCGGAAGCAGCTGACAGATGAATATCCGCCCGCTGACGGGTCGTCATCTGGGTGACAGGATCAAAGGCGCGGATCGTCTCCAGCGTATCGCCGAAGAAATCGAGCCGCAGCGGCTCATCGTCGCCCGGCGGGAAAAGATCGATCAGCCCCCCGCGCACCGCAAACTCACCCGGCTCGCGCACAGTCGATGCCCGCGCATACCCATTGGCGGCAAGAAAACCGGTCAGCTCGTCCATATCGACGCTGGCGCTGGGACGGGCGGCAAAACTCGACGCCTCGACCAGCTTCCGTGACGGCGTGCGCTGGGTGACGGCGTTGATGACTGTCACGAGGATGAGGGGCGTCTTGCCGTCATGCGCGGCCAGCGCCGAGAGTGCCGCCATCCGCGCGGCCACGACTTCCGGCGACGGCGACAACCGGTCGTAAGGCAAGCAATCCCACGCGGGGAACCGGATGACGGGCACGGAGGGCGCGAAAAACTGGAGCGCCGCAGCCATCGCCGCGGCGCGGCTGGCATCGCGCGCAATATGCAGGATCAACCCGCCCCGCGCGGTGGCAGCTTCAGCGACAGCTAGTGCATCGGCGCCTTCAGGCGCGCCGTGAACGGTGAGACTGTCGAGCCCTTCCCAGGCGGCTTTCGCTGAGATCTGGGCTGTTGCCGATTGCATCACCATGACGGGAACCTTCAACGCGAAAAAGCGCGGAAGCGAGCTTTCACTTCCGCGCGGAATTCAAATGGAGGGTCGAGCTAGTCGCCCAGGAGACAAAGGGCAAGGTTTCCCCCGCCCTTTGTTATTCTCGTCAGGTGGCCGGAAGCGCACCATCAGCCAGCAAGGGTTCATCCGCAGCAGGGGCGACAGCCCCCCACGCAGCCCGCAGGGCCTCGATACGCGTCGGATAGCTTCTCGCCTCATCGATGTGGGTATCGGCGTTAAGACCAGCGAGTACATCAGCCACAGCCTTATTCATACCGCACACGAACAGAAGCTTGCCCTCATCATGCGCATCAGTGGCAACAGTTTCGACCGCCCGCACCGCTGACAAATCAAGATGCGGGATACGGGAGAAGTCGAGAATGATCGCTGCCTTCTTACCGGCCCGTTCACGCACCCGGTGAGCAAGGTCAGCTGCCGCCCCAAAGCTCAATGGGCCTGAGAACTCGAACAGGCTGATCCGCCCATTTGCTTGATCAAGAATGGCCTTCTCGTCAGCGGTCAGGGCAAGCACCTCTTCATTGTCGATAGCGCTCAATTGCTGGTCCGCAATCGACTTCACATAGGCAAGACCTGCGAGGAAGACGCCAATCCCGACTGCCGTGATGAGGTCAACAAAGACCGTCACAACAAGAACGAGTGCCATCAGGATCAGGTCCCAGCGGGGGCCTTTGTGCGCCCGGCGCAGATAGCTGACATCCACAATATCCCAACCAACCTTGATGAGGATACCTGCCAGCACCGTATGCGGAATGGCTTTGGCAAGCGGCGCCATGAAAGGCATGGCGACAATCGCCAGGAGGATCAGGCCATGGACCATACCGGATATCCTTGTCCGGCCACCGGTCTTGATATTGACCACGGTCCGCATGGTGGCACCGGCGCCCGGGATGGCGCCAAAAAAGCCCGCCACGGTGTTCCCGATGCCCTGACCGATCAGCTCCCGGTTAGACTCATGACGATCGCGCGTCATGTTGTCGGCAACAAGAGATGTCAGCAGACTGTCGATCGCGCCGAGTGCCGCGAGGATCACCGCCGCTTCAAAGACGATGAACGCCGTGTCGGTGGAGAAGGACGGCATGATGAAGCTCGGCAGACCCGTCTTCAGCCCATCCCCAAGGATCGGTACATTCAGCCCGCCAAATGAGGCAAGACATGTCCCAATGATCAGCGCTGCGAGCGGTGCCGGCAGGAAACGGCCGATCTTCTTGGGCCACAGGAACACAATCGCGACCGTCAGAAGACCAAGCGCCAGTGCCGCAACATTTGGATCGGCCATGGCCCCCGGGATGGCTGTCAGGGCCGGGATGGTCCCGCCGCCTTCAGGTTCATGCCCAAACAGGCGTGACGCCTGAAGCAGGATGATGATCACGCCGATGCCTGTCATGAAACCGGAAATGACCGGGTACGGCACAAGCCGGATATACTGGCCCAAGCGGAAGACCCCGAACAGGATCTGAATGATTCCGGCGAGAACGACCGCCGCAAAAACCAGTGACAGATTGCCGGACAGGCTCGCAAACACACCGGCAAAGACAACAACCATCGGACCCGTTGGCCCAGTGATTTGTGTATTTGTGCCGCCAAACAGAGCAGCAAAGAAGCCGGTGATCATTGCGCCCCAGAGCCCGGCAACAGGCCCAGCACCAGAGGCTTCACCGAAAGCAAGCGCCAGCGGCAGTGCAACGATACCAGCCGTCAGGCCACCGAACAAATCGCCGCGCAGATGTGAAAAGTCGAAATAAGGCGCACGCGCCTTTACCTCTTGGGTAGAGGACATATGAATTCTCCTTGAAGAGGGTTCAGGTCAGGCCGCGCAGCCGGAATGCCCCAGATGCTTTGCCACTTCCGCTGCGTAACGCTCCGCAACCGGCTCAAATTTGCCGCTCGCTTCATCATAAGCGACGACTTCGCCACTCTTGATGTCATAGACCCAGCCATGCAGCGCAAGGTCGCCCTTGGCGAGACGTACCGCGACTGCCGGGTGAGTTTTGAGGTGCTGGAGCTGCAAAACGACATTCTGTTCGAGCAGCATTTTCATCCGTGTCTCATCATCCGCATCCGGTGCAAGATGATTGACGATGTCAACTGCGGCTTTGGAATAGCCAAGCCACTGGCGGACATGGGGAAGCGAATCGAGCCCCTCCGGGTTCATCGCGCCTTTCATGGCCCCGCATTCTGTATGCCCACAGATGACGATGTGCGGAATATTAAGCGCAGAAACAGCGAATTCGATACTCGCGGTCATCCCGCCTGTATGTTCCGTATGCGGCGGCACGATGTTGCCGGCATTCCGGCAGATGAAGAGCTCACCAGGGTCTGTCTGGGTGATCATCGCCGTTTCGATACGGGAATCCGAACAGGTGATGAACAGGGCCTCGGGCGACTGGCCGTGGCTCAGTTTTTCGAACAGCTCTTTTTTCTCGGGGAAGACTTCGGACTGAAACTTAACAACCCCGGCAGCAAATCGCGGCATGTTGCGACCTTCTTTACGTTGGGGCTCGGTGACCCTCCGCATCAGCATAGCAGAATGACATAAAGTCACCCACTTTGACAGATCGCTGCCCTTTAAGAAGGAAAACGCCGCCAGTCACCGCACGAAAGGCTCAACGGAGGGTTTCCCCTCCCCGAGCGGTTCGTTGCGGGCGGCCGCAACTCTTTCGAGTCGAACCGGTCATGACGCCCGCCGTACCGTGATGGTCGCCCGACATGCCGGGTCACGAGACGTCTAAAGCCTTCGCGACAGCGGCAATTTGCCGTCTGCGACAAAAATTTCAAGACTCTCTGAGAAAGATTTCAGGCTGAACCGCTGAGCAATAATGTCGCAACCTCGAAGTCACGCATCTTGCGAAAAACCGGCCCGTTGTAATTGTCCGGCACATCCTCACGCCCGATGATCCAGGCGTAAAGCTCCTGATCCGGCACTTCGAGTAAGGAGGAAAATTCATCGACTTCCGCACTCGTCATATCTTCGAGATGCCGCTTGGCAAAATTCCCGATGACGAGATCAGCTTCCTTAAACCCCCGGTGCATGGCCCGGTAGAGAAGACGGCGGCGGATAGGCGAGAGTGTCATGAATGTGTCGTAGGGCATTAGCCCGGTTGTGGATAGCGTCAGCAATGCTGCACTTGTTGCCTTTTTGCAGTTTATCCATATAGGCGGGGATTCCCGGCCTGCCCGTTCGCAACGAAAGAGTGACCGCCAGATGACCTATGTCGTCACCGACGCCTGCATCCTTTGCAAATACACCGACTGTGTCGAAGTCTGCCCTGTCGACTGTTTCTACGAAGGGGAGAATTTCCTCGCCATCAAGCCGGATGAGTGCATCGATTGCGGTGTCTGTGAGCCCGAATGCCCGGTCGACGCCATCAAGCCTGATACCGAAGATCCTGACGGCAAGTGGACCGAGCTGAATGCTCGCCTTTCCGAGATGTGGCCGAATATAACGCGGGCCAAACCTGCCTTGCCTGACGCGGATAATTATGCCGAAGTAGACGGCAAGCTCGACAAACTGTCCGAGGCACCTGGCACTGGCGACGAATAAGCCTCGCCGACCCTGAAGCCCCCTGCATTCCGGTCGCTGATGCCCGGCGCTGGAATCCTGTGCAATTTTGTGCTATATGTAGGTGAATGCTGGGGCGAGGCCCCAATAAGTCGGGGCAGAAGCCCCATTTTTAACAGATCGGAGGCCGCCGGTCCGGCGGTCTTTTTATTTCTCTCATGCCGCTGACATGTGTCTGCGGTCTGGATGAGGCTACGCGGAAGGATTGGCGATGAGCAAAGCCACCTCTTCAAAGAAAACGACAACGACCAAGAAGACAGCCAAAACGGCTTCGGGCACCGCCACACGGAAAACCACCGCCCGTAAGTCGACCAGTACGGCACGCAAGAGCCCGACGACGGCTCGTAAGACCACCGCGAAGAAAACAACAACGGCCAAAAAAGCCGAACCCGCCAAGAAAGCGGCAGTGAAGAAATCCGATTCCCCCACAAAATCGACGACTGCCAAAAAAGCAGCGCCGAAGAAACCCGCTGCGGCCAAGACGACCAAAAAGGCCGCTGCTCCGAAATCCGCCGCCAAAACGGCGCGGAAAACGACGTCTGGCAAAGGTACCGCCAACGCGTCCTCATCTCCCAAAACCGTCAAGCAGAGTGAGAAAAAGTCTGTGAAATCAGCCGCTAAGTTACCAGCAGCTAAAGCAAATTCGAAAGCCGCCCCTGAGTCAGCAGGCGACGACGATAAGCCGAAAATTGCCCCCGCCCCGATGCGCCCGGCCCTTCGCGTGGCCAAACGCGCCGAAGCTCGGCGGGACAAGAATCAGACCTTCAAGGTCAACACCCAGATCATCTATCCGGCTCACGGCGTTGGCTATATCGACTCGGTCGAGAAGCAGTCGATCGCTGATATCGAGGTCGAGCTTTTCGTGATCGATTTCGAGCACGAGAAAATGAAGCTTCGCGTTCCTGTGGTGAAGGCCGCAGCGTCCGGCATGCGGAACCTCTCGACGGCCGAACAGATCGATGGCGCCCTTGAACTGCTCGAAGGCAAGGCCCGCATCAAGCGGACCATGTGGTCGCGCCGCGCGCAGGAATATGAAGCCAAGATCAATTCTGGCGACCTGATCTCTGTCGCTGAAGTCGTTCGTGACCTTTATCGCGCCGACGACCAACCCGAGCAGAGCTATTCTGAACGCCAGCTCTTCGAGCAGGCGCGCGAGCGATTCGGCCGCGAAGTGGCCGCTGTGCGCAAGAAGACCCTCGAAAAAGCGATCGAGGAAATTCACGAGCACCTTGCGAAGAAAGAAAAAGTCGACGCCAGCTAAGGCCCTGCTTTTTAGTCATTGGAAACGCCGCCCGGTCATGAGACTGAGGGCGGCGTTTTTATTTTCAGGCGGCGTCAGCTAGGCGTCGCGCAGGTGACGCGTAAGGAGATTTCCCATGTTTCAGACATTCGAGCCCGCATCCGATATCGGCTTTGCCGCGGCGCATGTCCCCCCATTGCGGGCCGCTCTGGCCGACCAGGGCCTTGATGGCCTGCTCATCCCGCATGATGATGCCTATCTGAACGAATATCTGCCTGACAATGCCGAGCGGCTGATGTGGGTGTCGGGCTTTTCCGGGTCCGCCGGAATGGCCATCGTCTTGAAGGACAAGGCCGCCGTCTTCTCTGATGGGCGGTACACGTTGCAATTGCGCGAACAGGTCGATCAGGAATATTTCGAGCTTCACAATACCGCCGATGTCGATCCCGCCGAGTGGCTCGCCACGAACACTGCCGAGGGCGCGGTCATCGGCTATGACCCGTTCCTTTACTCGAAAGCCGGTCTTGCACCCTATGTAAGGATGGCCGCGAAGTCTGGCTTTACCCTGAAGGCATTGGAGACCAACCCGATAGATGTCGCATGGGAAGACCAGCCTGAAGAGCCCTGCGCGCCGATCCTTCCGCACCCAGACAGCTTTTCAGGTGAGGGAAGCGAATCCAAACGCCACCGTCTGGCCGAAGATCTTAAATCCGCCAAGGTCGGCGCTGCGCTCTTGACCGCACCGCATTCGCTGGCCTGGCTCTTCAACATCCGTGGCGGCGACGTCCACGCCAGCCCCCTGCCGCTTGGTCGCGCGATCCTGCGCGTTGATGGTAGCGCCGAGCTTTTCATCCATCCCGACAAGGTGACCGACGGCCTGCCCGCTCATCTTGGCAATGAAGTGACCATCCGTGCCGAGACGGAAGTGATGTCCGCCCTTGCCGATCTGGGCAAAGCCGGCGTCAAGGTTGCCGTGGACCCTGCCATCACCCCGCTTGCCTTCACGCAGGCCCTTGAGGCTGCGGGCGCCGGCATTGAGGAGATGGCAGACCCCTGCTCCCTCCCCCGTGCCCTGAAGAACGACGCCGAACTTGATGGCGCGCGCGCGGCTCATATCCGCGACGGCGCGGTCATCACCCGCTTCTTGCACTGGCTGGCCGAGGAAGCCCCCAAGAGCGAACTCACAGAAATCGCCGCCGCCCAGAAACTTGAATCCTTACGTATCGCAACCGGCGTCCTCAAAGATATCAGCTTTGATACGATTTCAGGCTCTGCCAATCACGGTGCCCTGCCGCATTACCGCGTCTCGACCCGCTCCGATCAGAAGATCAAGCCGGGCACCCTGTTCCTGATCGATTCTGGTGGTCAGTATGAGGACGGCACGACGGACATCACCCGGACCATGGCAATTGGCGCACCGACCGAGGAGATGCGCCGCTGCTACACGCTGGTTCTGCAGGGTCATATCGCGCTCGCCACAGCGAAATTCCCCAAGGGCACGTCCGGCCACGCGCTCGATGCCTTCGCCCGCCGCCCGCTCTGGGAAGCGGGCCTCGACTATGATCACGGCACAGGCCACGGCGTCGGCAGCTATCTGGGTGTCCATGAAGGCCCGCAGAAGATCTCGAAACATCCGATCGCGCAGGCGCTAGAGCCCGGCATGATCTGCTCGAATGAGCCCGGTTTCTACAAGGCGGGTGAATTCGGCATACGGATTGAAAACCTCATCATCGTCACCCAGCCGCAACCGGTCCCCGGCGGCGAACGCGAGATGATGTCCTTTGAGACCATCACCCTTGCACCGCTCGAACGCGAACTGATCGTCGCGGACATGCTGACCGAAGACGAACGCAAATGGGTCGACGACTATCACGCAGAGGTCTGGGCCAAGGTCGGCCCCGAGCTTGATGGTGAGGTCAAGGACTGGCTGAAAGCCCGGACTGCCGCGCTCTGATCACCCGGAGACTAGGGTGAGCCACTCATCCTCGGTCAGCACATTCACGCCGTGCTCCGCCGCTTTTTTAAGCTTGGAGCCGGCCTTCGCGCCCGCGACCAGATAGTCCGTCTTGCCCGAAATCGAGCCGGATACTTTCGCGCCAAGGCTTGCCGCTTTTGCTTTGGCCTCGTCGCGGGTCATCTTCTCCAGCGTGCCGGTAAAGACGACCGTCTTGCCGGAGACTGGGCTGTCGGAGGCGGCTTTCGGCATGGGTTCCGGATCAACTTCCTTTGCCAGAGCCGTCAGTGCCGTGACATTTTTCGGCTCATGGAAGAATTCGGCGAGTGCGTCGGTAACCGTCTCACCAACCCCGTCGATCGAAAGCAGCTCGGCCTTCACTTCTTCATTCCCCGCAGCCAGCGCCTGCCCCGCCGCCTCAAAGGCTTCAAGCGACTCATAGCGACTGGCGAGCAATCTGGCCGTGATCTCTCCGACATGGCGGATGCCTAGCGCGAATATCAGCCGGTCGAGCCGACGCGTGCGCGCCGCCCGGATCGAGGCGAAAAGATTGTCGAGCGATTTGCGGTTGGTGACCTCATTCGTCCAGCGTGCAGGCTGGGTCTTGGTCGGCGCGAGGCGCTTATAGCTCTGAAGATCCGACGTGCCCGGCACGTCGAATTCGTCGTCCAGATAACGCTGCTCCAGCGTGAAGATATCCGCTGGGGAGCGGATCATCCGCCGCCCGAAGAAATCCTCGATCTGCCGCGCACCGAGTCCATCGATGTCCATCGCACGGCGGGAGACGAAATGTTTGAGGCGCTCGACAAGCTGCGCGGGACAGATCAGCCCGCCGGTGCAGCGCGTGACCACATCGCGCTCGCCGGTCTTTTCATTCAGCTCCCGGACGGCATCCGAGCCGCAGACCGGACAGGTCTCAGGAAACTGATAGGGTTTTGCCCCCTTGGGCCTTTTGGCTTTGACGACTTCCAGCACCTGCGGGATGACATCGCCTGCCCGCTGGATGATGACCGTGTCCCCCTCACGCGCATCGAGCCGCTCAATCTCATCGGCATTGTGCAGGGTCGCATTGGAGACAACGACCCCGCCGACCGTCACGGGATGAAGCCGCGCCGTCGGCGTCAGCGCGCCGGTCCGCCCAACCTGAATATCGATCCGCTCAAGGATTGTCTGGGCCTTCTCGGCGCTGAATTTATGGGCAATAGCCCAGCGCGGCGCGCGGCTGACAAAGCCTAACCGCTCCTGCCAGTCGAGCCGATCAACCTTATAGACGACCCCATCGATATCGTAATCGAGTTCGGCGCGCTGCTCCTCAATCGCATGATAATGCGCAAGCGCCTCCTCGACGGTTGCGGTACGAACGAAAAGATCGTTCACGGAGAACCCGAACTCCGCAAGTCGTTCGACCGCGCCGCTCTGCGTCTCGGCCAAGCCTTCGCCCGACACTTCACCCCAAGCATAGGCAAAGAATTTGAGCGGCCGGGAAGCTGTCACTTCGACATCTTTCTGGCGTAAGGAACCCGCTGCCGCGTTGCGCGGATTGGCAAAAACTTTCTGGCCTTCGAGCTCGAACCGCCGGTTCATCTCGGCAAAATCCTCCTTGCCGAGATAGACCTCACCGCGCACTTCGAGCACATCCGGCGCGCCTTTGATCTCCTTCGGAATATCATCAAGCGTCGCAAGGTTGCGGGTGATGTCCTCGCCCACCGTGCCGTCACCGCGTGTCGCGCCGAGCACGAATTTGCCCTTCTCATAACGCAGGCTGGCCGACAGCCCGTCAATTTTGGGCTCCGCCGTCAAGGCGACTTCCTCGTCCTCGGCCAGACCGAGGAACCGCCGAATTCGCGCGACAAATTCATGCACATCTTCATCCGAGAACGCATTATCAAGTGACAGCATGGGCCGGGCATGCGTGACCTTTGCAAAGCGTCCGCTGGGCGCCGCGCCAACTTTCTGTGTTGGGCTCTCCGCATTCTTCAGGGCAGGAAAGACCGCTTCAATCGCCTCAAGCCGCTGGCGGGCGGCATCATATTCTGCATCCGTGAGGCTCGGGTCATCATCTTGATAATAGGCGCGATCCGCATCGGCGATGAGTGCTGCAAGACGCGCATGCTCCGTACCAGCGTCCTTTTCAGACAGCTTTTCGGCCGGCGTCCTGTCCGTCACGCAGCCCGCCTTTTCGGCTTGCCAGCGAGCAGCTTGGCCGCAGCGGCCCGTGCCTCATCGGTGATTTTCGCGCCGGACAACATGCGGGCGATTTCCTCCGTCCGCGCCTCATCGTCAAGCCGGGTGACCGTGGTCGTCAGCCGCTGGCGCCCCTTTTTCTCCACCTTCAGATGGACGGCCCCACGCGCGGCGACCTGCGGACTGTGCGTGACAACAAGCACCTGACTGCCCCGCGAAATGGCTTCAAGACGTTCGCCGACCGCATCGGCTACTGCGCCGCCGACCCCTGAATCGACCTCATCGAAGATGATCACGGTGCGGCTCTCACGGGCGACCAGCACGGCTTTGAGCGCAAGCACGAAGCGCGACAGTTCCCCGCCCGATGCAATCACGGAGAGATCACCGAAAGGCGTGCCGGGATTGGTCGAGACAAGAAAACGGATCCGGTCAATGCCGCGCGCGCTTGGCTCATCAGGCCGGGGGTCGACCTCCGCATGGAAGCGCGCATGGCCGAGCTTTAAGGGCTTCAGCTCTTTCTCAATCGCCCGATCGAGACGGTCGGAGGCCTGTCGCCGCCGCTCGGAGAGAAGCGAGGCGGCCTTGTCGAATTTCCGGCGCGCCGCGCGAAGGTCGGCTTCGAGCTTGCCGAAATTCTCCTCGCCCTCCTCGATACTGGCGAGCGCGGCGGTCACTTCTTGCAGGTAGTCCGCCAGCCGGTCCGGGATGCGCGAATATTTCCGGCCCGCTGCGCGCAAGGCAAAGAGGCGCTCCTCGGTCCGGTTGAGATCCTCCGCATCCGTCACAAAACTGTCCGCCGCGGCCACCACCGCATCGCGGGCCGCACCGAACTCCTCCATCGCCGCATCAAGCCGCGCGACAGCTTCGGTCAGAGGCCCCGCCTCTCCTTCGGGCAGGCGGGCGGCTGCGCGCTCGATCTGCATGGCGGCATGAGCGAGCCTGCGCGTCGCGCCATCATCCTCAAGCACTTCTGTCGCATCCCTGAGATCACCGGCGACTTTCTCGGCTGCCATCAGCACTGCACGCCGGTCGGCGAGCGTTGCCTCCTCACCCGGTTCGGGGCCGAGCGCGGTCAGCTCTTCGGCGACATGGCGCAGATAATCCGTCTCCCCCGCAAGGCGCGCGCGTTCGGCCTTTGCCTCCTCCAGCGTCCGCTCGATCTCCCGCACCTCTGACCAGAGGCGCGCGACCTCTGCGGCCTCTTCGGTCAGCCCGCCATACTGATCGAGAAGCTGGCCATGGGTTTCAGGGTTCAGAAATCCGAGACTCTGGTGCTGGCCATGGACTTCAATCAGGGTCTCGCCGATCTGGCGCAGGAGCGCGACGCTCACTGCTTGGTCATTGATGAAAGCCCGCGATTTGCCGTCCGCCATCTGCACACGGCGCAGGGTCATCGTGTCATCCTCGGTTGAGAGCCCGTTCTGCTCCAGCGCCTCCCAGGCGGGATGCTCCGCTGACACATCAAAGGTCGCCGCGACAATGCCCTTGTCTGCGCTGTAGCGGACGAGCCCTTTATCAGCCCGCGCGCCGGTCGCGAGGCCCAGCGAATCGAGCAGGATCGACTTGCCCGCCCCGGTCTCCCCGGTCAGGGCCGTCAATCCACCACCGACCGACAGCCGCAACTGATCGATCAGGACGATATCCTGGATATGGAGCTCACAAAGCATGCGCTGATTGTCGGCCGAACCGGAGAACAGGTCAAGAACGCCGAGCCATCAGCCAGCCCGAAAAAAGGTGCCCGGCGTCTCGCCGGGCGCCTGCCTTACTTCCCGAAATAGTCGCCGAAGAAATCGCCTTCATTCCAAGTCGGGCGTTCGTCCGCATTCGCGATGGCTTTCGCGATCCGGTAGTTGATTTCGGCGAAGCGTGCCGCCTGGTCATAGCGAATATCCTGAGACGCTTCATCACCGGGTCGGTGATAATTGGTCGAAAGGAAACCGCGGAAAGCCTCTTCACCACCATTTTCAAAGCCGAGCACCATGAAGATCGAAGGGATGCCCACTTTGACGTAGTTATAATGATCCGACCGTACAAAGAGGACCATTTCAGGCACGGGGTCAGGCGACAAGGTTACCCCGAGCGTACCGGCAGCAGCCTCCGCCGTTTCCTTGATACTGGAATGCTGTGCACCAAACGCGATCACGTCAGTAAAATCATGCAGCAGGATCGGCATGTCGAGATTGACATTGGCAATCATGGATTCTGCCGGCACTGTCGGGTTCTGGGCATTATATTCCGATCCCAGAAGACCTTTCTCCTCAGCCGTCAGCGCAACGAAAAGGATCGACCGGCGCGGCCGCTCGCCATTTTTGAACTTGCGGGCTTCCTCGAGCAGCGTCGAGATGCCGGACGCATTGTCCATGGCGCCATTATTGATGATGTCCTTGTCCGGATCTTCTTCAATGACGCGCAGCTTGCCAATGTGATCAAGGTGAGCCGTCAGGACGACATATTCGCCTTTCAGGTCAGGGTCAGAGCCCTCAATGACGCCAATGACGTTGGGTGATTCATAATCTTCCCATTCACTGGCGCCGGCAATGCGCAGACTGACACCCAGCTCTTTCGGCGCCATGCCGTCGTTAAAATCATCCGCACTCATCCCGGCGGCAAGTGCCAGCTTGGCCGTGCCCGTTTCGGTCAGATAGGCCGCCGCTGCGATCTCTTTATCCTTGCCGTCCGGATGAACCACAACCTCACTTGCCCGTGCCGCCGCGCGCTCAAGGCGCGAGCCGCTGAAGCCGCCCGTCGGGTTGAGCGTCACGAAACCAACCGCGCCATGCGCGGCAGCTGCTTCCCGCTTGGTGGAAGCACGGTTGAAGTGGGCATTTTCCTCAGAGGGCAGATCATCCGGCACACCGCTGAGGACGGCAACGATTTTTCCCGTCACGTCGATCTTGTCATACGCGGTCTGACCAAACATCGGCGCATCAAGACCATAACCCATGAAGACGACATCCGCCGTCACATCAAAGCTCTCATGATAGGTCGAGGCCCCAACGTAGAAATCATCGAAGATCTGCATGTCCGCGCCGGCCAGCTCGACGACTGACGCCTCAACGACCGTCTTCTCTTTACGCAGCGGCACTTGCTGGAGGTAGCCATTGTCGCCCGCGGGCTTGAGGCCGATCTCCTTGTAGGCAGCGACCACATAATCGACGGCCTTGTCATAGCCTGGCGTGCCCGCCTCTCGGCCCTCATATTCGTCGCCCGCCAATGTCGTCAGATCGTTCCGGAACCGCTCCGCCGAAGCTGCAGCGCCGTCAGGCCAGCTTGTGTCGTATTTCGCCCCTTTAGGAGCATCCGCGTCCGGCGCCGTTGCAGCACAGGAGGCAAGGAAAGCAATTGCGGCCGAGCCAAGGACAAGGCGGCGAAGATTGGTCATGAGAGTAAGCCCTTTACCGAATTTCGATGCATTAACATCGTTCGGAGGGCATTTGGCAAGATGGCGTCTGGCCGCTTAGATGATCCGCTGGATCGAGTTGTCGTCATTCATGAGGACGACGGTCGGCTTGTAGTTCCGGGCTTCTTCTGCGGGCACCTGACCAAAAGCCGAGATGATCACCTTGTCCCCGGCATGGGCAAGGCGTGCCGCCGCCCCGTTGAGCATGAACTGCCGTGAGCCGCGCTCGGCGGGCAGCGCATAGGTCGCGAGCCGATTGCCATTGGTGACGTTCCAGATGTCCACATGCTCGTAAGGCAGGATCCCCGCCGCATCGAGCAGATCCTCGTCGATCGCGATCGAACCCTCATAATGAAGGTCGGTCATCGTCAGGGTCGCCCCGTGGATCTTTGATTTGAGCATTTTGAGGAGCATTGGCCTGCCCGTTGTTGTGCAGGTGCGATATAATGTTGCTGGCCGCACATGAAAACCCCATTGATTCACGTGAATGCATAGCATTTCTCACGTCCTATCGAGAAAGGGTTGGGTTGCCATTCATATGTGACAGCACCCATATGCGCGCTTTCGCTCGTCCGACCGCCTTTTAAGGAATTCTCATGGCTGCCTTCACCACGGAAAAAGTCACGCTCGTCCAGCATTATACCGACCGACTGTTCCGCTTCCGCACGACCCGTGATCCGGCCTTCCGCTTTCGCTCAGGCGAATTCGTGATGATCGGCCTGCCCGGTGATAACGGCAAACCGATCCTGCGGGCCTATTCTGTCGCGAGCCCCGCCTGGGACGAGGAAATCGAGTTTTTCTCGATTAAGGTCGAGGACGGCCCCCTCACCTCACGGCTCCAGAAAATCGAAGTCGGCGATGAGATCATCGTCGGCAAGAAGCCGACCGGTACGCTGGTGCTCGACGCCCTCACTCCCGGCAAGCGGCTCTACATGTTCTCGACCGGCACCGGCTTTGCTCCTTTTGCAAGCCTTGTCCGCGAGCCAGAGACCTACGAGAAGTTCGAGGAAGTCATCGTCACCCATACCTGCCGTCTCGTTGATGAGCTCGCCTATTCAGGTGAGATCGTCGACAGCCTGAAGGATGACCCGCTGGTCGGCGACGTTGCGCCCGCGCAGCTCAAATATGTCTCTTCCTGCACGCGGGAGAAGCATCCGCTCGAAGGGCGCATCACAACGCTGATCGAAAGCGGCAAGCTGTTTGAAGTCTTGGGCGTGCCGCCGCTCAATCCCGAAACGGACCGGGTGATGATTTGCGGCTCGATGGAGATGATCGCTGACACCAAGGCCCTGACCGAACAAGCTGGCCTCACCGAAGGCTCGAATGCGCAGCCGGCTCAGTTCGTCGTTGAGAAAGCCTTTGTTGGCTAACTTAGTGCAGCGATGAGGTGACGGCCTTCAAACGCTCAGCCATGACGCGAGGAGTGAAGGGCTTTTCGATCCAGCACAGGGGCGAGGACTTATCACCAGCCTCACGTATTTCCGGTGAGTTGAATGCCGTCACGAAGATGATCGGGACATCAAGCTGTTCACGTAGCACTTCGGCAACTTCGATACCGACAAGATCACCACACAGATTGAGATCGATGGTCACAAGATCAGGCCGCTCCGTCTCGCAAAGTGCCACTGCCTGACCTGCTGTGGCTGCTGTCGCCACAACTTCCATTCCAGCAAGTTCGATCGCCTCGCTAACGGAGAGAGAAACCAGGAAATCGTCCTCAACAACAACAACCTTGAGCTTGTCCCCAGCAGTGGAAGTCACTGGCGGACGGCTCTTTTCAGGCGATGTACTCAGACTCTCCATTCGGACACTCCAACTCGGCGATGTGCTTGAACCGTACACTACATTGTGCGCCGTTCACACTCTCAACGTTGAAAGATGCCGCTAGCTGAGCGCATAAGCCTTTCACCATCGTTAAACCGAGACTCTCTGAGGAGCGTTCCTCAAGTTGGAAACCGGGTCCATTGTCTTTTACAGAGAGAACTATTTTCGAATCTTCCAGGCCAGCCTCAACAATAATTTGGAGCCCTTTATCCGAAGTTGCATGCTGTACTGCATTCGTAATGAGCTCATTGATGATCAAGGCAACCGGCCCTGCCTGATCATTTGTCAGTGACCACCCCGCCTCAATTTTTTCTACGAAACTGACCGAGCTATCCGTCGCACTCTTCAATGATTCTAGCAGCGAAAGGATGAGATCATGACCATCGAGTTGTGACATCTCTCCGCGCCGATACATCAGCTCATGGATCCGTGACATCGCAAGAAGGCGACGTGTCGCCGTGTCGACGAGGTCATGAAAGACCTGATCCTCGCTTCGCCGAGCCTGTTGCTCAAGGAGCGAGATGATGACGTGGATGTTGTTTTTCACGCGATGCTGCAACTCACGCATCAGGAGAATGTTCTGCTGAAGGGAAATTTCCAAGCGGTGCTGCAAACGATGCCGCTCTCTGACTTCCGCATTTAGCGCATCAACTTTCTTGGTTAGCGCCTTGAAACGCCCCTGTCGCAGATCCGGAAATCTGACACCGATCCGTAGTGGCTCGGCAGGCAAAAGCCGCTGTGCAATCACGACAGCATGATCGCTAATGTCCGGCCCCAGTTTCAGCTTTGCAGGTCGAGGCATAGTTGAACCAGAAGCCTTGGAGACAATGTCCTCTATTACGTCAGGCTCATTGTCATGAAGAAACTCGACGAGCTTTCGTCCAGCGCAATCATCCGTCTCCAAATAACAACGCGCCTTCGAATTTGCGTGGACGATTTTGGCCTCACCGTCGAGGACGATGCACGGCTCCGGGCAAAGTTCGAGCACTGACTCAATGCTGGTCATGACTTGCCTCTACTGCAAAATATTCACGGCTTGTACTCTGAGGCCTCTCATCAGGCTTCAATCTGATAACGACACGGCACCCCCTATCACCATTCGCAATTGCCTCGTCAATTCTGACATTTGCATAGCCCAGATTATCGGCTGCAATCCGTCCAAAGACGTTTGACGTCATCATGCATAAGGATGGCCTGCCCTCGACATATTGTCCAAATGGACAAGCATTATTGCCGAAGACGATCTCCTCGTCACTTTCCTCGATGATGTAGAATTCGCCTCCGATCCGCCTCTTTAGATCGACAAGACAGGCCGCAACCTGTTCCTTATTCAAGTTCTCAACTTGCAATGACTGACGGTAGGATGTGCCAATTTCTTCCCCCATCGTGTCACCAACAATTGAAACAAAACCAGCCGCTTCCGGTAGACCAATTATATCTTCCAATGCGCCTGTGAGATGACGTAAGAGCGATCGAGTGAACCGGTCCTTGTCCAGGGGGATATCCGCATTTTGAATATCTTGTACTCCTGACATGACGGAAAACTCCTTCAAATTTTAAGTTTCCAAGCGGACGAATCCATAAGTGATAATCTAACTCAAAAGTTGCACTCTCAGGCAATTACTCTCAAAGATGTTTCAAGTGCTGGCAAGACGGAACTTATGTCGAACCCTGAAATAATTGCAGTTATCGTCGCAGGCGGGAAAGGCAGCCGCGCCCGTACCGGGCTGCCCAAACAATATATGCCGCTTGGCGACGCGCCCGTTTTACGCCGCACTGCAACAGCGTTTTCCACACACCCTCGGATCGACGCCGTCCTGTGTGTCATCGGTGATGAAGATGGCGAGCTCTATGAGAATTCCGTCAGAGGTCTGAGCAAAATGCTTGACCCAGCCATTGGGGGCGAGAACCGTCAGGCATCCGTGCGTAACGGACTTCGCGCGCTCACAGGTCACTCGCCGCAAATGGTCCTTATCCATGATGGCGCTCGCCCATTCATCAGTCATGAGACGATTACCGGCGTGATTGAGGCCCTACATCAGGCAGATGGCGCGATCGCCGCCCTGCCCGTTTCCGACACGCTCAAACGGGCGAACCGCGCGATGGGGATTGAGGAAACGGTACCACGTGAGGGGCTGTGGCGGGCACAGACGCCCCAAGGTTTCCGCTATGAAGTCATTCACAACCTGCATGAAGACGCAGAACCGGGTACGGCCACCGATGATGCCGCCTTGCTTGAGGCGCGCGGCATCCATGTCGCCATTGTCCCTGACCTGCCGACCAATATTAAACTGACTTATAAGGAAGATTTCGACGTGGCCGAGAAACTGATCGCCGGCACGAGGCGGACCCATATCGGGCAAGGCTTTGACGTCCACGCCTTTGAGGATGGTGACGCCGTCACACTTGGCGGGGTTGAAATCCCGCATACACAAAAACTCAAAGGCCATTCCGATGCCGATGTGGCGCTTCATGCCCTCACCGATGCGCTTCTCGGCGCCATTGGCGAAGGCGATATCGGTACCCATTTTCCGCCCTCTGACGAAAAATGGCGCGGCGCGGCCTCTCACCTATTTGTCGAACATGCCGCAAAGCTGATCTCCGATCGCGGCGGCGAGATCGGCAATATCGACCTCACCCTCATTGCCGAAGCCCCGAAGGTCGGCCCGCACCGGGCGGCTATGCGCGAAAAGATCGCGGGCATGCTTGGGCTTGATGAGGCTCGCATTTCGATCAAGGCCACAACCACCGAAGGCTTGGGCTTTACCGGCCGCAAGGAAGGCATCGCCTGTCAGGCTGCGGTGACGGTCATCCTGTGACGGATCATCAGACCTATCAACTCGCCGAAAAGGTCATTACCCGCGCTGCGACAGCCGGGAAACGCATCGCGACAGCCGAATCCTGCACCGGCGGGCTGATCGCTGCTGCGCTCACCGATATTCCGGGGGCGTCAGATGTCTTCACCCACGGCTTTGTCACCTACGCCAATGAAGCCAAGGAGACGATGCTGGGCGTTCCCCATACCGCGTTGCTGGCACATGGCGCCGTCAGCGCCCCTGTCGCGCTTGCCATGGTGAAAGGCGCAAGAGCCGCCGCAAACGCGGATATCGCGATCTCTGTCACGGGCATTGCCGGTCCCGGCGGCGGTACCCCGGAGAAACCTGTGGGGCTCGTTTACATCGGGATTGCGAACGGGGATCGAACCAGTTTTCACCGGCATCTATTCGCGGCAGGCTCTAGGGAATATATCCGCTCACAGACGGTCAAGGCCGCGCTTCGTTATCTTGCTGCTGGCTTGAGCGCCTGACTTCAAGCCGTTTTCGGCTGCTGCTGCTCGATGTGAGTTTCCTCACCAATTGATGCCAGCACTTCTGCGACCATGTCCTCATCATACGGCTTCATGAGGATGTGCTTGGCACCTGCCGCATTGGCCAGCGCCAATTCACGCGGATCATTATGCGTGACACACAGAATGACATGCGGACGCGCATCAAGCCTGTTCACCTCACGCAAGATATCGAGTGCGCCGAAATCCGGCAGGTCCCAATCGAGGAACAACGCGTCGTAAGGATGGTCTTTAAGGAGCCCGATCGCCCCCGCCGGGCCATCCGCCTCCTCCGTCTCGCATCCGCACGATGCCAGTAGGCGGCACATGACCGCCCTGACATTGCTCGAATCCTCAATGACGAGACATCCCATTTTCGACGCAGACTCCACGCTTGTGTTGCGGCCGGAATGATATCCCGGACAGAAACGACCAAAGAGTTAGCGCAGCTTAGTTAAAATTCTGCGTTTCTTAGCAAGCCAGATCGAGCCGCAGGACCAGGCGCTCATCGAGCGCGAAATCCGTCGTGATATGCGCCCCACCTGTCCGGGCAATAAGCGCCGCAAGGCAAGCCGGCATATCCTTGGGCTGGATGTCCGCATCATCGCCGTCAAAGGCGCGTGCCATCTCGTCGCTAAACTTCACCTTGGGGCCCGTCGCGGTGACGATCAGCCCGCCCGCCTTCTCAACCTGTACGATACTGCCGGGGCGCGGCACGCAGCGCTCAATGGCAATCAGCATGTTGAGGAGCACCCGACCCTGCCATTTCGGCAGGCTCGCTTCACCCAAGCGCCAGTCAAGCTCCGCCTTGGAATGGGCATAGAATGCTTGCGCCGCCGTTTCCGCTTCCCGCATATCGAGGTCACCGGAAAAACCGCCGGATGAGCCGTAGGCCAGCCGCGCCAACGTCAGGACGGCAATCGACTTCGATGTGCTTTCCTTGATCAGGTTGAGGGCATGCTCCTGCATTTCGGGATCTTCGCCCTCGCAGAGGACTTCGAGGCCCGTATTGAGGGCCCCAACGGGGTTCACAAGGTCATGGCAAAGGCGTGACGCCATGAGCGAGGAAATCTGAACAATCTTGTCCGTATCAGTCATGCCTGTTCTTTCTGCCTGTTCTCTCGAACAGGCAATCGGGGAAAAGGCCAAACTGTTGGTAAAATGCTTACTGATTGGTTGCCGAGGCAATCGTGTAGGGATGCACCCGAAGCGTATCGACGAAGAGGCGCCGATCCTCGAAACTCGCAAGCAGATCGCCATCAAGGACACGACCATTGGCGACATCGAGGGTCATCGGGTTCTGCACTACACCTGATTTGAGCACTTCATAATGAAGGTGCGGACCGGTCGACCGGCCTGTCGTGCCGACATAGCCGATGATGTCGCCCTGACGGACGCGCGTGCCGGCCTTGATGCCCTTGGCGAAGCCATTGAGGTGGGCATAGGCCGTCTCAAAGCCGCTGGCATGCTCGATCTTGATATAATTACCAAAGGTGCCGGTCGGAGCAGCCCGGACGATCTTGCCGTCCCCTGCAGCCATGATCGGTGTGCCGCGCGGCGCGCCGAAATCAACGCCTTTATGCGCCTTGGTATAGCCAAGGATCGGATGCTTGCGACGACCAAAGCCCGAGGTCACCCGCGCGCCTTCAATCGGCGTTTTCATCAGCATACGGGTCGCGCTTTCACCGGAAGCATCAAAGAACGGGATTTCCATCCCTTCGGCCTCGTCAAAGCGGTAGTAATTCCGTGCCCGCGTCTTCCCGCGCCAGGTCATCGCCGCAAAGACGATATCGCCTGAGCCGACATACTCGCCTTCTTCGTCGTAGAGGACTTCGTAGACAGCCTCAAAACGGTCACCGGCAAAGATGTCACGCGCAAAGTCGATGTCATAGAGGAAGAGGTTCGCAAAGCGCTGCATGATTTCGGGGGGCACTTCGGATCGGCTGCCCGCCATAAAGAGTGAGTGATTGATCACGCCCGCAACAGCGGCATAGCGCTTCTGGATCTGCAGCTCTTCAATGCGGGCCGTATACTGACCGTCACGATTGCGCCAAGCAGTGACGATATGGCGGTCATCGGGCCGGAAGCGCAGACGCATCAGGGCAAGGTCGTAGGACTGAAGTCCTTCTGCCGTCATGTCGCCGCCATCATTGTCGCGGCGGACTGGCTCGAAGGCATAGTCGATGGCAGTCCCGGATTCGATTTTCTTGACGTCCGTCACCGCACCGGCCGCCGTGAGCATGGCTTCGGTTTCGATCTCGCCTGCGCCAAGGGCCAGCAGGGTCTGGCTGAGATTTTCACCGCGATTGAGGACGACCGTCATATAGGCGCGCTCGGCCCGGCTCTCGGCCTGCGCCTGGGCATAGGCAGCAAAGAGGCTCTCACGGCCGCCGGTAAAATCATCGGCAGGCGCAATGGCGACCGGGGCTGCATCGGCGAGATAAACGGCGGCAGGATCGATGGTGCTGACGATCGGCACGCCTTCAGGGCGTCGGCGGGGCTTCAGACGCGGAACGAGCTTCATCTGGTCAGGAGCCGCGGACGCGAGGACAGCGACCTGCTCTTCCGATCCGCCGATCACAATACGTGCACTTTGCGGACGAGGCCGGTCAGCTCTTGTACTTACAGAAACGGGAAACCGGAGCTCGGCATAGCTCGTATCAGCCTCTGCCTGCGGTGCGCGGCGGCCCGATTCGAGCAGCACGACCCCAATGGCGAAGGCGCCTACAATCAATGATAGAATTGCGACGGGAAGCAGTCCCGTATTCCTTGCAGTCACTCTATCCCTGCCCAGTCCCACCAAGTCAGCTGATCACGTGCCTGATGTCAGGCAATAAGCGGACCAACTCAGGCGGGCAGAAAACACTTTTGTGGCGTGCGCGTCAAATGACTCAAATGTCAGGGAAAATGTGAATTGACCGAACGGGTTAACCTCGTCCGGGGCCTTCCCCACGTTCCTTGAGGACGTCGCGCAGCAGCTTGTCGAGATCGGCATTGCCCGCGATCTGTCCCTTGAGCCTTTCACGTACAAGATGCGGCAAGGCTTCGGGGGCCGTCTCACCCATCGCGCCGACGGTTTGCCGGATCAGACGGCGAATGGCCTCATCGGTGTCGAAGTCCGGTGAGCCCGGCTGGTTTTTACGATCATTGCTCATGATGCTTGAGATAGGGGGCTATTCGCCGTTTCGCCAGCCCGCCGGTAAATGCCGTGATGCGCGAGCGCAAAGCCGGTTACTGATTTGAGCGACCTCACCCGTCCGCAATTCCTGCGAAGGACGCGCCAGATTTCGCGCAGGCGCGCCCGGCCCAGCGTGCCGGTCTTGGTCCCCTCCCCAAAATAAACCTCCGATAGGACGTCCGGGGTGTAGTGGAATTTTGCGCCGTTCTCCCGCAGCCGAACCCATAGATCCCAGTCCATGACGAAATGAAGTGTCGGGTCGATCCCGCCGATCGCCTCGATGGCTGACCGCCGCACAAAGCAGGACGGCTGAGAAATATTGTTCGAATAATAGAGACTTTCAGACGGCGCCGAGACTTCCGGATGAAGGAATGGCTCAGCATCATCCGTGACGATCAGGCTCTGCCCGTACGCCACATCGATGTCAGGATGAGCGCGGAAAAACGAAGCTACTTTGCGAAGCGCGCCATCGGTCAGGCGGTCATCGACATTGAGCCAGCCAAGGATATCTCCCGGGGCCGCAGCCCAGCCTTCCTTGATCGCGGCAGCCTGCCCGTCATCTGGGCCATGCCGTCGATAGGTGATGATATTCTGATAGTCCTCTGCGAGCTGATGGACCTCTTGCGCATCACTGCAATCACAGAGCGCCACAGCGGTCGCCTCATCTTGCGCATCAAGTGACGCAAGGCACTCCCCCAACCGAGGGTCAAAGTCAGGCCCCGCCGGAATCGTGATGGAGAATGTCAGCGGCGGCATCATAGGAGGTCTCGGATAGCCTGACGCTTATCGCGCGTCTTGTTGCACGTTAGCGTATTGATCTGGAAAAGCGATTGCCGTTTGCGGTTCACTCGCGAGGTATCACCTACCAGGCGTGCGACCTGCGCAGCGCGCCTTTTTCCTTCACGAAGGCGATATCCACCTGCCCCAGCGCATTGTCGCTCGGCCGGTAGAGTCCATCGAGAAGGTCGTAAACGACAAACCCGGCCTCCTTCATGAAGGTGATGATCTCATAGAAAATCGGGTGATGCGGTCCCCAGAAGGGGAAAAAAGACGCTTCAACGATCGCCACATCGACATCCTTGAGCGTCTCCTTGCCCCCTTTGAGCACCAGCAGGTCGGCGCCCTGACAATCGGTTTTCAAAAGGATCGGCTTCTCGCAGGACAATTCGGCCATTTCATCGTCGAGCGTTGTCACCTCAACCTCGACGACCCGCTGATCATCGTCTTTCCGTCGATGCATCATGGATGAACCAAACAGATCCTGATGCCGCAGAAGCGTCTTTGTCGCCTTCTCTTCCATCAAGGCGCAGGTCCGAATCACATGCCGGTACGGCTTCATGGTCTTTGCCAGCTCGGCGTGGAAATCCGGCAAAGGCTCATAAACGACGTGCTGCGCTTCGGGGAACGCTTGATAAATGCTCAAGGTGCCTTTTGCCGCACCGACATCGATACAGGTCTTGGGAGCGAAACCGAGTGACTTCAGATGAGTAAAAAACGCGTCGAAATCTCGCGTCGGCCGTTCGGTCAAAACCACTCTCCCACAAGGATATTATGCGCACATGTACGAAAACCCGCCCTTGCCACAAGGGGTTGTGCCTTGCTAGCTCGCGCCGCTTCATGGAAGGACGGCATGTCAGTGCCTGACTGACGAGAAAGAACGACCGGACTTATGGCGTCCCCAGATTATTATCACTACGAAGCCGGCAACTCGAACTGGGGCCGGACGGTCGCAGATATCAAATCCGGGCTTGGCCGCTGGCGGCTCTGGTCGAGCATGGCTTTTCGCTATTTTCTCAACCAGTATCGCGGCGCATTGATCGGCCCGTTCTGGATTTCTCTGACAACAGCTTTGACGGCCACGGGACTGGGACTTCTCTACTCCCAGCTCTTCAGCATCGATGTCAAAAACCATCTGCCCTATGTGACCATCGCGCTGGTCGTCTGGACCTATATGAGTTCCTTCGCGACGTCAGGAACGGCGGTCTTCAACTCCAATTCGCACATCTTCAAGGAATATCCCCTTCCCTTGAGCATGTTCCCGATGCGTCTGACCGTCCTGCAATTGCTACAGGTCTGCTTCCGCTTCATTGTGCTCTTCGGTGTAATGATGATCTTTGGCGTCCCGTTCACACCTTTATCGGCCCTGGCGATCATCGGCTTTGCACTTCTGACGTGGATCGGCTTTTGGTCCAGCCTCGCGCTTGGGGTTATCAATGCGCGGTTCCGTGATTTTGGTCAGATGGTCGGCGCGATGTTCGGCTTTGCCTTCTTCGTCACCCCCATTTTCTGGACGGCTGACCGGCTGGGGCCATACAGCTGGGTCGTTGATTTCAATCCGCTCTATCACATGATCCAGACTGTCCGTGGACCGCTATTAGGCGGCGATGATATCGCCCTGCATTTTATCGTCACCGGCGCGATTGCCATTCTGTCGATGGTCGCTGGACTGCTCGTTTACGGCCGGTTTTCCCACCGCCTTCCCTATTGGTGCTGACGAATGGCGCGCGTTTCTCTCAAGAATGTCTCGGTCGGCTATCCGGTCCCGCATTTCCACCGCAAAGGGTTGATGGCGACGACCAAGTCGACCCTGCTCGGCGGGCTGATTTCAGCGGAAAAAGAAGTCACCATTCAGGCGCTTCGCCACATCTCGCTAGAGCTCAAAGACGGCGACCGTCTGGGCCTGCTCGGCCATAATGGGGCGGGCAAAACGACGCTTCTCAAGACGATGGCAGGCATCCTGCCGCCCAATGCCGGTAGTGTGACCGTTGAAGGGCGCATCTCTCCTCTCACCTCGATCCAGCTTGGCCTCGATAATGAAGCGACCGGCATGGAGAATATCCGGATCCGGGGGCGGCTGATGGGCTTCCGCGATGACGCGATCAACGAGATCACGCCTGACGTCGCCGAATTCACAGAACTCGGCGACTATCTCGACCTGCCGATCAAGACCTATTCCAGCGGTATGCGCATGCGGCTCAGCTTCGCCGTCTCAACAGCCTTCCAGCCCGAAGTCATCCTGCTCGATGAATGGCTTGGCACAGGCGATCTAGAGTTCCGCGACAAGGCTGCCCGCCGCCTGCGCCAGATCATTCAGGATTCCCGGATTTTCGTCTTCGCGACCCACTCGCGAGACCTGCATAGGCGGATGTCGAACAAGGGCGCGGTCATGGACAAAGGCCAGATCCTTTTTTGTGGAGAACTGGAAGAAGCCTTTGAGTTTCAGGACAAGCTGGTGGCTGACAAGGCGGCAGCCGCCGCTGCGCCCTGATTTCGCCATGAGCATCTGCCACATATGGCAACATTATTGACCAACGCCCGACGGCGACTTACGCAAAGACTATGGTAGATCTCCGCAATCGAGACAGCATTCTCCCCGGCGCCTCTGAACGCGCCCTTTTGCGCGAGATTTCCGACCTCAATGACCTTTACGAGACCCTGACGCCGCAGGAGATCATCGAGGATGCGCTGGCGCGCCGTCAGGCCCTGTTTGGCCATTGTGCTGCCGTTTCTTCCTTTGGCGCTGAGTCAGCCGTTCTTCTGCACATGATCGCGCAGGTCGAGCCTGCACTGCCCATCGTTATGCTCGATACCGGCAAGCTGTTCGGGGAAACGCTGCAATACCGCAATCAGCTCCAGCATGTTCTAGGTCTCGAGGACATTCGCTCGAGCTACCCGCGCAAATCCGATCTCGCAGAGTTCGACCCGCTGGGCACCCTCAGTGCAACGAACCCCGACCAATGCTGCCGCATTCGCAAGACGGACGTCCTCAAACGCGCCCTGTCGCCGTTCGACAGTTGGTTTAATGGCCGTAAGCGTTATCAGTCTGACATCCGCTCCGTGATGTCGATCGTTGAGCGAGACGATGGCCGGCTCAAAATCAATCCGCTCGCCAATTGGGACGCCGGCACGATCCGCGCCTATCAGATCGAACACGAACTCCCTGTCCATCCGCTTCTCTCCAAGGGCTATGGCTCCATTGGCTGCTATCCCTGCACCTCCAAGGTGAAAGCCGGAGAAGACGCCCGTGCGGGCCGCTGGCGCGGTCTCGACAAGTCCGAATGTGGTCTTCACGGAAAAGGCTAGGCGCTTGTTGCCAAAAGCCTTTCCCCGCGGACCCGGAGCCTGATAACGCCTCCTTGCATGATTGTCTGGCTCGCCTCCTATCCCCATTCGGGAAGTCGATTTCTGCGCACCCTGCTGCAGCAAGGCTTTGACCTGCCCGTCAGTTCGGCAAGCGAGATCACCTATTCAGAGATCACTCAGTCCAAAGACCTTCATGTCGTCGAAACGCATGATGAACCTCAGGACAAGGCAAAAGCCATCTATCTCATCCGGGATCCCCGAGACGTCATTGCATCGGCACGGCGAGACACAGATACACAGGATACAGGCGCGATCGATTATCGTGACGTCATTCTGGGCAATTCACCATTCGGATCGTGGGCTGATCATGTAAAAAGCTGGTCCCCAACCTACCGAGCCAACACCCTCTTCTTGACCTGTGAAGAATTGCTGGAAGACCTACCCGCGGCAATCGAGAAACTGGCGGGCTTTCTTGGTCGGGAGTCTAAGCCTGCAAAAAGTGTGGACCAGACCACCCTCGAAGAACTCGGCGCCGAGCTTTCCTCGCATGCCTATCTGACACCTGAAATCATTACACTGATTGAAGTACTGAATGCTGAGCAGATGGCAAAATTCGGCTATCTGCCCAGAACGGCGCACAAGCGCAGCAACCTCATCCCAGTCATGCAGGAGCTCTCAATCCGCCTGAAGATTGCCCATATGGAACGCGCCCTCCCTAGCGAGACCACAAAGGCAGATCTGACATCCACTGACATGCTCGCCCGGATGAAACGGGCTGAGGCTGAGGCTGCCCGCGCCCGGATGTCAGGAGCAGAACTCGCCGCCGAGCTTGAGAGCCTGAAATCGGAACTCGACCGCGCCCATCGTCGGCTTGGACAGCTACACAATGTGCTGGCGCCTCGGTGGAAGAATATATTCAGTCTAAAGCCATTGCGTTTCGTGATGCGCATGCGGGGCCTCGTCAAATCCGGCCACCTCAAATTTGATGAACATGGTATCCCCGTCGAAGCTGGTCATCAGGATCATGATTCACAGCATGCCACCGATGAGACTACGAAACTCCCTGCGGCACCTGACAATATTCAAAGGAAAACTGGTCAGTCAGCGTCCTTTTATGCAGGATGGACACAGGAAAAGCCGCTCGGTATCGCCGTTTTCGCCTATGACCGCGCACAAAATCTCGAGGCTGTCCTCGAAAGCCTGAAATTGCAGGATGCGCTTTCTACGGTACATGTCTTCATTGATGGCGATCAGGGGCGGCCTGCGAAACGACAGATTATCGACCGCACCGAAGAGATTGCTCGATCATACGATATCGCCGGCATTCACCGCCAGCGCGGAAATTTCGGTTTCCGCAAGATGATGATCCTCAGCATCAAGCGCATGTTCGAGATGTATGAGCATGCGCTCTTTCTTGAAGATGACTGCTTTCCGACCCGCCATGCCGCGAAGGGATTTTCTTGCGAGCTATCCGCGATTGAGAAGGATGACGGCATTTTCTCCGTCTACGGTCACCATTTCGGCCTTGAGCAGAATGAGGAGAGCTTCCCGCGTTTTCAGGGGTGGGGATGGGCAACGACCCGCGACAAGATGATGTCGATCTGGCCGGACCTGCGCGATTGCTACATGATGAGCGAGGATGACTATCTCGACTTCGTCAACCGCGCCCTCACGCCGGATGTCGAGGCGAGATTGCGGGCAACGCCGGGACGTGACCCCCTCAACACGATCACTAATTTCTTTGCCTGGGATGAAACAGTCGCCCTGCTGACGGCCATGCGCGGCATGTCCCATCGTCCGAGCCGGGAGCGCCTAATCTATAATTTCGGCATGGGTCACAGCTCGACCCATTTCGGCGCCAATCCAGTCTTCCGGGCCCCGCCCTTTAACATGATCACGCCGGACGAGATCTGGGATCATTTCTGAGGATAGCGCCCGCTATTCGCCTTCACGCGCCAGCATTTCAGCAGATTTTCGGGCCGCCTTCAGTGATCCGATGGCTGCTAAATAATCGTGCACGGATCTGATTTTTCGCGCGACAAATCCGGGAAAGTCTTTCCCGCCCATCTCACTGACTTCTTCCGCATAAGACTGCCCATCGAGCAACGACCTGTTCTGGCCATGCCGCCGGAAACCGCCAAGCACGACCGGCACCGCCATCAGCCTCGCCTGCCGCGCAAAGGCACGCCACAGCGCAAAATCACCGGCCAGACGATGCCCCGTCACCTCATCCCGCTCAGCTGCGCTCATCCCCTCGATAAGTCGTTTACGGAAGAACATGCTTTCCTGCTGTAGGCAACCAAGAAGCCCGTCATGATACCAGCCCGCCCGGATCAGCCGCCGGGAGCGCCGCGCCAGCGGATAGACGGCACGTAACCGCCCCTCACTGTCCCACAGGGACGGCAGACCGGAAATCCAGTCAGCGCCCGTTTCAGCAAAAGCACGCGAAGCCTCAGCCACAGCCCAGGGCGGCATCAAATCATCGGCATTCAGCCAGCCGACATGGTCGCAATCTGTTGAAAGGATCCCGTTGAGCAGCGCGGGATATTGCCCGTCATCTGGGGCGCTCTGAACGGTGACCCGGCTATCCGCTTCACATCGGGCGGAGGCGATATCGAGCGTGCCGTCTGTACTGCCCCCATCAAGAACACAGAGCCGCCAGTCCGGCGAGGTCTGCGCCTCAATCGAAGCTATGGCTTCTGCAATAAACGAAGCGCCATTAAGGACCGGCATGAAGATCGTGATCGTCATGCCGGTCCTCTTGAATGATAAGCCGTAACCGGCGGTTTAACTTGAAACCGGGCGGCGATCGTCATTCCAGTAGGAAATGCACGGGATTTTCGACAGATCGCAGCGGTCAGCATATTTCTTCGCAATCTGCGTGACTTCCTCAAGAAGCCCGTTCTGAAGCGTGATCGGATCAAGACCGAGGCCGAGCAACTGGCGGTTCTCGACATGCAGCTCGTTCTCGTCATCCTCATTACGCGGATTGACGACATTCTCGATCTTGGCACCGGTCACTTCAGCGATCAGTTTCGCAAGATCGCGAACGCGGTGTGTCTCGGTCATCTGGTTGAGGATGCGCACCCGCTCACGCGATTGCGGCGGATTCTCAATCGCCAGCTGGATACATTTGACCGTATCCTGAATATGGATGAAGGCGCGCGTCTGACCGCCTGTTCCGTGAACCGTCAGCGGGAAGCCGACAGCGGCCTGCATAAGGAAGCGGTTGAGAACGGTGCCGTAATCGCCGTCATAATCGAAACGGTTGATCAGGCGCTCGTCCTGACGAGTTTCTTCGGTCTGTGTACCCCAGACAATACCCTGGTGCAGGTCGGTGACCTTCAGCCCGTCATTCTTGTTATAATAGGCGAACATCAGCTGATCCTGGGTCTTGGTCATGTGATAGATCGACCCGGGATTGGCAGGATAAAGGATTTCTTTGGTGACTTCCTCACCGCTATCGGTCCGCAGATGGACCGTCAGATAGCCCTCAGGAATCCGCATGCCCGCCGTGCCGTAACCGTAAACGCCCATCGTGCCGAGGTGGACGATATGCGTCGTGGACTGAAGACCAGCCTCGACAACGGCTGCAAGAATGTTGTGCGTCGCGGAGAGGTTATTGTCGACGGTATAGCGCTTGTGAGAGCTCGACTTCATCGAATAAGGCGCCGCACGCTGTTCGGCAAAATGGACGATCGTGTCCGGCTCGAAATTGCGCAGCAGGGTCAGAAGCTTGTCATAGTCCTGCGCGGCATCGATGTTCTCAAAACCGATCTGCTTGCCGGAAATTTCTTCCCAGGCGTCAAGGCGCACTGAAATCGGCCGGATCGGGGTGAGCGAGGCAACCTCAAGCTCGATATCAATCTTCCGGCGTGAAAGATTGTCAACGATCAGGACATCGTGGCCTGCATTGGAAAGGTGAAGGGCTGTCGGCCAACCGCAGAAACCGTCGCCACCAACTACAAGAATTTTCATAACGCTGTAATCCTGCCCGCTTGTCTGTCTTCAGGGTCAAGGAAAGTGCGCCCAATGCGACACTTTTACCAAATTTGCGACCCTCTATAGTGCCGCTGGGCCTCGCGGCAAGGTCAGATATCCAGAGAATGCGCGTAGCGCCGCCGGGCGGGCGCTGTCCATGCCCTCAATCACGTGAAATTAAAGGGTTACAGAGGCTTGCCGAGCTGGCTTATGAACGGGCCCGTCCCGCCCTCAAGGAAGCGCAATCTGTGCCGAGCCCCCTGTTCCTGATCGCTGACCCCTCCCTGACCGACCTCCGGGGGCATCACTACAACCTCACCCGCGCGGTTGCTGCGTCGGCGGAGGCGGCAGGCTTCAGGACGTCATGGCTCGTCAGTGCCGATCTGAGCGAGGGTCTGGGTGCCCAGCACCCTGAGGCAATCCCGACCTTCGGAAAGAGCATGTATGACGCCTATAAGGGCACCAAGACACCCGTCGCCCGCCGGGGGCTACTGGGGCGCTTCATGCGCAATTCAGGACCTAAAACGGCCCCGCCGGCGCCTGACCTCGCCCGCTCAATGGCGGAAGGCCTGAAAGAGGGCCTCAAAGAAAGCGGCGCCGGGCCGGATGACCACCTCCTCTTTCACACGGCCGATGGCGCGACCTACCGGGCGGTCGCCGCGCTGATAGCCGAGGACGAAGCCGTGTTGCTCCCCACCATCCATATCTGCACTCCCTATGACCCTGTGGGGGTCATGCCGAACCGGGCAAGCGCGGCCGAGGTCTCAGCACCCATTCATGAATGGGAGGAGGCAGGCCTCATCGGCACCAGAATTCATCTTTATGCAGAGAATGAGATTCTCGCCCGGCACCTAACCGAATTGTGGGAAGTCGAAGTCGCCCCCCTCCCCTTACCTGTCCTTGAACAGGATGACATCTCAGGGGAGGCCGCGAATTTCCGCGCCGAAAAATTACGCGTCACACCGGACAGTTTCGTGACCATCAGCCTTGGCGCGGCACGGCTCGAAAAGGGCTTTAATCTGTTTCCGGACATTATCCGGCGCGCTTTTGAATTGGCCGGCTCAGAGGAGTTTCCCGGCACAGCGCCGGAGAAGATCCATTTCGCCCTTCATGCGAGCCCGCAGATCATCGGCCGGCACCCGGTTATCGCCGCCACGCTGGAAAAACTTGATGCAGTCGACCCGAAAAAACTGACGCTTCTGAAAGAACCACTCTCGGATCTCGATTACCGCACTTTGCTAGGGGCTGCGGATGCTGTCTGTCTGCCCTATACCCCAAAAGATTACCGCGTGCGCAGCTCCGGGATCGTCACGGAAGCGATCGCGGCGGGTAAATTCCTGATCGCCACAGCCGGGACCTATCCGGGGCATGTCGCGGAAAGTTATCATGGCGGAACTGGTACGAGCCCGATCGACATGGCGCGCGCGCTCCTTGATGCGATGTCCAAGCGTGAGAAGCGCCAGCGCCTGCTCGACACTTCTGCCGCAGAATACCGGCAAGAAAATAGAGTCGCCGCCTATGTGACCCGGCTCAAGGGCGTGTAGCTTTGATATCTCATCCAGTAGAAAGCAAGCAGGATGAAGCTCAATCTATATGCAAATCGCAAAAGAACGCATCGATTTAGCGTTTCACCTAATACGCATAGAGACTTTCTTCCGCAAAGAATCGCCTGACACTTTCCGACAGGGCGCCCTCGCCCTTCTTGTTCAACGCTCTCGGATTACTCAATGTACTGAGTTTTTTCATCAAAAGCCTCGCTCCATACTCGGTGTTAGCCTGACTGAGGAAGCTGCAATTATCCGCTTGCGATACATGTCGCCCGACGATCTGCTCATTGATATTGGCGATCGTCCGCACAAGCATCTCTGGCCCGACGGAACCTATCAGCCATCCGCGGTTGACTGAGAGACAATAAAGCCGCCAGTACCAATGCACGAGCGGATCGGCCGCCGAAAGCCCCTGACCATGCCGGTTATAGACCAGACCGACGACACCTGAATAAACCCAGTTTGAGGCATGTTTAGCGAGACGTAATTTCAATCCCCAGTCTTCGTAAAGGCAGGCCTCAGTATCGTATCCACCGCATTCCTGATAAAGACGTTTACTGAAAGTCATGTTATGGGGCAGCGGATTTCGGCGCAGCAAGAGCGCTTCCAACCTCTTCTCCCGCGATTGCAGTTCAGCAAACCCGGAAAGGGAATTTGGCTGTAATCCCATCTCGTCAATCTTCATCATGTCGGAAAAAGCAACTAATGTAGATGGATCACCTCCAGCTACTTCAATTGCCCGGAGCTCATGCTCGATCTTTTTGGGGTAGATGAAATCATCACCGTCAAGTTGAGTAACAAACTCACTTTCCGCGCGCCGGAACGCATCATCACGGTTGCGCCCGACACCGATATTCTGCTCCCGGCAGAGGAAGTCGATCTGCGGGTTTTCTTCAGCATATCGACGAATAAATTCTTGCGAGCCGTCCTGGCTACAATCATCTGCGATAAGAATGGATTTGACAGGCCTGGACTGATTGAGGACAGAATCAACCGCCCCTCGTAAATATGCGCCATTGTTGAATGAAGTAATGACACAAGTGACATCTAGCGGCTCATGCACAACGCGCGCTTCACTCGCGACATTATCGATTGTCTTGATGACATCTCTGAATGCAAAATTCAGATACCAAAGTTTTCGGCTTGACTGCAACTGACTGGCGCCGTCAGCAAGACGTGACAGGCGGGCGACAGTTTCACGTTTGGTGATCCGCTGACTGCATAAGAGTAACTCTGTGTACTTAGCATTATGTGCATGACTTTTTCGAAGCCGTAGGCTCGACATATTCCGCTTGAGTGAAGGGCAATAATGGCCAGCCACACTGCCTGATGCGTATTTTTGTCCGGCTCTCTTTAAATGCTTTGTCCACACATCAGACTTCGCTTGCGTCAAACCAGAAGCCCATTCCACAAAGCGCCTGAAATAGGGCTCAGCATCTGACACATCATCGGATTTCAGAAGCTTGCGGGTCGTTTTGCCTTTGATCTGCCGTGTATATGCTTCTTTGTACAATCCTGAAGTTCTGATCTGCGCGAAGTCTCCGATGAGTTTCAGGAATAAGTAAGGGTCATGCCCCCAAAGCTCATATGGCAGGATCAGCACTCGATCCGGATTTTTGACCGCCGCTTCAAACGCCCAGTCATTCATGTGCTTCCACCACAACAGATTCCACTGCATTTCGGTCTGCGGCGCCCTGCCAAAATCATCTGTCCGCGCCGCAATGATCTCAGCGAGAAACCGTGCCCTGTCACTGGGATGATATTCATCCCCGTAAGGAGAGAAATTACTCAGAAGGGAATTACAGACATCCAGCGGGTTCCTGACAAGATGGATGATCCGCGTATCGGGGCCATGATCCAGGATGGGCTGCAATCGTCCCGCCCCCCTGATGACTTTGACCAGTGCATTCGGCCCTCTACTAAGAATAGTGCTCAGGAACGCATCGTGTGTCTCGTGGTTTCCATTTAGATGCAGCGGCGTTTCTGTATGAGTATAAATCCCATACGGATGAAGGTTATCTGTCACATTGAATTCCGAACGGAAATCAGCAGGCGACAGATTCCAGACGCCCCTCCCCCACAGATATGGCTCATAAATGCCCGTGAAGGGCGTCCCCTCCGCCTGCAGGCTGTCAAACAGGATCTGATACAGCAGCGTCGTGCCGGACCGCGCCACACCGCTGATGATCCAGTTTGTCATTCCGCCGCCCCATGGCTGAGCTGCCCGAAGCGGATACGATCAGCCTGATCGGCCCGATGTTCATGCTGTCCGTGCCAGTCATAAACAAAGCCGGCGGCCCGCAACTCTTCGCGGACATCTTCTGGACGCTCCCCAAACGGGAAAAGGAGCCGGCCGATAAGGCGCGTCATCCCGCCCCTCGCATTCCGGAAGAACATCACCGGATCCTGCTCGAATGTCGACCTCATCCGGTCCCCACGCCATGCACCGATGACCGCCGATGCAATTGGTACCCAGATCTTCGTGATACCGAATGGCCCATAGACACTTCCCCGAGGAAAGACGACACGGTGGGCAAGGTTACGGTTTACATGCGGCAGGGAATTGAAATAGAGCGATGGCTCCTTGTCATAAATACGATAGAGCGGCGTCGGAATACGCGGTTTGAGATACCGCCCGACGATTGGGGCAAGGAATTTCTTTCTCCACCCGAACAACCCATAATTAACAGCACCCGGCGCAAGTTTCGGTACGGCCTGCAAGGTGACAGTTTCAGTCACGACCTTCTGCGGCGCTGCGGGCTTTGCCTTTGGCTTGGGTTTTTTCGTCGCAGCCTTATTAAGCTGATACTCATAAGCATTGGACAGAATTTCGAATTCCCGCGCATCGAAAGCAGTCGGCGCTGGCTCCCCAGCGCGCGGCGTCATATCCTCGAAAAGTCTGCCATCTTCACGTCCCATATAATGCCGGGCAATCGATTCGTTGACGGATGCATGATCGGCAAGGATCTGCTCGCTTTGGCCGTCCGCAAGCGCCCAGGGCTTAGATATCGGTCGGCCAATCTCCTCCCGATAGGCCGTGATCTTGCGCGTCGCCTCCTCGACAAAGTCGAGATACGCTTCCCGGCTCGGATAGGAGAGCTTGTTGAAATGCCGGAACATCGGCAGGTGCTCACTCCCCAACGGGAAGGAATTCGACTTGCTCTTTTCGGGCCAGGGCAGAACTGCCAACGCAGGCAGATTTGCGGCAGCCGCAAAGTCGGCAATCAGGTCACCATCTACAAACTGCGAACGCTCATAGGGGCGTACAATGATGTTCTCCCGGCCGATCCGTTCGTTCCAACGGTTAAGGACGTTGAGATAGTTGAGCCGTTCGGCGGTCTCAGGGCTTTCCAGCCATTCTGTGAATTCCTTATCGATCCGACCAACGGCCCCACCGGCAACGAACTCAGCATATTGCGCATTTGCCCATTCATCCTGACGGCGAAGATAGGCGATCATCTGCACATCAAAGCCGCGGAAATACTCCGCCAGCATATCGGCCTTCGCATTGAGGAAGAATGCCTCGCTCGACAGGACAATCGTATGGATACGGCCTTTCATCAGGCGCAGGCCATCCAGCAGATAGTTGAGCAGGAATGGATCCCGTTTCACCGCAGCCGGAGCAAAATTTGCTTGGCCAGCTACTTTTTGTGGACGTCCCTTTTGTTGGAACAACCCACGTTCAGGATACCAGATCCCTTCTCGCAGCAAGGCCGGACGGTTCTGGTCCATGTAATGCTGAAGGAATGTGCTGCCGGTCTTGGTCGCGCCGATATGGATGACGATCCGGGGTAAAGCTCCCAGCGACACATCCGGCCGCGCGGATAGCTCTTTTGCCAGCCCGTTTCGGGCGTAAAGGTTCAGCGCATATTGGAGATCTGCTTCAAATTCATCGCACGGCTCATCCTTATAAATCGTATATAGCTTCTCTTGAGGGATCGGAGCTTCTTCTATTGCAGTACGGGCGAGGTCGTACTCTTCAGCTCTGATTGCCGCAAAGATTAATCTGTATACATTTGGTTTCAGCTTAGACTTGCTGAAAACATAGGCATCAAATACCAGATCGTTGGAATTCACGTTCGTGGATAGGAACACCTCTCGAATACGATCGAAAAATTCTTCCGACTGGATGTTTAATTTTCCAGCGCTGACTAACTCATATGGAAAGCCACAGAATATATAATGTATATACTGAGCTATTGTGAAGTTAGCATGATACCAAAGTTCGCTTGATCTCCCGAAAGCACCCGCAATAGACAGTAGCTCAACAACATCTTCAAAATTCTTGATTTGATCTTCGTAGTCCTGAGCGGTTTTCTCCCTTCTTGCCGTTGAATCCTGACGTATACGATATATAAAAGCTTCACTTGATGTCGTGCTGATACACTTTGCGCTCAGCAGCGCTTTTAAAAGGAATGGGCGCTCCTCCCATTTGGGCGTTGTGAATTTTATATCACTTTCCTGAAGAAATTCTCGCCGGTAGAGCCATTGGCAGTGATGCCTACTGTGTAGCAAGACCGTAGCTTCTGCGAATGTCTTCTTTTGAAAATTCTCATCGAAATATTTTTCGGTTTCATCTCGACGATCGCGCAAATGCTGTCCGCTCGAATCCTCTATTCTCTCTATGTTTTTTCGTCCACGGACTAAATCTGCACCATCTTCACACGCAACATTGTAAACCGTCTCCAGGTGAGTTGGAGAAGCCAGGTAGTCATCCGAGTCGATGAACCAGATATATTCGCCGCGTGCCGCCTTTATCCCAGCATTGCGGGCGAAACCCTGCCCGACATTCTCTTTCATGATGATCGGCCGAATGCGCGAATCCTCCGCCGCGAGCCGGTCGATGATGGCCTGACTGCCATCCGGGCTCTGGTCATTCACCGGAATGATCTCGATATCTTCCAATGTCTGTCGCTGGATCGAGCGCAAGCACTCCTCAATATACTGCTCAACCCCATAGACCGGCAGAATGACAGAAATTTTTGGCGGACGCTCCGTCGCCGGCAAGGCAATTGGCGGTGCATAGGGACGGTGCTGCTCAATGAAATCGAGCGCATCTTCTATCCTGCTGGGGACCGCACATCCCGGCACATGATAAATTGTGTACCAATCATAAAAATAGTGAAAAAGCTCAATCAGGGAGCGGTTCCGATGCCTGTGCGGCACTGGCTGCCGGTCATCGGTCAGCCCCCAGCCGGCATAAAAAGGTGCACCGAAGCAGACGACCTTTTTGCCTGCAAACAGCGCCTCAAGCCCCATCTGGCTGGTGCCCACATAGACTGTGTCGACCAGGTCAAAGAGCGTATAAGGATTGACCGGCTCACGCAGAATGCGCACCCGGCCGGTGTCACGCAAGTGCTCGAAATAGCCTGCACGATTCTCTCTCTTGAGCTCTGATTTTTCCCAGTAAGTGTCCGGATGGGATTTTACCAATATCTCCGCATCAGGATTTTCCTGAATGGCGGCGAGCAGCATAGATTCAAAGCCGTGCGTATTGATTTTGCCATAGATTGTCGAGGCATCAGCGTAGCTCTGGTCACAAACGAGCACACGGCGAGAATATCCCTCCGTCATGGCAGGCGCTGTAAAAGGCTGGGCGTTATATTTGCTGATTCTTCGATCGACGATGCGTCTGATCAAACCTTCGGCTCGCGCACTCTCGGCATCGCTCAGTTCGGCATCACTGTTCAGTTTCTGGATCAGACGATTGGGATAATCCGTCATGAAATAATGCGCGATGTCATCATAGACATACCCCAAGCAAGACATTTCAGGGCGGCGATTTTTAAAAGAATGTATCCATCCGTATACTGATGCTAGAAATCCCGTCTCATACAGAACAATGTTATTTTCAGACTTATACCCCCCAAACACCTTACCGGCTCTAAAATTAGATGATTTTTGAGATCGCAGTAGCGTTCCATGTGATAGCATATTAGCATCTGAGGCATATAAACCCTCATCAATGCTTTTAAGACCACGAAACAAGCCACCCAGATTAGCTCCGTAACCTGATTCCAAGACATCTACTGAGTAACTAGAAATCACTTCCTTTTGACGGAGAGAAAGAACCTTTTCTCTGATGTCGACAGCTTGCTTGAGACGCTCGCTTCCGAGATCAAGGAAATCCCTGAAGTTGAGATATGCATCACCTTCCTCCTGCGACATTTCCTTACCCCTAGTTCAGCATCTCATCATCGGAAGCGAAGGCAAAAGAGTTCAATCGATCCTCATGCACTTCAATCAACTCCGTACTAAGATATTTTAATCCCCCACATACTGCCTTAAAGAAGAGAGATTCCCATTTATCAAGAACATAGTTTTCGCCGAATTCTTCCGTATATTTATTTAACCCAGATTTCCCCATGCGATTTCTCAGCTCACGTCCTTGAGTTAGCTCAATCAATCGCGCCTCCAGACTCTGGTGGGCTACTCTATCCGAAAAAACAAAACCTGTTTCACCGCATGAAATAAGCTCATAAATTTCGTTGCAAGCGGCAAAGCCGACGCAGGGCAAGCCATGCGCCATGGCCTCCAGCGTGGTCATGGGAAAACCTTCGAACAGGGCGGCAGAGCAGAAAATCTGCGCCTTTTCATAGCAGACATAAGTATCGTCTGTGTACCCATGAAAATCGACAGAGTCGGCAACTCCCAGCTCTTTAGCCAGTGACTGCAAGCGGCCAAGCTCCGGCCCGTCGCCAACAATCCGCAGCCGCCATTCCGGGACAAGGGGCAGGATCTTCGCGAAGGCCCTGATCAACTGGTCGACATTCTTTCGCGGCACCAAACGGCAGACGGCCAGTATCGTCTTAGGCTCTCCGTCCACACCGGCAGGCTCTGCCAATCGACGAGCGGGCGGCACCGTATTGGGAATGACCTCAATCCTGTCCTGAAAGCTCTCCGGCAATGTCTTGCGGAACGCCTCGACCAGGAGGTGGATTTTGGTGGCCCCACTGAAGAATGTCAGCCGCTCGTCCTCGGTGAAGGCGCCGATCCGCTGCGGAAAGCGCGGATCGATATGTTCTGACAAAACGACCGGAAGGCCGAGACGGTGCGCGCATCTGACATAGCGGCCAAAGGTCCGGTTCATGTGCAGACCGACAATCAGCTCGACATTGGCCTGCGCAACGGCCGCCATTAACAGGAGATCGTCAGTAGGTTCCCCTTCTGGCAGGTGCCAGAGCCGGATCGTGGGATCGAGTGGCCAGCGAGACGGCGCCCGGTCATTGTCGAATGTGAAGATCTGCACTTCATGACCGCGCTCTGCCATGGCATTCGCCATCGCCTGCCCGACATTCTCCGTTCCACCGCGGCTTTTCGTGATCCACGGCACAAAGAACGCAATTTTCATCCGCTTCCGGACGATATGGGTCGGAGGCGCGTCTTCGGCGGCGGCCTCCTCCGGCATTTGGGCCTGTTTGGCTGGCGGCAGCTCTTCCGGCGCCTGCTGCCATTCCCAATTCCATGACGGTATATCGCCATCAAACCCCTGCTGCGCATCGAAGTCTTCGGGAAAGCGGCCATAGCGCTGCAGCAGCTCCAGATCGCCATTGGCAAAGCGCAGCACGTGGCGCGGCAGGGGTCCTGTCCCTCGGCCGACAGCGCCAAAAATATTATATCCATGCCGGATGAAGGCGCCGCTACGCACATCAAATCCAGCAACGGCCAGCACATACATCAGTAGGCCAACATTCCATCCGGGCTTTACATGCCCGCCGACAATATCCGGCTTGAATGGCGGCACGCTGATGAAAAACTTGCCGCCCGGTTTGAGGATCCGCCGGATCTCCGCCAGCGCCCTGCCCGTGTCGAGCACATGCTCCACCACATGGGCGCACCAGATGACATCGAAGCTTTCATCTTCGAAGATCGACATGTCACAGATATCGATGCCTTCATGAAGCTCGATCACTTCCGCGAGGTCTTCGGTGTCAGAGATATAGTCAGAGACATCAAACCCCGTCGCGGAGACGGACCAGCCCGCCGCTGCAAAGGCATTCGCCGCTCGCCCCCGGCCAAGGCCGATATCCAGCATTCGCCCGGTGACGGGCGACCGCGCCAGTGCCTCCGCTACGAGGTCGCCCTGACCGACTATTTGCGTGGTGACGCTGATCACCGCCTGCCCCCAATTTATCCCGACAGGCGCAGATGGCGTCTTATGGGATCGCCATACCGGTTACGCTGCGACGTCACGGCTAAAGTGTGTCGTCGTCCGCCTGTAATCTAGGGTTGTGTGTTAGCGGCTGCACAACCCTTTAGCAACCCGAGATTGAGGCTGGCTGAAAAATTCGGATTCCTAGAATTTCAGCCTAGGGCGGAGCGCGAGAAAACTCGCGTCAGACCGAAGCGTGAAGATCAACGAAGGGGGCCAGATGGGGACGCTGTAATTCAATGCTTTCCGTACCGGCCATAGTCATCGGCCGGTGCAATGATGGCTTTGGTCAGCGCTTTCTCATCGGAACGCCCCTGTACCGCCTTAGGGCCATTCTTGAGCTTCTCAATTGGAGCCAGAGCGAACTCAAAACCCGGACCACTTTATTCCAGGGCGGGCCAGCACAAGCAGCTTGCAGCTCACATCAGGAAGACAATATCGTTTCAATATCCAGCTAAGTTAGTCACCCGACGAATGCGCACTCCATTTCAGCAGGGCTGCGGTCTGGCTCACAACCGTATTGATGGCTACGGGGGCTAGATCTTGGATCGAACGATCGCCCTGTCTCATGGGGCTGGACCGTTCGCCTCACGAAAATCGGCCTTGAGACCCGTGATCGACGTTGAGAGACGAAAAAAGTGCGTCGAATCTCGCGGTTAACCCATTGATTTTTCAATATTTTGTGTCTTCGCGCTGCAATTCTCCATTTTTTTTGAAAATTTCTGACCCGTTTTCCGGCTGGCTCACGCCTTTTCTAATGAGGCCCCTGATGAGGGGGCCCACCAACACGAGAGAGACCAGAACCTGAAAGGAACCAATGTCATGAAAACCATCTCGAAACTTGCCCTTTCTGCCATTGCCGCCACCACCGTCAGCGCCGGTGCCGCAAGCGCCCAAGATTACAGCGATTGGTCGACGATCAGCCCTTACGGCCTCGAAATGGTCGATCAGTTCGGTAACGTCCACTATGTCGATCCGTATGCCTACGACTCGCAGGTCGATAATTACGGCAATGTGTACTCGAACTACAATTACAGCATGGACCCGTCGGTCGGCATGTACGACCTGACGCCGAGTAACCAAGCGTCCACGAACAGCTGGAGCGAATACAACAGCTCCGCATACACCTCAACGGAATCGAGCAATTGGGCTCCGGGCGGTCTCTATGACACGACCTGGATGTTCGATTGATCGATAGTGGGGAGAGCGGCCCGGCGGATTCGCCGCTGGGCCGTCACCCACCCAGACCCCACACTACCTCATACGTTTACTGAGCGGTTGTCCGTGAGCGTCTCGCCCGCCCGCCGTCGCAGATCAAGGAGCTTGAAAATGAAAATCCGCCTTTCCCTTCTCGCCGCGGCCGCGATGATGGCCGCCACTGCAAGCGCCCAAGGCTATGGTCAGCAACCTGGCTATCCCGGCGGCGGTATGGTCCAGCCACAGCAGCCTTACGGTCAGCAGCCCTATGGTCAGCCCGGCTTTGGCGCTGGTGGAGGAAGTTTCCAGTCACTGAGTGGTCAGTGGTACTACTCCAGTCCGCAAACCGGAAATGACGCGGCCCCCTGGCAGGCGCAAGTGTCCGCCAACGGACAGATCCAGGCAAGCCAACGATCCCCCAACGGCGTTTCCCAGATCCAGGGTCAATTCAACGGGATGATGGCCAATACTATGGTAACCACCCCGAACTTGCGTCAGCGGGGGAAGGTGAACAGGTCGAATTTGAGGCTCCAGTTCGACGGCCAGTGCCATGTTCATGCGATGTTTATCGACCAGCGCGGCCAGCCGATGGGTCAGGCCACGTTCCACGTCAACCACAAGGCGGGCGAACCCTGCCCGAACTGAGACATGCTGTCAGGATCATTGGTCGAACGGCAGCCTAGATATTGCAATTGAGCCGGCCTTCGAGGCCGGCTATTTTTTCGTCAGTCTCCGGAGATTTTTCTTCTCCACCGTTGATCACGCCTGTGCCGAGCTGCGCGTTCAACGCGCGGGCCTCGGCAATGGCCCGGCACGACAGAGCGGGCGATCCGGGAATGCCCGCCTGCGTGAGGTAAGAATCCACCAGAAGTCTCTGGTAATATGGGGTCTGTGGAAATTTTTCGTCGAGGAGCGCGGCAAGATCGACTGCCTCGCTCGCAGCCTCACGCGCCTCATCGTGCCGCCCGAGTTCGTTGAGGTAAAGAACACGATCCTGAAGGACCTTGTTCAGACCCTCAGGTCCGCCTGCATCTTCCGTATCCAGCGCAAATAGTTCACGTGCTGCGGTGAGTGCGTCGCCATTGGCCTCAAGAGCCGCCTCAAGATCGCCGGCCGCGGTATGGGCACGCGCGATGATCATGCTGGCCGTCAGCAGCTGGGTCTTCTGATAGTAATTGTCGGGCTCGCCTTGAAGCTGGCCGAGGCGGTAGGCTCTGGCATAGCCGAGAGGGGCGACGGCTTCTGCGGGCCGACCCAGATCTATCAGGAGTTCGCCCTCCTGCATGGCCATGTAGGCGGCCATCTCTTCACCACCGCCAAGCCGTTCGAACATCTCGTCGTCGAGCTCCGCGCGCCAGGACTGGACCTCGTTCAGTGCGGTCTCATAGTCTTCCTGCTGATAAAGAATTTGCAGCCTGTCGGTGCGGCCACTCCAGAAATGCCGCAGCAGCGTACGTTCGTTCTCGTCGCCGAGCGCGGTGCCTTTGGCCGCCATATCCAGCACTTCAGCATTGTAGCGGGCCGCCATATCGATATCTTCATTGTAAAGAAGGTGCTGCATGGAGAGGTTCCGCTTCACCATGGCGAGTTCGGCAAGCGCTTTTGTATTCGTCGGCTCGTCGGCCAGAAGTTTTTCGAGCGCGACTTCCGCTTTGAGCAGCAGTTCCTCGGATTTCTCCGTGTCGCCCAGATTGGCGAGACCCACGGCGCCATAGAGATTAGCGAGCCGCATGCTCATGGTGCCGATATCAAAGAGGATATCGTTGGGAACATTCTCGCCGCCGGCAAGGTCATCGACATAGTCACTGACCAGATTGGCAAGTTTCCGCCGAGGCTCCAGCGTGCCGGCGACCTGTTCGAATTCGTCATAGGTGTCGAAAATCAGGCTACGGCTTAAGCTGCGCGCCTGTTCGAAGCGAGCATTCGCACTGTCGAGCGCCGTTTCGGCGCGCTGATACTGGAACAATGTGACCGCGAAGGCGATAATGAGGCCGATGGCGGCGAGGGAGCTGACACTCACGGCCAGCCAGTGCCTGTGGAAATATTTGCCGAATCGGTAGAACCGGCCGCCGCCTCGTGCCTCGACGGAGTGGCCGGAAAGAAAATTCTCGACATCCTCGAAAAGGGCGAGGACGGATCGATATCGGTCGGCCGGGTCGGTCCGGGTCGCTTTGGCAATGATCGCGGACACATCCTGAGGGATGGTCAGCCCGCCGAGCATCGCAGCGAGGAGCTTGCCCAGAGAATAGACATCCGAAAGAGTGTTGGTCGGCGCTCCCTCCATGCGTTCGGGCGCAGCAAAGCCTGGAGTGTAGGTGCGCGAGTCAATCGCCTTCTGGGCCGCCGATGCCACGTCGTCTTCAAGCACCTGCGGTTTGGCAATCCCGAAATCGATCAGTTTGACGGCACCGTCCTTGGTGACGAGCACATTCGTCGGGGTGATATCGCGGTGGATAATGAGGTTCTGGTGAGCGTGTTCGACCGCCGAGCAAACCTCGCAGAACACCTCCAGCCGCGCTTCGAGGGAGAGGTCCTTTTTCCTGACCCACTCGCTGATCGGAATTCCATCGACATACTCCATGACAATGTAAGGCGATCCATCCGTCAGTGTACCGCCATCGAAAAGTCGTGCGATATTTGGGTGGTTGAGGCTCGCCAGGATCTGACGCTCGGTTTCGAAGCGGCCGATCAGGACATCGCTCAGTACGCCGGGGCGAATGATCTTGACGGCGACTTTATGATCGAAGTCGCCGGCGTCGCGTTCGGCGATGTAGACAGCCCCCATGCCGCCGCGGCCGATAAGGTCGGTGATCCGATATTGGCCGGCGCGTTCGGGCGAAACTTCGTCTTCGAGCGCATCCCGAGCGCCACCGGTACGCAAGGCCATGCTCATCGACGCGTCGGTCTTCAGGAGTTTGAGTACCCTCGTCAGAAGCGCGGGATCAGATGAGTACCGCGTTTTCGCCCAGCTCTCTCGGTCTGCCTCAGGCTTGTCGAAGGCTTCTTCGAGGGCCTTCATCGCCTCGATCTCTAGTTCCCGATTGTCTGCCACCTTATGGTCCTCCCATGGCGTCGAGAAGCCAGGTCCGCGCGATTTGCCATTGGCGTTTGACAGTGGATTCAGACGTACCCAGAACTTCGCCGATCTCGGCCGGCGTCAGACCGCCAAAAAACCGCAGTTCTACGATCTTGGCCTTTTCCTCGTCGATGGCCTGAAGTCGGATGAGCGCCGTTTCAAGTTCTTCGAGATCGAGTCGCTGCTGTCCGCCCTCGAAACGGGTCATCAGCGTCACCTTTTCATGGGAACGCTTTTCGGACTTCTTCTTGCGGGCATGATCGATCAGGATCCGGCGCATGGCACGGGCCGAGAGCGCGAGGAAATGGCTTCGGTCAGCCCAGTCGATGCTGTCCATTTCCATCAGTCGCATGGCCGCCTCGTTAACGAGGTCTTCCGTCGCCAGAGAATTATTACTCTCCCGGCGCAGGAGGGCGGCGGATACTTGTCGTAGTTCACCGTAGAGCCGGTCGAACAGCTGGTCGCGAGCACCAATATCGCCGCGGCGCCAGTCTCCGAGCAGCATTCTGGTCTGCTGCATGTCCGTATTCATCGCATTCGACCTCCGGCTGGCTGAAGATTGGCGCTGTTGTGGCGGCAAGGCGTGTGGTCAGTTTCGATCAAACCTAGATAGAGACGGGGGCGATGGAAAGCGGCGTTCACGCTCGATATCTGTTTCAGGCGATTTTCGGTTATTCCGGTTGGGTTTGGCCCCTGAACCATCATCAAGGCATCCCTTCAACAAACCCTGTCGTGTCTTCATCTCGGATGACAGACGTGACCCGTCCCCTTTGAACGCAGCCATGTTGAGTGAAAGAATGGCGTGTCCAATGAAGAAGTGAGATGGGCGCGAATATCTACATCCTTGATGTTTTCGATCTTGTAGAACTGGTTCTCTGCCATCATCCCCCCGGCCCCAGTTTTATGTCTCACAAGTCCTTACCTCAACGGTTTCACGGGGAGGTGCAGCCCCTCTCCGTCAGCCATTTTGTAAGGCTTCGCTCCGGGCTTTGCGGAACGGACTCGAATATCTGTCAGGGGGATTTTCTGGGGGCACCACATTGGCTTCTGAATTGCGATGCCCTCAAATGTGCACCCAATTATGTCGGCTTACCTAGCATGCCCCCGGACCGCGCCGGACGACACCCATGCTAATTTCTTTGTTTTTATTGAATTTTTGGATTTTCCGGAGGGTCTCAAACCCTGAAATGGTGCCCAGAAGAGGACTCGAACCTCCACGTCCATACGGACACCAGCACCTGAAGCTGGCGCGTCTACCAATTCCGCCATCTGGGCATGCCGAGCCGCGGGGAATATGCTCTCGCAGGCGCGCTGTCAAACCCTAGTTTTCAGCCCGACGCTATATTAGCGTCCGGCTCGAAACCCCTGAGGGAGACCCGCCCTATGCCCCGCATTACCGCCGCGCTGGCCGCGCTCTTCTTCCTTCTGCCCCTGCCTGCCCGCGCGCAGGACAGCACCCTCGCCGACCTCCTGTCGGACGCCCGCGAGGAAGCCGGCCTCATCGGCATGGGCGCCGCGGTGATGGTCGAGGGCGAGATTGTCGCGCTGGCCGTCGATGGCGAGCGCATCAAGGGCAAGGGCGGCATGCTCTCTCGTGACGATGCCTGGCATCTCGGCTCGATCACGAAATCCATGACAGGTACGCTGATCGCGACCATGGTCGAAGACGGCACGCTGAGCTTTGAGACGACGATCGGTGATATCTATGGCGATGCCGCAGACGAAAGCTGGCGCGGTGTCACGCTGAGCCAGCTTCTCACCCACACGTCGGGCGCGCCGGGCAATTTCTCCCTGATCGATATGCTGTCTGATAATCCGGAAACCCGGACAGGTATCTCGCGCCAGCGTCAGGCCAAGGTTGAGAAGATGATCAGCGCCCCCCTGCCGGGTAAGAGCGGTGAGTTTCTTTACTCGAATGTCGGCTTCACCATTGCCGGGGCAATGGCGGAAAAGGCCGCAGACGGAACACCCTGGGAAGAGCTCCTCTCAGAGCGCGTCTTCACCCCGCTGGGGATTGAGATCAGTTTCGGCCCGCCGACCGGCGAGGCAGCCCCTTGGGGTCACGCCAAGGGGATCTTCGGCAAATCGCCCAGGAACCCGGCCGCCCGCGCCGACAACCCCGCCTTTATCGGCCCGGCGGGGACGGCCGCCCTGCCCCTCGCCGATCTGTTGCGATACGGACAGGCGCATCTCTCCCAAGACCCCGCCCTTCTCTCCCGCGCAAGCTATGATCTTCTGCATACCCCGCCCAGCCGGAATGAAGAGACAGGCTTCGGCTATGCCTATGGCTGGGTCTCGGACCCCTCGGGCGGCGGCTATGGCGCCGGGCCGATCATCTGGCACAATGGTTCGAACACATATTGGTATGCGCTCCTGATCCTCGTACCCGATGAGCGCGCGGTGATCGCACTGGTCACCAATGACGGGGATCTCGAGAACGCCGAGCCCGCCTTCCAGAAGCTGGCCGCCCGCATCGCGCAGGATTTCGACCTCACCCCCTGAGGGGGAGGCTGGACATGGGAGCCAAAGCGCGTCCACCCTCAACACCATGACGGAAAAGAAAAAACAGCCCGGACCGCCCCGCAGTGTCGCAGCCGCTTTTTACGGGCTGGGTCTGACGATCATCGTCTTTTTCATCCTCTGGGTGGCGCAGGGCATTCTCGTGCCGCTGATCGTGGCGGCATTGCTTTCCTTCCTGATCGTCTCGGTAAAGAATGGTCTCGACCGGTTGCCCGTTATCGGCCGGTTCATGCCGGGGGCGGTCAATTTCGGCCTCTCCTTTGTCATCATTGTTGGCATCCTCCTCGTGATCAGCCTGATCGTACGAGAGAATGCTCAAGCTGTTCTTGAGAAGGCACCTGAATATCAGGCCCGGCTGGGCGAGCTGGCGACTGGTTTTGTCGGCTGGGCAGAGGGGCGGTCATGGATGCCGCAGGACGCCGTCGAGGCCATGGCCGACTTCCTTGACGGCCTACGGGGCGGCATGGCGGCAATCGACGGGGAGGACATTCCTGCTGACGCCGGCTCGGGCTTGCGCTCTCAGGCTTTCGCTGCGGCGCGTGGCGCGATTGCGTCGGCCACCACGGCGGCCAGCACATTGCTGGGCAATATCGTTACCGTCTTTCTTTATACGGCCTTTATCCTGATCGAGCGGGGACGGTTCTCGCGCAAGCTGACCCGCATGGCCGGCTCGGTCGCCGTGCGTCACCGGATCGACAACGCGATCGACGATGTCACCCGCCTCATCCGCACCTATGTGACGATGAAAACGCTGATCAATCTGACGGTCGCGAGCATCTCCTTTGTCCTCATGCTGGCGCTGGGCACGGACTTTGCCGGATTCTGGGCATTGCTGATTTTCGTCTTTGGCTATGTGCCGATTGTCGGGGCAGTGATCGCGATTTCCCTGCCAGTCCTTCTCACTTTGCTGGCGCCAGATGGGGGCTTGGGGAAAGCTGCCCTCACCCTCCTCCTTCTTGCCGGGGCGGAACAGTCGATCAGCTCGTTTGTCGAGCCGCGGGTGATGGGCAAGAGCCTTAACCTCTCGCCCCTCGTCATCCTCATTTCGCTGGCGACATGGGGATCAATCTGGGGTTTTGCCGGGATGCTGCTTTCCGTACCGCTCACAGTCGTTGCATTGATTACACTGTCACAATTCGAAGCAACGCGGCCCATCGCGATCATGCTGTCCGATAACGGAGAAATTGCGCCCCTCGCCAGCCATGACGAAGAAAGTGCTGCCTGACTACTCCTCCCCGCACGGAATGCGCGTGGCGGCCAGTTTGAATTGTGGTTGCCATTCGCCATTCTCATCAGGGACGTAGCTGATGCGCGCCCAGTGGTCTTCATCTTCAATATGGAAGGTCGCCTTGAACTCAGGCCGTTCGGGATAGACCTGCCACATGGTCAGCACACCATCCATCACCTTTGCACGCAGATCCTGAACCTGTCGACCGGCGGTGGCGATCCACATCATGTCCCATTCGCCCTCTTCGGCATCCCACAAGCGTACATTGATGCCTCTGCCTGTCTCGGGCTCGATGCCGGGATCGCGGCCATACCATTCATCGACGATCGCCATGCCCTCAAGACCATAATAGCCGTTCCAGCGTGCAGGCGTGCCGGGGCGCGGAGGCGACCAAGCACCATTCTGCCAGGCATGGGCCGAGATCGTGTAATCCCCGATCAGGAAAGCGAACTGCGACAACTCTTCGGGCGCGTTCTCATTCGGCGCGCCATAGTCACAGCGCGGCGGCGCAAGGTCACTTTGCGCCAAGGCAGGCACTAGCCCGAGGCCCATTGTACAAGCGGCAGTCAGAAGGCTCTTTTTCATCGTCTCGTCCCCTTTTTGCTCGCCACTATGACACAGCTTTGCCCCCTACCCCTCAATCGCGAGCAGTTCGGCTAGGGCCCGCGCCTCTGCCTCACGTCCGGAGCCATGCCGCCACGCGAGCCCCAGATCGCGGCTCGGCCGGTGTCCGCCCTTGTCGATGACGGGAATTGTGACGACCCCGGACATTTTCGCTAACCCATGATCAACAGCGAGCTGCGGCATCAGGGTCGTCCCAACATCGCTCGCGACCATCTGCGCAAGGGTGAAGAGGCTCGTTGCACCGAACGCGTCCGCCGTATCGCGCTGGCGCAGGGCGCAGGCATCTAGCGCATGATCGCGCAGGCAGTGCCCATCCTCAAGCAGGAGAAGCTTCTCACCGCTCAGCTCTTTGCTGGTGATCGAAGGCTTGTCCGCAAACGGATGGTTCTTTGAACAGGCGAAGACGAAAGGGTCCTCCCCGAAGATCAGCGTATCGAGCCCTTCGGTCTCGACCGGCATGGCAAGGACCGCAATATCGATCCGGCCCGCACGCAAACCGTCAATCAGATGATCGGTCAGCTCTTCGCGTAAGTAGAGCCGTAATTCGGGATAGGCCTTGGCGAGTTTCGGCATCAGCTCGGGCAACAGATAAGGCCCGATGGTCGGGATCAGCCCGAGCCGCAGATCGCCGGTCAGCGGCGGGCGACCGGCGGCAGCGCGCACCATGTCTTGCGACAACCCGATGATCTCTTCGGCGCGTTTGGCCATATCCTCCCCCAGCGGGGTCAGGATGAAGCTGCGCGAGCTGCGGTCGACCAGCGGTGCATCAAGAACGCCCTCAAGCTCCTTGATCCCGGCGGAGAGAGTCGATTGTGAGACACAGCACTCCTCCGCGGCACGCGAAAAGCTTTCATTCCGGACAAGGCTTGTGAAAAACTGCAACTGTCTGAGGGTCGGCAGCAAGGGCGGCTCTCCTATCGACTATTTCGATACTAACATACCGCATAATCTATTTGCCCGCAGGCATGCAACAGCCCATATCCCCCTTGCAGCGAGGGCGTAACTTCGGCTGCGCGACACACGAACACTTGAGAGATATTGGAGATTGCGATGCTTGGCGTTGGCGACAAACTGCCGGAATTCAAAGTGACGGGCGTGAAGCCCGGCTTCAACCAGATCGAAGAAAACGGCGAGAGCGCTTTTGAGGACGTCACTCAGGACAGCTTCTCGGGCAAATGGAAAGTCATCTATTTCTATCCGAAGGATTTCACCTTCGTCTGCCCGACCGAGATTGCCGAGTTCGGCCGCCTCGCAAAAGAATTCGAAGACCGTGACGCTGTCGTCCTTGGCGGCTCCTCGGACAACGAATTCGTGAAACTGGCATGGCGCCGCGACCATGCTGACCTCGACAAGCACCCGGCCTGGCAGTTTGCCGACACGACCGGTGCCCTGATCGACGGCCTCGGCATTCGCTCGCCAGAAGGCGTTGCCCTGCGCGCGACCTTCATCGTCGACCCGCACAACGTCATTCAGCACGTTTATGTGAACAATCTGAATGTCGGTCGGAACCCGCAAGACACCCTGCGCGTTCTTGATGGACTGCAAACGGACGAGCTTTGTCCGTGTAACCGCCCCCTCGGCGGCGACACGCTCTAAATCGTCCCCTGAAAAGCTGCGCGCATTCCCCCCTGCTTAAAGCGCGCGCTTGTTAGAGAAGTACCGGGCAACTGCCTCCCCCCCCTGCCCAAATGCCGTTGTCCGGTGCTTCTCCACATTCTTCGAGAAATCAGCCTAGACAGAGACCGGCGCGATCCCACGCTGCCGGATGGAGAGAAACCATGTCGATTGAATCCCTGCGCGAGCAACTGCCCGACTACGCCAAAGACATCCGCCTGAACCTCAGCAGTCTCGTCAATGAGACACTCCTGAATGATCAGCAGAAATACGGCACTTTCCTTGCGACCGCGCTGGCCAGCCGGAACGCCGATGTGATCCGCGCCATTGCAGCCGAGGCCCAGGAGAAGCTGAGCCCGGAAGCAGTGACTGCCGCCAAGGCCGCCGCCTCCATCATGGGCATGAACAATATCTATTATCGCTTCTCCCACCTCGTGTCGGAGAAGACCTACCAGACTCTGCCGGCAAAACTCCGTATGCAGGTGATTGCCAATCCGGGTGTCGACAAGGTCGATTTCGAGCTGTGGTCGCTGGCGGTCTCCGCCATCAACGGCTGCGGCATGTGCCTCGACAGCCATGATGCGGTCGTGCGCAAGGGCGGGCTCTCGACCGAGCAGGTCCAGGCCGCTGTCCGCATCGCCTCGACAGTCCACGCTGCTGCTGCGACCCTCGATGGGGAAGCTGCGCTTGCGAGCTAAGCGTTAAACTGAAATTCCGTCTTCTGAGGAGCCCCGGTCACTGGCCGGGGCTTTTCTTTTTTGCTGTTTTCTCCGCGGCTGCGACCCCGGCGCCAAGGCCGAGAAAGGCCGAGAGCCACCAGACAACAGCCGGAATCTCCAGCCCATAATCGAGCATGCCATGAAGCAGGACGAGGAGCATCATTGCGCCCGCGAGCTTCATCATGCCCCGCTGCCGACGGCGGCGCGCAAGACCCGCCCGAAGCGGCAGAATGGCAGCTGTCAGGATCGCAAGCCCGCCTGCCACACCGACAATTCCTCCCTGTACGAGCCATTGCAGGAGGAGGTTATGCGCCGCCCCCTGCTGGATCAGGATCGGAGCTGTCTCCAGCGTGATATGCGGCGCTATCGCCTCCTCAAAGCGGCCAAATCCATGCCCGAAGAGAGGCGCGCCCTGAAACGCCGCCAGCGAGACCTGCCAGATCAGCATACGGCCGTTTCCATCTATCGCCCCCTCTGTCAGCCGATCGCCAAGCACGCTGCCGCTCGCCGCCGTCAGCCCCGCCCCGACGATCAGGATCGCCAGCACCGGCACCCAGAAAGGGAGTTTGCTCTTCGCCTCCTGACGGTCCCAGAAAATGAGACCCGCGCCTGCAACAATCGTTGCGGCAATCCCCCCGCGTGAGCCGGTCAGCATCAGGCAGGTGAGTGAGAAGATCAGAACAAGGAGCGGCAGAGTCGCGCCCTTCCCCAGCCGGTCGAATATCCCGGCAAGCCCCCCGCCGCCCAAGACGCGCAGCACACCTGCTAGCCCGAAGAGAGAAAACATCCCGAAGAGGGTCGCCGCCGTATTTGCGGACAGGAAAGCTGCTGTCAGCCGCCCCTCATGAAAGGCTTTGGATTGGCCATACACCGTGTCAGGCGACGCGATGAAATTGAAAAAGGCGGCAATGCCGACCAGCAGGACCGCGATACTCATGGCCCGGAAGACATGCTCCGCCTGACGCCCCGTCGAGACTGCCCCCGCCATGGTCAGATAGACCGCACCAGCCGCGAGCAGGACCGCAAGGTCCGGCAGGCTGATGGCGGGATGCGGCCCGAGGCTCTGTCCAAGAACCACGATTGCGCCGCCCCAGAGACCCAGCCAGATCGCCGGGGTCAGCCGAATGCGCGGGGTGACCCATGCCGCAACGGCTCCCACGCTGAGGAATGCCCCGGACAGGAACAGCGCAAAGGCCGGCCTGTCGGCGCCGAACAAGGCCGTTGCGAGGACGAGCAGGAAGAGAACGGGTCCAGCCAGAAGAAGCGTCTTTGCCATGACGCCCCTTCTACCGCGCAACACTTTGGAAAGGTTAAACGGCGTCAAGCGCCTCGCGCACGCGCGGCATGATCCGCTTGCTGACCGGCACCTGATGGCCGGAGCTGAGCACCAGCTCGCCCGTGCCAGAAGGCAGCCGCCGTAATTCTGAAATCAGATGCGTGTTGACGATATGCGAGCGGTGGACCCGCAGGAACTGCCCCGGCAGCTCGGCTTCGAGCGCGTTCAGCGTCGCCGAATGCAGCATCTCATCGCCGCTGGTCAGGTGCAGCTCGACATAATCGCCCGCCCCGCTGGCGCTGGCGATTTCCGCCGCTTTGACCTTCTGCATCCGGCCATTGCTGCGGATGGTGATCGAGGCGGCCTCGGTCTGCTCTCGCTCTTTGAGCGCCTGTTCGAGCTTGTGGCGGCGGCGCTCGGTCTCCTGCTGCTCAAGGCTGATGGCCCGGTAGGCCCGCGCCTGCACAAGGAAGAGAAAGCCGAGAAGCCCCGCCACGAGGAAGTAAAAACCGATATCAAGGAAGATGAAGGGCGCAACGACAACGAGGACGAGAAAGCTGAGAAACGCTGCCAGATGATAGCGCGCCTCTCTGTCACCCCGGAATGCAGCCATGCCCGCCATGACAGCCGCCCCAAGGCAAGGCGTCATGATCGCCAGCATGGTCTTGCGGTCAAAGCCCCCGGCGTAAATGATCATGAGAAGGGTCAGAACGACCGTGCCTGCGATGATCCATCCGCGTCTTGGGACGGCAAATCGGTGCGCGGTATGCGCCAGCATGGCGAGGCCGAAACTCCCGGCAAAGAACAATAAGAGGACCAGTCGCACATCCTGGAACCAGTAAGGATAGCTCCATAGCCCGCGCGAAACTTCAGAAAGAAGCTGCCCGCCCGCAGCGACCGACGCCGCCGCCAGAATTAGAGAGCCAAGCCGGTCCTGCCCCAAGGCTGCAAAACTGCCGAAATAGAGAAACCCCGCAAGGAACAGCCCGAAGGTCAGAAGCGAGAGCCAGTATTTGGAGATCATCCGAAACCGCGGCGGGCCGTAGGGCGCAATTCCCGCAACATGGAGAGGATGGGCGAGCCGGATCAGGCTGTGATGCCCGGACATCAGGAACACGAGCTCATTCTGCCCAGTCCGCAGCGCCCCCGGCGGGATGAAGAAGACCGCATCCTGACGGCCCGCAACTTCGGTCGAAGCACTGAGCCCCGGCATCCCGTTCTGCCCCAGAGGCGCCCCGTTCAGCCAGACCTCGCTAGATGCCTTGATCGAGAGGAAAAGACCAAGCGGCGCGGCCGCCTCGGTATAGCCGGCCGGCACCTCGAACTCCGTCCGGACCCATATCACATGGCCCTGCGGATCCATGTCCCATGCGTTCATCTGCTCGCAAGCCGCCGCCTCGAAATCGGCGTCCCCGATCTCAAGGCTGCTCGCCGGGCAGACGGTCATCTCTTCTCTCGTCAGCACCAGATAGCCGTCCTCCGGCGCGGCGGCAGCCCGCGCCATTGGCAGAAGGAGAAGGACTACGAGGAACAAGAGAAGCCGAATCATATCCCACCCTACGCCCGCTCGCCGAAGATGAGAGGCCCGCTGGCCGATTTCCTTGCCCCGCTCACCGATCATTGCACGCGGTGCCCACCGGGAGCGCCCAGCATGGGCTCATCGCAATCCCGGAAAGACCGCTCATGTTTTCTCGCTTCAGCCCGCTCCTCTTCCTGCCTCTTCTCTTCATCGGGGAGGCCATCGCCGCGCCGCCCAATGAGAAAGAGATCACGTTCACCGCACAGGACGGCACTTCGGTTGAAGCCTATGAGGGCACATTCGAAGTGCCGGAGAACAGGGCGGATCCGAATAGCCGGACGCTCACCCTTGGCTATGTCCGCTTCCCCGCGACAACCAAGACACCCGGCGCGCCGATCGTCTATCTTGCCGGCGGCCCCGGTGGCTCTGGAACCGGCACGGCAAAGGGGCGGCGTTTCCCCCTCTTCATGGCGCTCCGCGAACAGGCCGATGTCATTGCCTTTGATCAGCGAGGCACCGGGCTTTCCGACCAGTTCCCGGGCTGTATCTCGGATACGCCCGAGCCCGTCACAGCGATCAGTGATGAGGCCTATATCGCCCTCACCCGCACCGCCTTCGCCGAGTGCCTTGCCTTCTGGGAAGACGAAGGCATCGACATTGCGGGCTACAACACCATCGATAGCGCGCGCGATATCGACGCGCTGCGCGCTCATCTGGGCACAGAGAAAGTCAGCCTGTGGGGCATCTCCTACGGCACCCATCTGGCACTCGCCGCGATGAAGGAAATGCCGGAGCGGATCGACCGCGCGATCCTCGCCAGCGTCGAGGGGCTCGACCAGACGGTCAAAATGCCCGCCCGGACCGATGCCTACTACACCCGGCTTCAGGCGGCTGTGCTGACACAGGACAAGGCCGCCGCCGCGATGCCGGATATCGCCGGGATGATGCGGCGCGTGCTGGCACGCCTCGAAGATGAGCCCGTCACGCTCAGCATCCCGCTCGAAAACGGAAGCCAGGAGATCATCTGGACACGGCGCGACATGCAGCGGGTCAATGCAGGGCTGGTCGCCGATCCGGGCTCGGCCGCCTATCTCCTCGGCATCTATCTTGCCGCCGATCAGGGGGACTTCTCCCCCCTCGAAGGAGCTCTTGCGCGATACCGCCGGCCAGAGGAGATGATGAGGTTTAACGGTATGTCGTCCGGAATGGATATCGCCTCCGGCATCGGCGCAGAGCGACTTGCTGCGTTCGAGGGCCAGGCGAAAACCGCGCTCAACGGCCAGTGGCATAATTTCCCGATGCCCCAGCTTGCGAGCGCCGCGCGTGATCTCGATCTCGGGGACGCTTTCCGTCAGATGCCGGAAAACGCCATCCCGACCCTTGTTTTCTCGGGCACGCTTGATGGCCGGACCTTCCCGGAAAGTCAGCGCGAAGCCGTGGCCGGCCTCTCGAACGCCCATATCGTGACGGTCGTGAATGCCGGGCACAATCTCTTCATGGTCTCACCGGAAGTCGGTGAGGTGATGGCGCGCTTCCTCGACGGCGAGGACATCACAACCGACGAGATCACCGTGCCCTTGCCGGACTTCCTGCCTTATTGATCGGCTGGACGTCCCCCCACGGCGCCGCTTAAGGGCCATGATTGGCTCTTAGGCGGCGAGTGATGGCGCGGAACATTCTTAAATCCATGGCGACAGTGTCGGGGCTGACCCTGCTCAGCCGCCTGCTCGGCTTTGCGCGCCAGCTCCTGCTCGCCGGGCTCGTCGGCGCGTCGGGTACGCCGGTCGCGGATGCCTTCAACGTCGCCTTCCGCCTGCCCAACATGTTCCGCCGCCTGCTCGCCGAAGGCGCTTTTCAGGCCGCCTTCGTGCCGCTCTTTCAGGGCAAGACCGTCAATGACGACATGGGCGAGGCCAAACGATTTGCCGAGGATGTCCTCGCCTGGCTGATCGTCATCCTGACCGCTCTCTCGGCGGCGGCGATGATCTTTACACCGCTTTTCGTCAGCGTGCTTGCGACCGGCTTCCGGGATGATGCCGAGCGCTTCACCCTGACGGTCGAATATACCCGCATCATGTTCCCCTATCTCGCCTGCATGTCGATGGTCGGCATCTATGGCGGGATGCTGAACGCGCTGCACCGGTTTGCCGCCGCTGCCGCCGCGCCACTCCTTCTCAATGTCGTATGGATCGCCGGGCTTCTGGCCTTCGCCCATCGCCCGGAAGAAGAAATCGGCCGCGCTGCCGCGGGTGCCGTCATGGCGGGCGGGGTACTCCAGCTCATCATGCTGCTGATTGCCGGGCACCGCTCAAAGCTTCTCCTGCGCCTGCGCCTGCCGCGCCTGACCCAAGGGGTCAAACGCCTGATCCTGCTCGGCACACCCGGTTTCATTGCGGCAGGGGCACTGCAGATCAATCTCATCGTCGGCACCAATGTCGCCTCGCGGCAAGCTGGCGCGAATAGCTGGCTTGCCTATGCCGACCAGCTCTACCAGCTCCCCCTCTCGATGATCGGCATTGCGCTCGGCATCGTCCTCATGCCTGCAATCAGCCGGTCGGTGAAATCCGGCAATGAGAAAGGCGCGATCCGTACACTGAGCCGGGGGATCGAGGTTGCGCTCTTCTTCGCCCTGCCCGCCGCCGCCGCCCTGATCGTCATTCCGGACAGGGTGTGTGCGGCGCTGTTTCAGGATCTCGCAGGCGACGTCACCCGCCTGATCGGCGCGGGCGGGTCAGCCTTCAATGATCACGATGTCGAGATGACGGGCCTTGCCATCATGCTCTTCGGCATCGGCCTACCCGCCTTTGTCCTGCAAAAAGTGTTGAATGCGGCCTATTTTGCTCGTGAGGACACCAAGACACCGATGAAGTTCGCCCTCATCGGCATCGCCCTTAATGCGATCATCTCGATCTCGCTCTTCCCCGTTATCGGCTTTCTCTCCGTACCGCTGGGGACGATTTGCGCGAGCTGGACGGAGGTCACGCTCCTCTCCTTCACACTGGCAAGGCGCGGGCACCTCGCGCCCGGCGCAAAATTCCTGACCCGCACGATTCGCGTCATCCTCGCCGCCGCCCTGCTTGGCGCCCTTCTTTATGGCTGCAAGCTCGAATGGGAGATGCTGCGCGGCTTTGCGCTGGGGCAGGACTGGCTCCTCCTGATCGTCCTTGTCGGGATCAGTGTCGTCCTTTATGCCGGGATCACTGTCCTGATCGGCGGGGTAGACCCGCGCGAATGGCGAGGCGGTGGCCCGGCCCCGGCTCAATCCACCGAATAATGAGCTGGATACATGGCCGTCACCTGACGGATCATTCGCTTGTCGATCTTGCCCGTTGTGCCGCGCGGCAGAGACTGGGGTGACGCCCAGAGCCGCTGCGGCACCTTGAAAGCGGCGAGCTTTTCAGCGGCGTGTGCACGGAGCTTTTCCAGATCAACTTGACCTGCGGCCGACCAGACCGTCGCCCCGACAATCTCACCATATTTCTCGTCGGGTACGGCGAAGACGCATGCTTCATCGACATCCGGAAAGGACAGCAGCATGTTCTCAACCTCAAGACAGGAGATGTTCTCGCCACCCCGAATGATGAGATCCTTCGCCCGGTCGAGGATGTATAAAATCCCCTCCTCATCGACATAACCGAGATCGCCTGTGCGGAACCATCCGCCATCGAAAAAGGCCGCTTCCGTCGCTGCCTCATCTTCGAGATACGCACGGAAATTTGCCGGGCTCTTGATGCAGATTTCCCCTTTCTCGCCTCGGGAAAGCTGCGTGCCATCCTCGCTAAAGGCCTCAATCTGCGTGACCGGCGGCACGACGCGGCCAGCCGCAGACGGATTGTCGAGAAAATCCTGCAGGGTGATATGCGTGCCGAGCGCATTGGTTTCGGTAAGACCATAGCCTGAAGACATCGACTTGCCCGGGAAGGTCTCGGCCTGTTCTGCGAGCTGGGTCTCGGGTCGCTTTGCCCCGCCGGTCGCAATATCAACCAGACTGACAAGATCCTCTGGATCGGCATGCCGGGTCAGGTCATGGGCCATGGTCGGTACACCGATGAAATTAGTGATCTGTTCCTTAGCAATAAGTTTGCCTGCCTCGACGGGATCCCAGCGATAAAGGAAGACCAGCTTCTTGCCGGTGAGGAAGGAGAGCAGAAGCACCGTGTGCGATGCGGTGACATGGAACAGCGGCAAGGTCACAAGGACAGAAGGGTTCTCAGGCACGAACGGAAATTCCGGCCGCAGGCGCTGGGCCACATTCAGCAGAAAGGAAAAGGACATCACCGAGTTGATGCAGCTTCGGTGGGTCAACAACACGCCCTTTGGCTTACCCGTCGTGCCAGATGTATAGATAAGGCAATAATCACTATCAGGATCAATCTGGACCTGGGGCGGTGTCGCCGATATCGCGCTATCGTTGACAATCTCCGCGAAGGTCACGTCTGCCGCTTCGACTTCTTCTCGCGCGCCGACAAAAGTCAGCCCCAGCTCTTCCTTGCACGGCGCAAAGGCGGCCCCGCGTTTGGCGTCACAGACGACGATCTTTGCGCCTGCCCGCGTCAGCCCCTGACGCAGCTCCTCGGCCTGCCAGAAAGAATTGATCGGCACGATGACCGCACCGGCAGCCGCAATACCTAAATAAGCGATGCACCATTCCGGATAGTTCCGCATCGCGATGGCGACCCGGTCCCCCGGCTTCACCCCTTTTTCAGTGACCAGCCAGTTGGCGAAGCGCATGGCCTGCGACCAGGCCTCCGCCGTCGTCAACCGCTCTTCGCCATAGACAAGGAAATCCCGATCCGCGAATTCCGCCGCCTTGGCCGCGAACATATCGCGGACGGACATGTTCGAGAGTAGAAAGCTGCGGTCATAATCCACACCGCGCACCGTTTTCGGCTCAACCGCGAAGAGCCCTTTTTCTGCGAGCAGCGCCTCCACCCCTTCGGCGAATTCTTCACTGGTGATCGGGGCGGGAGCAGTCATAGGGGCCCTCCTTGGCCATTTTCCGGAACGGTCATTCTATTTAGAGAAGCATGCTTTGCGCTTCCACCACAGTGGATGTGGCAGAAGCTCGCATTTCGGGGGTCTCATTCCCCATGTCGGATATCTGATCCGGTTAACTCCCGCGATTGACTCGCAATTGGCGCTCGGGCACATGATTACAAATTGCGAATAACTCGCAAATAGTGGCGCCAAGAGATCCCGACATCATGACATTCCGCAAGGCCCTGTTCTGGACCCATCTGACCCTCGCTATACCCGCGGCGATCTTCATTTTCCTGATGTCCGCGACCGGGGTCCTGATCGCATATGAGCGCTCGATCCTCGGCGCGATCGATGCGAGCCAGACGGTCAGCCCCCAAGACGGCGAAGCTCAGCTCACGGTCGATGAGCTAGCGGTCATCGCTCGAGAGAAAGCTCCTGAGGGAACCAATCCATCTCTCCGCTTCCTGCCAAAAGAAGACAGGACAGTCATTGCCCAGATGGGCCGCCAAGGGCGCGTTATTCTTGATCCCTATACGGGCGAAGAACTGCCCGATCTCTCCGCAAAAGCAGGTGAGTGGTTTCACAAGATTGAGGAATTCCACCGCTGGCTCGCCCTCGAAGGAGATGCGCGAGATACCGGCCGTATGCTGACGGGCGTCTCGAACCTCATCTTCATCTTCCTGATCGTCAGCGGGCTATATCTGTGGATCCCTAAAGTCTTCAAATGGGTGTTCTTCCGCCAGCATCTCTTTTTCCTGAAGAAATACCCGACCGCCAAAGCGCGTGACTATAACTGGCACCATGTCATGGGGATCTGGGCGCTGATCCCGCTCTTCCTGATCGCGACCTCGGCGACCGTGTTCAATTATTCCTGGGCGAATAATCTCGTCTACAAGGCCTTCGGCGAAGAACCGCCCCAGCGCGGACGCCGTGGTGGCGGACCAAGTGAAGAGCCGGCAGCCGAGCCCGAAGGTGATCTGGTTTCACTGCAGACTGCCTTTGAAACCGTTCGTGAGACTGACGCTGGCTGGACGTTGATTGTTGTCGATGTCCCGGCCCCTTCGTCACAGATGGTCCAGATGACGCTGCATAATGGCAACGGCTATCTGCCCGAACAGCGGGTCACCCTTCACTACGACCGCACTTTGGGCGAGATCACGCGTACCGAAGGCTATGAAGAAATGTCGTCGGCCCGAAAGGCGCGCATCTGGCTGCGTTACATCCATACTGGTGAGCAATATGGGATCATCGGCGTGACGATTGCGACACTCGCCTCGCTCGCCGCCTGTTTCCTTGCCTATACGGGTATCGCGCTCGCCTTCCGGCGGCTCATCCTGCCGCTGTTCCGCAAACGGAAGAAAGCCTAGCTTTCCGCGTCCGAATAAGTGCTGCCATGGATACGGACGGCGAAGATGCCATCCGTATCGATCAATAGCGTCACCGAAGGACCAATCGAAAGCTCAAAAGCTTCCGCGCCCTGCCCGGCCATTCGTCCATTTGCGTGCCAGCTATTCTCGCCTTTTTTGGCGATCCGACCATTGCCGTACCACGCGACATCGCCGGAGAATGCCAATCGGCCATCGGCATGCCATGCCTGATTGCCTTTCACGGCTAAACCACCATTCTCATGCCAGACGGTCCCGTCCTTGAACGCGATCCGGCCATCGGGATGCCAGGCAGTGGGCATGGGGAAGCTCCTTATTGTGCCGGAGCCTCCTGCCCGGATTCGGGCGCGGTCAGAAGCTGGGGCGCGCGGTCATCAGCCAGACGATCCACAGCACGGCAAAGAAAGCTGGGAAGCCGCAGGCAAACCAGATCCGGTAGAGCTTGTGGTACCGAGGCGGCAGCGGCTCACCTGACTTGGCCGCCGCCCGCGCCAAATCACGCAGTTGTGCCTGTATCCACACGACCGGCAGCCAGAACATTCCTGTCAGGACATAAAGCCCGATGGAAAGCATCAGCCAGCCTTGCGTCAGCGGCCAGCCAATCGCCTTCGCGAGCAGAAGCCCGGTGATCGGCTGCAGGACGACTGCTGACGCTGTAAAAATCCAGTCTGCGACCACGACTGTGCCTGCAACATGCGCGATGAGTGCCGCGTCTTTTGTCCGATGCGCCATGACCATGAAGAAGGCGATGCCAGCCCCTGTGCCTAACAAGACGGTCGCCCCAATTACATGCGCCCAGCGCAGAAGCTCAATCCAGAGCATTATCTTTTCTCCGTCAGCACAAAGACTGTCAGGGCAAGCGCGAGGGACGGGAAAATCTTGACCAGCGGCCCCATCGGATCACCCCATAGCTCAGGCACGAATAAAGTTGCCGCCGCAAGATACCCCAGAGACAGCATGATGGCCGCCACAGCTGCCCCGCGCACCGTCCTGCGGAACAGGGCGCTCACGCCGATGGCGATATCCGCAAACCCGCCACCGATGACCGACGCTTTTGCCAGCGCCGGCGGGAAGGCCCCGGCAAGCACTGCTGACGCCGCCTCCAGACGCACAAGCCCGATCACCCCCGAGACCATCCAGAAGACAGAAAACGTCAGTAGAAGGACAGGAAAAAGCAAGATCATCCGCGCATAAAACCGTTCCTGTATCGTCGATGGCAACTGGCGCAGCGAGGCATCGAGAGAACTCATCTCGCGGCCTGTATGGGCTCTCCAGATGGCCGGGTCTCCGCGCACGCCTTCATCAAGGACTTTCATTGCCGTCGTCCGGAGCGGCGAACGCCAGCCCAGATGACCGGCCACATCTGCCATTTTTGCAACGCCCCCACCAAGCCATCTCGGTACACGGATCACGGCTCTGGGCGGTGAAAAACCCAGCCATGAACGAAAGGCCAGCACGACATCTTCTAAGCTGTGGCTCTCCTCTTCGACGAGGTCCGCCTCAATCCTGACCGCGCCGCCTTCGACCGCCAGCAGCACGGCATCAGCGACGTGATTGACATGCACCGTCTGCACGGGTGACTTGTCCAGCGCGATCGGCTGAACCCATGGGAAGGCCGCTAGCATCCGCAACAGGCTAGTGCCGCCATAAGCTTGCGGCGACAGGACCAGCCCGGGCTTCAGGATCGTCCATTCGAGGGCGGAGGATTTGAGCGCCGCATCGGCTCCCGCCTTGCTCCGGTAGAATGCCGTCTCCGCCTTTTCCGAAACGCCCGGCGCGGAAATCTGCACAAAGCGGCTTACGCCCGCCTCCGCGCATGCCTCAATAATCGCAGTGATGGCGGCCTCCTGCACAAGAGACACATCATCCTGCCCGCCGGTCTGCAACGCGCCAGCCGCATTCACCACCGCCTCCACACCGGACAGGATATCCCGCCAGTTTTCAGATGCCGTCATCCGGCGCAGGTCTGCGCCAAACCACGCGGCCTCCGGGATCAGCCGCCGCCCAAAACCGGGATCGCGTCCCAACCCTGTCACCTCATGCCCCGCGGCAAGCAGCCGCCGGGTCACCGATGAGCCGATCAGCCCATACCCGCCAAGAACAAGAACACGCATGATTTACGACTGCCCCAATTCGCCAAAACCGGCCAGCCGCTCTGTTGCCACAGCCCCCTTCCCTCGCCCGCTGCTTTGCCCTAAAGGCGCGCGCTTCACCTCATCCGCCCCATCCGTTAGGACGCGCCCATGCCGCATGTCTCTCCCCTGCTCAAAGTCATGATCGACGCCGCCCGTGATGGCGCGAAGGTCCTCCGCCGCGATTTCTACGAGGTCGAGGCCCTGCAGGTGCGCAAGAAAGGCGCCTCGGATTTCGTCTCCAAGGCCGACACTGCCGCCGAAGAAGCCATTGTCCGCACGCTCTCGAAGGCACGCCCGAAATTCGGCTTCATCCTTGAGGAAGGCGATGACATTGAAGGCGCGGACAATTCGAACCGCTTCATCATCGACCCGCTCGATGGCACGACGAACTTCCTGCACGGCATTCCCCAATTCTGCATCTCGATTGCGCTGGAGCGGGATCGTGAGCCCTATGCCGGGGTGATCTTCTGTCCGATCACGGATGAGCTTTTCTATGCCGAACACGGCTTTGGCGCGTATCTGAATGATCGCCGCCTGCGCGTGTCGGGCCGCAATGACCTCTCGGAATCGCTGATCGGCACAGGCCTGCCCTATCAGGGCCGTGCGGGCCGCGAGCTGGCGCTGCAGGAATGCGACCGCGTCCTGTCAAAGACAGCAGGCATCCGCCGCTTCGGCTCGGCCGCCTATGATCTCTGCATGACCGCGATGGGCCGGCTCGATGCCTATTGGGAGCGCGGGCTTCACCCGTGGGATGTCGCCGCCGGCATCGTCATGGTCCGCGAAGCGGGCGGCGAGGTCTCGACCATCGAGGAGAGCAAGGAGCGCCCGCACCTCACGCCCTCGATCCTCGCCTCGAACCACCACCTGCACAGCGCGGTCCGCGACCTCATCCGGGGCTGAGCTTTCAGGACTCCTCGCCTTGCTAAACGGTCGCAGTCAGGTCACTCTCTGCCCCATGAGATGTCTCGGAGGGGATGAGACCGATGAAAGCTTCCGACCTGATGGTGAAGTGCCTCGAAAATGAGGGACTTAAATATATTTTCGGCGTGCCCGGCGAGGAAAATGCCGATTTCATGATGTCCCTTGAGGGGTCATCCATCCAGTTCATTCTGACCCGCCACGAACAGGGCGCCGCCTTCATGGCCGAGGTTTATGGCCGCCTGACGGGCGAGCCGGCGGGCTGTCTGGCAACACTCGGGCCGGGCGCGACGAACCTGATCACCGGGGTCGGCGACTCAAATATGGACCGTGCGCCGATGATAGTGCTGACGGGTCAGGGCTCCAGCTCCCGGCTCCACAAGGAAAGCCACCAGATCATGGATGTGGTCGGCATGTTCGAGCCGGTCACCAAATGGGCGCACCAGATCGTCAATGCCGAAAGCATCCCGGAAGTCATCCGCAAAGCCTTCCGTATTGCCCGTACCGAAAAGCCCGGTGCCGTGCTGATCGAACTGCCCGAAGACGTGGCAAAGCAGGACACGTCTTTCGGCCCGATGAAGGTAACACGCTTCCGCCGCCCCTCCATCGACGACAAGAATGCCGACCAGCTCTATGAGCTCCTCAAAAGCTCGAAACGCCCGGTGATCATCGCGGGCAATGGCGCGATCCGGAAACGTGCGTCCAAACAGCTCCGTGAGCTGTGCGAAGCGACCGGCATCGGGGTCATCTCGACCTTCATGGGCAAGGGCGCGGTCGACATGGACGCCCCCTATTGCCTCTTCACGGTGGGCCTCGGCAGTCGCGATTTCGTGGCAGATGCGATTGACGGCGCCGATGTCATCATCACGCTCGGCTATGACATGGTCGAGTACCACCCGATCCTGTGGAACCCGAACCAGGACCACAAGGTCGTGCATGTCGACTTCATCCCGGCCGAGATCGACCGCTATTACGCGCCATGTCTCGAATGTGTCGGCGACATCGCCCACACGCTCTGGTCCTTGAATGAACGGATCAAGGCCAACGGCCTGCCAAAATATGACCTCTCCTATCAGCATAAAGTCCGCAAGCGGATGGTTGATGATTTCGAGGCGCATAAAGACGACCGCACCAAGGGCATCATTCGCCCCCAGAAAGCCATCTGGGATTTGCGGCAGGTGATGGGGCCGCATGACGTCGCCATTTCTGGCGTCGGCGCGCACAAAATGTGGATGTCCCGCTATTACCAGTGCCACGAACCCAACACCTGCCTCGTGCCGAACGGGTTCTGCTCAATGGGCCTGCCCCTCCCCGGGATCCTGGGCGCCCGTTATTGCCTGCCCGATGACGTCAATATTTTCGGCGTCGCGGGCGATGGCGACTTCATGATGAATGTGCAGGAGATGGAGACCATTCGGCGCTATAATGCCAATGTGAACATCATGGTCTGGGTCGATGGTGGCTATGGCCTGATTGCGTGGAAACAGCACAACCAGTTTGGGAAGCATACGGACCTTGCCTTCGGCAATCCTGATTGGCTCAAACTCGCCGAAGCCTTTGGCTGGCACGGTATCTGGGTTGAGAATTCAGAAGACCTGCAGGGCGGCTTGAAAGAAGCCCTCGCCTATAAGGGGCCGTCCATGGTGATGATCCCGATTGATTATACAGAGAACCTCAAACTGACCAAGCGCCTTGGCGGCATTGAAGTTCACGTCTGAGACAATTTGACTGCGAAAAGGGCTCGGCTTTCACCGCCGAGTCCGTACATTCTGGGGGACGTCAAAGAGGAGTTCCCCGATGCCTGCCGACACCGCCTTTTCGCTTAAAGAGACGTATCCGTATTATCTCGCCAATGAGGCGCGGCAGCCCAATACCGATCTTGACGTCACGGACAAATATACAGGCGAGGTCGCAACCCGCGTCGCCATGGCGGACGAAGCGGCGATCGATGAGGCGATTGCCCATGCCGTCACCGCCGCCGAACCGATGGCTGCCCTTAAATCCTATCAGCGCCGCGAAGTGCTCGACCATTGTGTCGCCCGCTTCACCGAGCGCTTTGACGAATTGGCCGCGGCCCTGACCGTCGAAGCAGGAAAGCCAATCAATGACAGCCGCGGCGAAGTCACCCGCCTGATCGAAACCTTCCGCATTGCCGCAGGCGAGGCGGAGCGCATCTATGGCGAGGTCATGCCGCTCGACAATGCTGCGCGCGCGGCCAATTATCAGGGCATGTGGAAGCGCGTGCCGATTGGTCCGTGCTCCTTCATTTCGCCCTTCAACTTCCCCCTCAATCTTGCCGCGCATAAGGTCGCCCCGGCGCTGGCTGTCGGCTGCCCCTTTGTCCTCAAACCAGCGAGCCTGACCCCGATTGGCGCGCTCATCATCGGTGAAGTGCTGGCCGAAACGGACCTGCCGAAAGGCGCGTTCTCGATCCTGCCCGCGCATCGCGAAGGCGCCGCTCTGTTCACGGAAGACCCCCGCTTCAAGCTTATCTCCTTTACAGGTTCGCCCGGTGTCGGCTGGGATCTCAAAGCCAAAGCCGGCAAGAAGCCGATCATTCTGGAATTGGGCGGCAATGCGGCCGTCATTGTCGAGGACTGGGATATTACCGACGCCGTTGACCGGATCATCTTCGGTGCCTTCTATCAGTCAGGGCAAAGCTGCATCTCGGCCCAGCGCTGCCTCATCCGCGATGAGCTTTATGACGAGACAAAAGCCGCGCTTGTCAAAAAAGTCAGTCAGCTGAAATCCGGCGACCCGCGCAAGGAAGATACTTTTGTCGGCCCGATCATCTCGAAAAAAGAAGCCGACCGGATCGAAAGCTGGATCGAACAGGCAAAGGAAAAAGGCGCAACCGTCCTGACCGGCGGCAAGCGCGAAGGCAATGTCATCGAAGCGACGATCCTTGAGAATGTCCCCGCCGATTGCGACATTGTCAGCGAAGAGGCCTTCGGCCCCGTCCTCGTGATCGATAAGTATAAGGACTATGACGAAGCGCTGGCCCGCACTAATGACAGCCAGTTCGGCTTGCAAGCCGGGATCTTCACCCGGGATCTCTACAAGGCGCACAAGGCTTGGGATACGCTGGATGTCGGCGGCGTGATCATCGGCGATGTGCCGTCCTGGCGGGTCGATCACATGCCCTATGGCGGGGTGAAAGAATCCGGCCTCGGCCGCGAGGGCATCCGCTTTGCCATCGAAGACATGACCGAAATCCGCCTGATGGCGATCAGGACGCCGTGATATAAGGAGAGTGCGCTTCCTCCCCCGTGGCGGAGGTATCGGCGCAGCCGACGGAGGGGGCACAACATCCAGCGATGATCTGGGGATGACACGCCCCCATCCCCTCGCTTTGCTCGGGACTTCCCCCACAGGGGGAAGAAAGATTGGTTCTGAATGAAACAATTTGCCGACCTCGGCGACGGTATCCGTCATTACCCGCACTACCTTGAGGCCGATATCCAAAGAGAACTGGCGCAGGATGTCTTCACCCGTGCAGAACACCTGTGGCTCTCGCCCGTCACGCCGGGCGGCCAACCTTTCTCTGTCCGCCAGATGAATTTCGGACCATTGGGCTGGGTCTCTGACCGGCAGGGCTATCGCTACCAGCCCCACCACCCCGACGTCGGCGTCCCTTGGCCGGATATGCCCGCGACAATGCGCAAACTCTGGGCGGACCTCCTCCCCGGCGCCCCGCCCCCACAATGCTGTCTCCTTAATCATTATCAGGACACGGCCAAAATGGGCCTTCACCGCGATGCAGATGAGAAGGATCAGGACACCCCGATCCTGTCGGTTTCACTCGGTGCCCCAGCCCGTTTCCGCATTGGCGGGGCCAAACGCGGCGGGCCGACCCGCAGCGTCGTTCTCGGCACTGGCGATGTCATCATTCTGTCGGGTCCTTCGCGGCGTTTCTATCACGGCATTGACCGCCTCCTGCCCGCCGATGATCTCTTCGCCCCTGACCTTGGTTTTGACGGCCGCCTCAATCTCACCCTGCGGCGGGTGACGCGAGACTGATCTCTGTACCCGCTCATCCCCGGGCGAGAAGGGGGCTGCTAGTCTGGGATCGCATTCTCATTTCAAATATGGAGGCAGACCATTCACCTCGCATATCTCCCTCTCTTGCCAGTCTTCCAGGACAGTCTTGCCTTGAATAAATAGTTGTGCAATCTGATACGCACAACCATTTGGATGGGGGGGGGGTGGAGGGGCACAGGTTCATAGAAATCATGATGGCTAGTATGCTGATGGCATCGCAAAGCTGGGAAGATACGTGTACGAGCAATCCAGATGGAGGCCTTTATGGAGAAGAAACATGCCCTTCTTCCTCGCCTGATGAGCCAATAGGCGATCCAGGTGGATCAGGTTTACCGGGAGGAGGAGGCCCAACTCCACTAGATCCACCAGTCGATTCTGATACAGGACCACTCACCCCGTGTCAGCAGACCAATCAAGCAGTAGAACTAATAGTCAACTCGAAACTACCAGAGCTCTGGAGCAAATGCTTAAACGGTAATGAGCACGGCTTCCTTGTCTATCGTGACTCAAATGGGGTATTACAGACAACAAGTATATATACTGACGGATTGCAAAGTAGTATAACACATAGACCATCAGATCACAATATTACGTGGTCTGACGTAGAGGCCGTCGTCCATTGCCATCCGAGTGGAAATATCACTGACGGCAGTATGGCGCTTGATATTGAAATGCTAGATGATATCGCGTCATTATCGGGCAACACGAGAATTCGATTGATCGCTACGAATTCAACCGGCCAAAATATGAAGCAATTAGTCAGCTGTCCAACTTCAAGTGATTGAGAGAAATCCATGCACACTAAGATCATCATAGGAGCAATATGCTTGGTCCTTTCGGCTAATGCTTGTGCAGCAAGCTCGTCGGAAACAAGTATTTCAATGTCCCAGCCTCTCTCAACCTCTGACCCAAGGCCACCGCTCGTTCATCAATTCTCCTCTTCCGGCAATTGCCAGAACTACCGCTTTCACATAGCAGGTTCACATGTCAGAACGCATCCTGAGGGATGGAGAAGCAAATCGGAAATCGATTCACTTTCTATATGGCACAAGGAACAAAAAATCAGTGTACCATCTGATTTTCTAACCCTCCCCTCAACTGACAAAATCATAGAGGTCATTCCTGAATGCGCCGAAGGCACTGACTTCCTAACGATATCCATTCTCCTAAAAAGAACAAAACGAACCGACACCGCCCTCGGCTATGGCTTCCTTTTGAAGACGATCACATTCAGCGGCACGGAATTATCAAAAAGCTACGAGGAGACACTAACCTCGGACCAAGTGCTGGCCGTGCTAGATTGACAATCCCTGTCGATAACTCGCTCTCGTGAAATCCGAATCACCTCACTATGACTCGGTTATGCCCGATGGAAGCGCCCTCACCCCGCCGCAGGAAGAGAAGATCCCCTACTCGATCGAGGCCGAACAGGCCGTGCTCGGGGCGATCCTCTTTGACAATGAAGTCTTCTACCGGGTCTCCAGCTTCCTCAAGCCCGAGCATTTCTACGACCCCGTCCACGCCATGCTCTATGAGGCGATCGACAAGCTGATCCTCAAGGGGAAGCTCGCCTCACCGGTCATGCTCAACACCTATCTGGGCGATGAGCCGGCCTTCAAGGATGTCGGCGGCGAGCAATATCTGACGACGCTGGCCCGCTCGGTCCCCTCGACCGTGGGCGCGGCCGATTATGCCCGTGTCGTCTTCGATCTTGCGACCTCGCGCGGGCTCATCCGTCTGGGCACGGACATGATCGAGAAGGCCCGCGCCGCCGATATTGACGAGGATCCGCAAGCCCAGCTCGCCAGCGCCGAGGCCGAGCTTTACGCCCTTGCCGAGACCGGCCGTTATGGCTCGGGCTTTGAGAAATTCGAGAATGCGCTGAAAGTCGCGATCGAGCTGACCAATGCCGCCTATCAGCGGGGCGGCGGCCTTGCCGGGGTGTCATCGGGCTTTCGCGATCTCGACCAGAAAATGGGTGGCCTTCACCCCTCCGACCTCATCATCCTCGCCGGGCGTCCCTCCATGGGGAAGACAGCGCTTGCCACCAATATCGCGGTGAACGCTGCCCGCGCCTATGTGCCGGAGACGCTGCCTGACGGCACGATCAAGGCAAAGGAAGGCGCGATTGTCGGCATGTTCTCGCTCGAGATGTCAGCCGAGCAGCTCGCCGGCCGGATCCTGTCGGAATTCTCTGGCGTGCCCTCCGAGCGTATCCGCCGGGGCGATATCGATCAGGCCGATTTCGAGCGCATTTATGACGCCGCGCGGGAGCTCAATGATCTGCCGCTGCATATTGACGATACGGGCGGCCTTTCCATCGGGCAGGTCGCCGCCCGTGCCCGGCGCCTCAAGCGCCAGCACGGCCTTGGCCTTCTTGTCATCGACTACCTCCAGCTTCTCTCGGGCTCCAAAAAGGCCGGCGAGAACCGGGTGCAGGAGCTGACCGAGATCACGACCGGCATGAAGGCGCTGGCCAAGGAACTGAACGTGCCGATCCTCGCCCTCTCCCAGCTGTCGCGGCAGGTTGAGGCCCGAGAGGACAAGCGCCCCCAGCTCTCCGACCTGAGGGAATCGGGCTCGATCGAGCAGGACGCCGACGTCGTGATGTTCGTCTATCGCGAGGAATACTACCTTGGCCGTCAGGAGCCCAAGGAGAACACGCCCGAGCATATCGAATGGCAGGAGCAGATCAGCCAGGTCATGGGTCAGGGCGAGGTCATCCTCGGCAAGCAGCGTCACGGTCCCATCGGCTCGGTTAAGCTGGCCTTCGACGCCAAGCGCACCCGCTTTGGCGACCTTGCGCAGGAAGACCACTATCCCGATCCGGGCATGTAGGCCCTTGCGCCGATCCCCGGTCGGCGCTTTGAACGGGACATGTTTGCACCACGAGAAGACTGGGAAGAGCAGAAAGCCCGCTTTGCGGTCGATGACCGCCTGCGCCTGCCGGGCGCCCTGCCCGAAGCGCTGGCCGAAGACATCCACGGTCTGCTCAGCCATGCGAGCTTTGCCACAATGCTGGCCCGGAATGGTCAGGGTGTTGCCCTCGGCGAGGGCGATATCTCCAGCATGACGCCGGAGCAGCGAACGCAATTGATCAGGGATGTCTACAAAGATGCCGGGCATGGCTCGGGCTTTTTATATGATGGCCACCAGCTCGCCGGTTCATCGGACCCCGCGATGCAGGGCATCCTTGCACGGATCAATGCGCCCGAAACGCTGGAGCGGGTGCGCGAGCTGACAGGCATCACCGACATCACACATGCCGATGGGCAGGCGACGCGCTATCGCGGCGGGCATTTTCTGACCCGGCACAAGGATGACCCCGGCGGCCAGCAGCGCCGGATTGCCTATGTCCTCAGTCTCACGAAAAACTGGCATCCTGACTGGGGCGGGCTTCTGCAGTTCTTTGAGAATGATGGCCGCCCGCGAGATGCCTGGGCGCCGGGCTGGAATATTTTGTCGATGTTCAATGTCCGGCATATCCATTCAGTGACCTATGTGACGCCCTTTGCAGGAGCCGACAGGCTGTCCGTGACCGGATGGTTTCGCGCAGGAGAGCCTTCGTGACCGCCTCCCCCCTTGCCCGGCTGACGGTCGATCTGGCCGCCATGGGCCGCAATTTCGATGCCCTCCAGTCCCATGCCGGGGACGCCGAAGTCGCGCCGGTTCTGAAGGCCGATGCTTACGGGATTGGCAGTCAGGTCAGAACGCCAGTTACCGATTATCTTTACACGCACAAAAATGTCCGCACGATCTTTGTCGCGACCTTTGCCGAGGCAACGAGCCTGATGCTGACCAGTGGCCGGTCAGGCCAGGAGATCACGGTCTATGCGCTGAACGGCTATGCCGGGGAGCCGCGCCGCGCCGAATGGGAGGCAACGCCGGTCCTCTCTTCGCCCGCTCAGGCTCGCGCATGGCAGGAAAGCGGCGGGGGCCCTTGCGGCATCGCGCTTGATATCGGGATGAACCGGCTCGGCATGTCGATTGACGAGGCGCTGGCCCTGCCCGCCTCTGCCGGGCTTGATCCGCACAGCATCACGCTGGTCGTCATGCACCTCTCCCATGCGGGCGAGCCGGCGGCGAAGGAGAATGCGGCGCAGGCGGAGCTTTTTGCCAAATGGTCGGGCGCGCTTGAGGCCGCCTATCCGCAGGCGCGGTTCAGTCTTTCGAATTCTGGCGGGCTGATGATGGACCTGCCTGCCGCCCAGCAGGTCGTGCGCCCCGGCTACGCGCTTTATGGTGGCGCGCCGGACGGCAACCCTGACCATGCGCTTGAATCCGTGGCGAGCTTTACCGCCCCCGTCATCATGACCCGCGAGGTTACCCCCGGCGAGACCGCAGGCTATGGCGGCACATGGACGGCGAAACGCCCCTCGCGGCTGGCAACAATCGGCGCAGGCTATGCCGATGGATATATGCGTGCCCTGAGCAATAAGGGCGTCGTCTGGCTCGGCGGTGCAGAATGCCCCGTGGCGGGCATTGTCTCGATGGACCTTGTCACCATCGATATCACCGATGCGCCAGCGCCCATCTCCCCCGGCGACAGGGCGGAGCTTTTCGGCGAGCACATAAAACTCGACCGGCTGGCAGGGCTTGCTGACACCATCGGCTATGAGCTTCTCACCGCCGTCGGTAACCGCGTCGAGCGCGTCTATACGATGTAATTGGTCCTCGTTCTTCGAGGGCCCTTCGGCCATCTCAGAATGAGGACAGCCTCACCCTGAGGTGCGAGCGAAGCGAGCCTCGAAGGGCGAGGCGTTAGGCGCGGCTCAATTCCAGAAACCGCACCACGTCATCAAAATCCCGGCGGATATTGGCGGCACGTGCGGCGGCTTCTTCATCGACGCCCCATTTTTCTTCCTGATACGTCTCATCGAGACGCGCCGCCGCAAAGACCTCTTCGGCATTCGCCTCCCCGCCCTCAAGCGCGAACGCCAGCGCGGCGGAGCCCGTGATCTCGGTCAGCAGTTTGACTGCGTAAAGCTCCCCGGCGGCAAGCTGGGACAACCGCTCCCCGGCACAGCGTTTGAGCCCGTCGGGCTGCTCGACCGCCATGATCCCTTCGGTCACGGTAAAGCGCTCGCCCCAACGCGCGCCCAGCCGATCGAGCACGGGTTGCCAGAGATCGGCCTGACGCTTGGCAAGCTCCGCATCCGGCGCGCGGTAGCAAAGAAGATCCGAGCCCAGATAAGAAAGCACCGTGTCCGTCCATTGCGTCCGGCCCGCCGCCCCGCCATCAAGCGCAAAGCCCTGAAGCCGGGTCAGCGGCATGGTCGCAAGATCGATCACTTCATCCTGCGCTGTCCATTCAGCCGCAATCGCCTCGGCCAGCGGTTTTTGTGGGGCGCCAAGTGGAGCACGTCCGGCGGTTTTCGCTATCCGGCCATCAAGGGCGATCAGATATCCCCCCTCGCCCTCGCTTAAGGTAACATCCGTATAGAACCGTTTGGGTTTACTCTCACTCATCGGGCCATTCCAAAGCTTCGGGCTGCTCAAAGGAGAAAAGCTTCCACGTCTCATCCATATGCCCGGTCAGCGGCGCGGTCAGCGTGACGGGGCGTCCGCCCGGACGCGGCACGATCATCTCCCGGCAGAAAAGATGCATCTTGTGGGCAAGCCCCTCCATCACGGCATGCTCGCCGCCATATTTCCGGTCACCGACAATCGGCGTGTTGAGCGCGGAGAGATGCACCCGGATCTGGTGGGTCCGCCCGGTATGGGGGCGAAGGGCGACAAAGGCTGCCTTCTGTCCCGCCGTCTCGACCACCTGATAATCCGTCAGCGCCTTTTTGCCGTCTTTCGTGCCGCGCATTTTCTCGCGGCCCTCGGCGCCGCTTTTCTCAAGCGCCATATCGATCCGGCCTTTGTCAGGCTGCGGCACACCGCTTGTCAGCGCCCAATAGGTCTTGAGGACACGGTGTTTCTGAAATGCCTCCATCAGGAAGGCCGCCGATTTGCGCGATTTGGCGAGCACCAGCACCCCGCCCGTATCACGGTCGAGCCGGTGGACGAGCCGCGGCCGGTCCTCGCCCTCACCAAAGGCGCCGAGCATGCCGTCGATATGCCGGGTCGTCTTCGCCCCGCCCTGCACGGCCAGCCCGAAGGGTTTGTTCAGGACAAGGATGTCCCGGTCTTCAAACAGGACCAGCGAGCGGACAAAGGCCTTGTCCTCGGCATCTGGTGCGGATTTGGCTTTGGGTGGCCGCGCGGCTTTTTCCTCGAGCGGCGGAATGCGGATCACCTCGCCCGCCTCAACCCGTCGGTCAGCCTTCGCTCGGCCCCCATCGACACGCACCTGCCCCTTGCGCAGGAGCTTTTGCAGCTGGCCATGGCCGAGCGCGGGGAAATGCTGCTTGAACCAGCGATCAAGGCGCTGGCCCGAATCGGCTTCCTTCACCGTGATGTTCTGTACGCCGCTCAAGACAGAGACCCCCGCGACATCAGGAGCCCGAGAAGGAACGCCATCACCGATAAGGATACCGACAGCGCCATATAAAGCGCGGCGATCCCGATCCCTCGGTCCCGGAACAAGACCACAATATCGAGCGCGAAGGTCGAGAAGGTCGTGAACGCGCCGCAGATCCCCATCATGATGAAGAGCGCGACGGCGCTATCCTTGTTCGACAAAAGCCCCGCTGCCAGCCCGAGCGCGAGCGAGCCCGCGACATTGACGCCGAGCGTCGACCACGCCGCCTCCGCGCCATGCCAGGCCGAAAGACCGCGATGGACCGCGTAGCGCGCCATCGCACCAATTGCGCCGCCTGCGCCAACTGCAAGTAAAGAAGCCATGTTCATGGCGGCGGCCATAGCCGCTTCGGCTGCGGCTGGCCAGATTGGCCCTCGCCCTTTGCGCTCCCCAAACGGGTCAGCTATCAACGTGCCCGGAGACCTGCCTTTTTCGATGATTCCTTCACTTACCCGTCCCTCCTCCTTGCGGATTAACCGGCCTATCGTCCTCGTTGGACTGATGGGGGTCGGCAAGACGACCGTCGGCCGGCGGCTGGCCTCGAAACTGCGCGTGCCCTTCTATGATGCAGATGAGGAAATCGAGAAGGCCGCCAATATGCGGATCTCGGAATTCTTCGAGACCTATGGCGAGCCCGCCTTCCGCGATGGCGAGCGGAAAGTCATTGAGCGGCTCCTCTCCGGCCCGCCTCATGTGCTCGCCACCGGCGGCGGCGCCTTCATGAATGACGAGACCCGCGCGCTGGTGAAGGAGAAGGCGATCTCCGTCTGGCTGCGCGCCGATCTCGACCTTCTCGTCAAACGTACGGCGTTGAGGAACACCCGGCCGCTTCTGCAGAACGGGGATCCGCGTGAGATCCTCGAAAATCTCCTCAAAGAGCGCGCGCCGACCTATGCAAAGGCCGATCTGGCCGTCGACAGTATGGAAGGGCCGCATAACCGGACGGTCGACCGTATCCTGAAGAAACTGGCCGTCTTCCAGCGGCGGGGATCGAACAAATGACACTGACCACCGTAAATGTCGCGCTGGGGCCTCGCAGCTATGACATCGTCATCGGCACTGGCGCCCTCTCCGCAACGGCGGAGCGACTGACCGGCATCATCGGCAAGGGCCAGCCCGCCATCATCGCCGATGAGAAAGTCTGGGGGCTGCACAAGGACGCGCTGCTCGCCGTCACAGGCGACGTGCCCGTCATCACGGTGCCCTCCGGCGAAGCCTCCAAAAGCTTTGCTTCCTATGAGCGCGTCATGGAGGCGCTGCTGGCAGCGGATCTGGGGCGTGACGGCACGATCATCGCTTTTGGCGGCGGCGTCGTCGGCGACCTTGCGGGGTTCTGCGCGGCAACCCTCAAGCGCGGCTGCCAGTTCGTGCAGGTGCCGACCACCCTTCTGGCCCAAGTCGACAGCTCGGTCGGCGGCAAGACCGCGATCAATTCGGCAGCCGGCAAGAACCTTGTCGGCGCTTTCTACCAACCCAAACTCGTCATCATCGACACGGATCTTCTCAAGACCCTGCCCGAACGGGAGCTGAAGGCCGGATATGCGGAAGTCCTCAAATACGGCCTGCTCGGCGATGAGGTATTCTTCGGCTGGCTGGAAACAGCGTATAAGGACATTCTTGAGCTTGATCCGCTGGCCGTGACCCGCGCGATCGAAACCTCCTGCCGAGAGAAAGCGCGCCTTGTTGCCGCCGATGAGCAGGAAGCGAGCGTCCGTGCGCTCCTTAATCTCGGCCATACGTTCGGCCACGCTATCGAGGCTGAGGCTGGCTATGGCGGTGATGTCCTTCATGGCGAAGGGGTCGCCATCGGCATGGCCATGGCGTTCCGTTATTCGACGGCGCTCGGGCGCTGTCCTGGACAGGATACCGGCCGTGTCGAGGCACATCTGAAATCCGCCGGCATGCCCGCAAGTCTTGCTGATCATCCGGGCGCGAAGGGCACCGCAGAGGCGCTCCTCTCCTGGATGGGGCAAGATAAAAAGAATGTCGGTGGACGCCTCAAACTTATCCTCGCCCGCGGCATAGGCGATACCTACATCACCGACGACGTTGACCCCGACCATCTCCTTTCCTTCCTCAAGCAAGAGCCCGGCATCCAGCCCTCATGACCCTGACCATTATTCTTATCGCTTCGCTGCTCTGTTTCTCCGCCTTCTTCTCCGGCTCGGAGACAGCGCTGACCGCCACCTCCCGCGCACGGATGCGCTCGCTTGAACAAAAGGGCAGCGCAGCTGCAACCTCCGTCATCAAGCTGACCGAAGATAAAGAGCGGCTGATCGGCGCGATCCTTCTCGGCAACAACCTTGTGAACATCCTCGCCTCAGCACTGGCGACCAGCCTTTTTGCGAGCCTCTTCCCCGGCGGGGCTGGCGTGGCGATTGCCACCGCCGTGATGACAATCCTCGTCCTCGTCTTTGCCGAAGTCCTGCCTAAGACGGCCGCCATTGCGGGGCCTGAAAGCTTTGCCATGGTCGTCTCACGGCCAATGAGCGTCCTTGTGCGGATCTTCGCGCCGGTCACCGCCGTCGTGCAGTTCATCGTGCGCAATACGCTCAAAGCCTTCGGGCTTGATGTCTCGAACCAGCCGGTCCTCTCCGCGCATGAGGAACTCAAAGGCGCGATCGACCTTCACCACGAAGAAGGCTCGATGGAGAAGGAAGCCCGCGACATCATCCGCGGTGCGCTCGAACTCGACGATATCGAGGTCGAGGAGATCATGATCCACCGCAAGAATATCGAGATGCTCGATATCGACACGGATAATCGCGAGATTATCGAGGCGGTACTCCAGTCAAAGCACACGCGGATCCCTCTTTATAAGGATGAGCCGGACAACATTATCGGGGTTTTGCACGCCAAAGACCTCCTGCGCGCGCTCTGGGCGAATGAGAATGCGCCCGACCGGATCGACATGCAGGCCCTCGCCATGGAGCCCTATTTCGTGCCGGAGACGACGACGCTTCAGGAACAGCTCGATGCCTTCAAGGCGAACCAGCAGCACTTTGCCCTCATCGTCGATGAATATGGTGCGTTGCAGGGTCTTGTGACGCTCGAGGACATTCTCGAGGAAATCGTCGGCGAGATCGAAGACGAATATGACGCGCCCGTCGTCGGTGTCCGCAAACAGCCCGATGGCTCGGTCACGGTCGACGGCACCGTCACCATTCGCGATCTCAACCGCATGATGGACTGGCGTTTGCCCGATGAGGAAGCCGTCACCATTGCGGGGCTTGTGATCCATGAGGGACGCTGTATCCCTGATGTCGGGCAGGTCTTCTCTTTCTTCGGCTACCGTTTCGAGGTCCTCAAGAAACGCCGGAACCAGGTCACCTCCCTCAAGATCGTACCTGTGGAGGCCTGATCCCTGATGTTTCGCCCCGCGCCCAAGCCTGACGGCCGCGCCATGCTATTTGTCTTCATCACGGTGTTTCTGAGCCTTGTCGGGCTTGGCATAATTATGCCCGTGATGCCTGACCTGCTGGTCGAGCTGACAGGCGAGACGAAAAGCCATGCAGCGGAACTCAATGGCGTTCTGCTGTTCGCCTATGCGGGGATGCAGTTCGTCATGTCACCGATACTGGGGGCCCTCTCGGACCGGTTCGGGCGCAGGCCCGTGATCCTCGTCTCGCTCTTTGCCTATTCGCTCGACTTCCTTCTGATGGCGATTGCCCCGACCTATGCGTGGCTCTTTGCTGGCCGGCTCCTCTCCGGCGCAACAGCCGCCACATATTCGACCGCCAACGCCTTCATCGCGGACATCACCCCGCCGGATAAGCGCGCCGCGAATTTCGGCATTCTGGGCGCCGCGTTCGGGCTTGGCTTCATCATCGGACCGGCACTCGGCGGATTTGTCGGCGATCACTTCGGGGTCCGTGCGCCGTTCTTTCTTGCCAGCGCGGTCATCATGTCGAATTTCATTTTCGGCTATTTCGTCTTTCCCGAGACTCTGACCGAAGAGCGCCGCCGCAAATTCGACTGGCGCCGCGCCAACCCCTTTGGGGGGCTCTTTACGGTCGGCAGCCGCCCGCTCCTCGCTGGCGTGCTCACCGCCTATTTCATCATGCAGGTCGCGCATTACTCCCTGCCCGGCATCTGGGCGTTCTTTGCCGGCGTGAAGTTCGGCTGGAGCCAGAGCCAGATTGGCCTCTCGCTCGCTTATGTCGGGGTGACTGCCGCCATCGTACAGGGCGGGCTGATCCGCAAAGTCGTGCCCCTGATCGGGGATGTAAAAGCGGTCCTCATCGGCATGGCGTCGATGACCGCGTCCTTCATCGGCTATGCCTTCTTCACCCCCAGCGGCGAATGGGTGTTCGTGTGGGTCACGATCGGCGCACTCGGCGGCTTCATGATGCCGGGCATGCAGTCGAAAATGTCGGAGGCCACCCCGCCCGATGCGCAGGGCGAGCTACAGGGGGCGATTGCCTGCCTGATGAGCATTTCCATGGCCTTCAGCCCACTGATGATGAGCAAGCTCTTCGCCTATTTCACCGAGCCCGGCACCGGCCGCGATTTCCCCGGCGCGCCTTTCGCGCTTTCGGCGGTCCTGATCTTCATTTCGGGAATCATCTTCTTCCTCACGACAAGGAAGATCATCGAGAAGACCGAAGAAGAACGCGCGATGATCTAACCCTCTTCGGGGGGCCTCGCGTCAATCGCCAGCGCATGGACGGGCCCTGCGATTTCATCCGCCAGCGCCTTGTTCACGGCCCGCTGTGTCTCAACACGGGACAGCCCCGCAAAAGCCTCGGAAATGATTCGCACGCGGAAATGCGTCTCACCCTCGGGCCGCGCGCCTGCATGTCCCGCATGAAGATGGCTCTGATCGACCACCTCGAGCTTGAGAGGCGCGAATGCGGCGGTCAGTTTCTCGCGGATGGTTTCGGCCACGGACATGAATTCGGCTCCATAAAAAGAAAATCGCTTAGAGGGCACCCGATTGGCTTTTCTGTCAAGTCTGGCGATCCCTCTTCGCAATCGCCATAATTGCGAAATGGCCACCGATTACAGGTACAAGCCCCGGATGGGGTTCGACATTCGTGTGAAGCCCACCAAGGGCGCCCGCAAGACCCGGCGTGTCGATCAGGACGCCGAGCAGCGGGTTTGCGAGCATGATGAGTGCGAGGACAAGGCTGCCGTCAAGGTGCCTAAATCGCCCGACGCACCGAACGAATTTCTCTGGCTGTGCACCGCTCATGCGCGCGAGCACAACAAGAACTGGAACTTCTTCGAAGGAAAAACCGACGCTCAGGCAGCGGCCTTGCGCGATCAGGCCCGCTATGGTGACCGGCCGACCTGGAAGATGTCCAAGAACGGCCGCGCCTCCGCTGCCGCCCGTGCAGCGATGGGCGGCGCCAAGGATGCAATCGACGAGCAAATGGGTCTCGGCGAAGAACGCCGCAGCAATATCGATGATGGCGTCTATCGCGAAGGCCGCCGCCTGACCCGGCTGCAGGTGCAGGCCTTCCGTACAATGAACCTCAAGCCGACGGCTTCCTCGGCGGAGATCCGAAAACGCTATGCGGAGCTGGTCAAGCGCTTCCACCCTGACTCGAATGAAGGGGACCGCTCGGCGGAAAACCAGTTGCAGGACGTCATCAAGGCGCACCAGCTTCTCAAAAAAGCGAACTTCATCTGAGCATGACGGGCAAGCTCGCCAGCCGAGGCCTGATGTTTGGGATCTCGGCGCTGGTGTGTGCCTGCACGAGCGCCGGCTCGTTGAGCCTCGAGGAATTCGAAGGTCCGATTCCTGAGGTCGTGATCCATCCCCCCTTTGCCGCAGAATATGCCTGCACAGAGCACTGGGCCGGACAGCTCCTGTCGCTCGGCGATGCGCTGGGCAGCGACTGTTTCGTCACGCAAGTTGTCTCCAACGAAGAAGGCCGCGCCTTTTCCCGTTCCTTTGCCACGGACGGCCGGACCAATGGCGACTGGTTCACGTGGAAGGTGCCGGTACTGGCCCCCTTTAACGGCAAAGTGACCCGTGTCTCGCCTCGTGAGGATGGAGAGAATGAGCCGGGATTTCCCGGTGAGCCGCCGGCCGGCTTCGTCGTCTTCGAGAACAGTGACGGCTTACGTGTACTGATTGCTCATGTCGGCTCGATCACGGTCAATGTGAATGACGACATCAAGGCCGGCGAGCCCTTTGCTGTCGTCGCCAATAACGGCTTCTCACGCAGCCCGCATGTCCATATCGGCGCATGGCAGGGCCGCACTCCGCACCAGATCCGCTATGATCTGAAAGCCAAGGCGGCTTTGCGTGATCGCTGATCAGCTGCCGCCCAGCGCGATCGTCGTCCAGTAAGTGATCCCCGCAGCGATATAGGCCAGCGCGAAAAGATAGATCACCATGAACCAGGTCCATTTCGCCGAGTTGGTCTCGCGCCGCGCGACCGCGATGGTCGAGATGCATTGCGGGGCGAAAACATACCAGGCGAGGAAAGCGAGCGCCGGGGCTAGTGTCCATTCGGACGCCAGGACATCTGACATCTGCCCCAGTTCTTCATCCGCATTCTGAACGGCATAGACCGTGCCGAGCGCGCCGACCGCAACTTCCCGCGCGGCAATGCCGGGGACGAGCGCAATCACCATTTCGAGAGTGAAGCCGATGGGCTTGAAGATCGGCTCAAGGATCGAGCCGAGCTTGCCCGCATAACTCTCACGGATCTCGTTCGAGGGATAACTGAGCAGGAACCACAGGATAACCGAGACGGTGAAGATCACCGTACCGGCGCGCCGCAGGAAGATCTTTGAGCGCTGCCACAGGCCAAGGAAAAGCTCGGTGACATGCGGCCGCTTATAGGTCGGCAGCTCCATCAGGAGATGCTGTGTGCCGCCCTTGGTCACGGTCTTGCGCAGAACGAAGGCAACCAGCACGCCGAAGATGATGGCAGCGATATAAAGCCCGAACATGACGAGCCCTTGCGTGCCGAACGGCCCGACCTTGGTCGCGGGAACGAAAGCCCCGATCAGCACCGTATAGACCGGCAGTCGTGCCGAGCAGGTCATCAGCGGGGCAACAAGGATCGTCGTCAGCCGGTCGCGCTCATTGTCGAGCGTCCTTGCTGCCATCATGCCGGGGATCGCGCAGGCAAAGCTCGAGAGCAGCGGAATGAAGGCTCGGCCATTGAGCCCCGTGCGGAGCATCAGCTCATCAGCAAGGAACGCCGCCCGCGCCATATAGCCTGACATCTCAAGGATCAGGATGAAGAAGAAGAGGATGATGATCTGGGGCAGGAAGATGATGACCGAGCCGACCCCGGCGATGATGCCGTCAACGATCAGCCCCTCAAACCAGTTATCGGGCAAAATCGCCTGCACCCACTCAGCGGTCTGGGCGACCCCGGCATCGATCCAGTTCATCGGTGTTTCTGCCCAGGCAAAGACCGCCTGGAAGATCACAAAGAGCAGCCCGAGCAGCAGCAGGATGCCAAAGACAGGATGCAGGACGACGCTGTCGACGGCCTTGGTGAATTTGTTGAGCCCCGGCTCTTCAAGGATGATCTCATCAGCAAGGCTGACGGCGGCTTCACGCGACAGCGGTTGCGGCACGGCGGCCTGCCCGCCTTCAATCGCGGCCATGAGCGCTCGGCGCCCGGCGCCTCGCGGTGCCGTCGTCGGCACGACCGGCACACCCAGCGCAGCGCTCAGCACCTCAGGATTGAGCTTCACCCCGTCGCGCTCAGCCAAGTCATACATGTTAAGCGAAACGATCATCGGGATGCCGAGCCCCGTCAGCATGCCAATGAAAGGCAACTGGCGGCGGAGCTGGCCCGCATCGATGACAGCGATCAGAAGATCCGGCTGCGGTACAACCTTTGAACGGCCTTCCAGCACCTCCACCGTGACGCGGGCATCGGCGGAACGCGGATGAAGCCCGGTGATCCCCGGTAGATCGACAATGGTCGCTGCAGGTCCACCCTTGAGGCGCCCTTCGCGCAGCTCGACCGTTACGCCCGGATAGTTGCCGACCTTGGCGCGCCCGCCGGTCAGACCGTTAAAGAGGGTCGACTTGCCCGCATTGGGCGGACCAACCAGCGCGATGACGGGCCCTGCGCCATCAATAGCTTCAGGAGAGATCGGATCGTCCGTCACCGGATTGAGAACTGTCATAGCTCACCGACCTCCACTGCCTGCGCTTCGCGAGCCCGTACAGCGACGATGGCGCGCCCAACCCGCACCGAGATCGGCGTTCCGCCAAACATGCCCTTCTCGAGAACTTCAACCACGGCTCCCACAAGGAAGCCCTGCTCCTGCAGGCCTTCGAGAAGGTCCTGATCTTCGGTTTGGAGACCGGTCACTCGGGCCGGACGGCTTCTGGGCCAGCTATCAAGGCGATGCGTATTATTCATCATGCGCCCTCACCATGAATGCGAATGATTTGCAAGAATGGACTATCATGCCGCATCGTTTCACCCGCCTCATGCGACTATTTTTCCCGCATGAAGCGTCATGGGAAAACCGTCCAGAAAGCTGATCTCCCGCAGAAGGACTGCGTGACGTGCGGACGACCATTCAGCTGGCGCAGAAAATGGGCCGAAGACTGGGACGAGGTGAAATATTGCTCTCAGAGATGCCGGCAGCAATCTCGGCAACAAAGGTCCGGCCATGAGTGATGTCTCACAGGCTCCATATGACGAAGCCGTCGTCTTCGGCGCTTCTGGCGGGATCGGTGCAGCACTTGTCCGCTCGATTGCCCGCTCTTCCACCTACCGCCGGGTACATGCGATCTCCCGCCGTCCCCTGGAGCCCCAGGAGGGTATCCTCCCCCATCACTATGAGCCCAATGAGAGCGGCATTGCAGCCGTTCTTGATGGCCTCCCGCTTGAGAAGGTTGGCCTCGTCATCGTCGCCATCGGCACATTGCATGACGAGAGCCACGGACCAGAGAAAAGCATCCAGCAATTCGATAGCGAGCGTTTTCTGGATGTGATGCGGGTCAACGCCGTTTTGCCGACGCTGATCGGCAAGGCACTGATGCCCCTCATGAAAAAACGCCCGCTGAAATTTGCCGCGCTTTCTGCGCGTGTCGGCAGCATCTCCGATAATCGGCTGGGCGGATGGCATAGCTATCGCGCCTCAAAAGCTGCCCTGAATATGCTCATCCGAAATATCGCGATTGAAGCCGGGCGAGTGAACAAGGAGGCCATCGCCGTCGCGCTTCATCCGGGAACGGTCGATACGGCGCTGTCCGCCCCATTTCAGGCCAATGTCCCGGAAGGAAAACTCTTTGAGCCTGACAAAGCCGCGGACTGTCTCGTCGAAGTGCTCGCCGGTCTCAGCCCAGCCGACAGCGGCAAATGCTTTGACTATGCCGGTCGGGAAATACTGCCCTGAAGACTTGGAGGATGGTGGGCGTACCAAGGTTCGAACTTGGGACCCCTACGATGTCAACGTAGTGCTCTACCACTGAGCTATACGCCCATCCTGCCGGGCTGACGCCCTTGCGAGAGGCGGGGAATACCCACCCCGCGCAAACCTTTCAAGCGGCAATTTTGGAAAATATGCGATCAGGCCTGCGCATGAAAAAACCCGCCTCTTTCAAGGCGGGTTTCTCATTCAATCAATGGATCAAGAACCGCTTAGCGCTGGGGCTCTTCTTCCATCATTTCTTCTTCGCCTTCGTCCATGGCTTCTTCCATGTCATCAGCCATTTCTTCTGCGGCTTCTTCCATGTCGTCCATGACTTCTTCGGCTTCGTCCATCATGTCACCGGCAGCGTCTTCCATTGCTTCGCCGGCGTCATCCATGGCTTCATCAGCCTCTTCCATGGCTTCTTCAGCGCCTTCAACGACCTCTTCGACCGTAGCTTCCGGCTCATCAGCCACTTCGGCTTCGTCGCCTTTGAACAAAAACCACCAAGCTGCCACAGCAGCAGCGATCACGACGATCGCAGCAATCAGTTTACCCATGTTCTTACCTCCTAAAGGTGCCCCTCAACGTGCATTGTCTCCGCATTATTGCGGCATTGCAACGAGTTACGTTACCTTTTGGCAAGGCTAATGTGAAGAGGTCATTTAGAGGACGCGCGAGGCAATCGAGCGCAGCTTCTCGACCATCGCGGGGTCACGGGCATCCGGCGCTGTGATCAGCGCAAAATCAAGAACATTTTCAATACCTTGCGGACACGCTTTGCGTTCCGGACCGATCTTCGGCGCGAGCGATTTGAGCATATTCCGGGCATGATCCGCATTGGTCATGAGGACTTCGAGGACGTTATGCACCTCGACCGGACCCACTTCCTCGTGCCAGCAATCATAATCGGTCACCATAGCGACGAGCGCATAAGGCAGCTCTGCCTCACGGGCGAGCTTGGCTTCCGGCATCGCCGTCATGCCGATGACGTCACAGCCCCATGAGCGGTAGAGTTTTGATTCGGCGAGGGACGAGAATTGCGGCCCCTCCATCGCGAGGTAAGTGCCGCCATATGCAACCTCAACACCGATTTCCTTGACCGTTTCGAAGGCAAGCTCCGACAGGCGGGGGCAAACCGGATGCGCCATCGAGACATGGGCCACGAGACCGGGGCCGAAAAAGCTCGATGCCCTCCCCCGCGTCCGGTCGATGAACTGGTCAACGATGACGAAGGAGCCGGGCTTTAGCTCTTCCTTGAATGATCCGCAGGCGGAGATGGACAGAACATCCGTCGCGCCGAGCATTTTCAGCGCGGCGATATTCGCCCGGTAATTGAGGTCAGATGGCGGGATGCGGTGGCCCTTGCCGTGGCGCGGCAGGAACAGCATCCGAACGCCTGAAAGGCGGCCCGCGAGAATCGGGTCCGAGGGCTTGCCCCAGGGCGTTTCGATATCGTGCTCACCGACGATTTCGAGGCCGTCGAGATCATAAAGCCCACTGCCGCCGATAACGGCAAGGGATGTCTCAGCGGCCCCGCTCATCAGTGGACGTCCCGCCAGATCTGCCGGTAGCTCGCATAAACGATCCCGGCAAAGATGATCAGGAAGAGGAGCACGAAACGGCCCTGCGCCTTGCGCTGGTCCATTTTCGGCTCGGCCGCCCATGTCAGGAAGGCCGCAACATCAGCCGCATACTGCTCAACCGTTTCCGGCGAGCCGTCCTCATAAGTAATGACCCCTTCAGACAGCGGCGGAGCCATCTTGAAGACGCCGCCCGGCGGCAGTTCGTGATCTTCGAGAATATGTCCGTGGTCGTCGAGATACTCTTCTTTGACGAGCGAGCTCGTGTCCCCCGGATAGAACACGTTGTAGTACTGGCTAGCCGGCACTTCGATCGTGGCAGGCGGCTCTTCATAACCCAGCATCAGGCTGTAGATGTAGCTCGGCCCATGGTGACGGGCTTTCGCCAGAAGGCTCATATCCGGCGGATAGGCGCCGCCATTGGCAGCCTTTGCCTGGTTCTTGTTCTCGTATGGTGACGGGAAATAATCCGCCGGCAAGCCGGGCCGCTGGAACATGTCGCCAGCATCATCCGGACCGTCCGTCACCTGAAAGCTCGCGGCCAGCGACTTGATGATCGGGTTCTGGACCGGGTTCGAACAATCGGTTGATTCCGGCAGCCCCAGACCTTCCGGGCATTTGGCGAGATAATACGGGCCACCCTTGTCCCCCAGATGCCGGAAGGCAACGAGTTCCATGGAGTGGCAAGCGGCACAGACTTCGCGATAGACCTGATAGCCGCGTTGCAGCTGGGCCTTGTCATATTCGCCAAAGAGCCCATCGGAATGCCAGTGGTGGTGCAGGAGGGGCTTGGTCTCCCCTTCCGCGGCGACAGCGGTCGCTCCACCGAGAACGACGAGAGCAGCGCTAAGCTGGATAAGTACTTTCCGCATCTCGATTACTCCGCAGGGCTCGGGCTGGCGATCGGGGTTTCACCCGTTCCAGATTTCTTCTTGTCGGCTAGCACCGCTTCCGAAATCGATTTGGGCATTTCCGTCGGGGTCTCCATGACCGAGAGGATCGGCAAGATCATGAGGAAATAGGCGAAATAGTAGATCGTCCCCACCAGCGAGAAGAAGACGAAGGGCTGTTCCGCCGGTTTGCCGCCGAGCCAGCCAAGGATGAAAAAGTCGATGACCAGAAGGAAGAACCAGAGCTTCGCAATCGGGCGATAGCGCATGGACTTCACTTTGGAGCGATCAAGCCATGGCAGGATGAACCAGATGAGGATCGAGCCCATCATCACGAGGAAGCCGCCGAGCTTGGAGTTGATCAGGACGATATCCGTGAACGGAATGCCGATATTGAAGTTGATGGCGCGCAGCATCGCATAGAACGGCAGGAAGTACCATTCGGGCACGATATGCGCCGGCGTCACGAGGGGATCCGCCGGGATATAATTGTCCGGGTGACCCAGCGCATTCGGGTTGAAATACACAAAGGCCGCAAAGAGGATCAGGAAGAGGATGATCGCGAACCCGTCCTTGACCGTATAATACGGGTGGAACGGCACGGTGTCCTTCTTCGACTGAGCTTCGACGCCCGTCGGGTTGGAGTTGCCCGGAATGTGCAGCGCCCAGATGTGAAGGATCACAAGGCCCGCAATCACGAATGGCAGCAGGTAATGCAGCGCAAAAAAGCGGTTCAGCGTCGGGCTGTCGACAGTGAAACCACCCAGAAGAAGCGTGTGGATCGGATCACCGATGATCGGCAGCGCGGTGACGAGGCCTGAAATCACGGTCGCGCCCCAGAATGACATCTGACCCCATGGCAGCACGTAACCCATGAACGCTGTGCCCATCATCAGCAGGAAGATAAGGACACCGATCATCCACAGAACCTCACGCGGTTCTTTGTAGGAGCCATAATAAAGGCCGCGGGCAATGTGCAGATAGACGGCGAGGAAGAACATCGACGCGCCGTTCATGTGCACGTAGCGGATCAACCAGCCATAGTTTACATCGCGCATGATGTGCTCGACGCTTTTAAACGCAAGCTGGGAGTCAGCCACATAGTGCATCGCGAGAACGATGCCGGTGATGATCTGGACCATCAGGCAGACGGCGAGGATCCCGCCAAACGTCCACCAGTAGTTCAGGTTCTTCGGACAGGGGAAATCGACCCCTGTGTCATAGCCAAGGCGGATGATCGGCAGGCGCTTGTCGAGCCAGCGCTCAAGACCGGATCCGGGGACGTAATTGCTTTCGTGTGACATGTCAGATTACCCCAGCCGGATGGTCGTGTCTGAGACGAATTGGAGCGGCGGCACCGGAAGGTTCTCTGGCGCCGGACCTTTGATGATGCGGCCGAACGGATCGTAGTGGCTGCCGTGGCAGGGGCAGAACCATCCGCCATAATCGCCTTTGGTTTCACCCTGCTCGGTGCCGAGCGGGATACAGCCAAGGTGCGTACAGACACCAAGAACGACGACGAAGTCCTTTGCCCCGCTCTCGGGACCGGTCACCCGCGTGTCGAAATCAGCAGCGCCCGGCTTGTCCGGGTTCCGGCTATCCGTGTCTTTCAGAATGCTTGTGGGTTCTTCTTCGGTCGCGGTGATCTCGCGTTCCGTCAGGCGGCGGATGAAGACCGGCTTGCCCTGCCAGACAACCTTCACAGCCTGCCCCGGCTCGATCCCGGCAATGGAGACTTCCTTTGTGGCCAAGGCCCGGACGTCTGCGGCGGGGTTCATCTGGTGCACCATCGGGATGGCGATCCCCACGGCGGCTGCCCCGGCAGTGCCGACAGCGAGAAGATGGATGAAGTCGCGGCGGCCTTGATCTTCCAGACCGCTACCGTCGTTTTGATCGTTGGAACTCATTGAAAAACCCGCGAGACGGGCCCCTTGCATGGAAGTCGTTTGAGAATTTCCGGATGCGTCTGCCACGCGTCTTGGCCCACGTCCAGCGGGCAGGTTGGCACAGGCCTGTATCTTTTTGACGACTTGACGACAAATCCGGCCTGATCAATGGCCGGTGTCATGCTCCATCTTGCTCTCTTCCAGCCAGAGATCGCCGCCAATGTCGGCGCCGCCATCCGGGCTGCGGCCTGTTTCGGGGCCGAGCTTCATGTCATCGAGCCGTGCGGTTTCCCTTGGAAAACAAGGGACATAGAGAGAGTGTCACTTGATTACGGCGCCCTCGCCCCGCCCCACCGGCATGCGGATTGGCGGGCATTCCGGGAAGGCGTTCCCGGCCGGATCATCCTGATGACCACGAAGGCCGAGACCGCCTATCACGAGCATGACTGGCAAAGGGGCGACATATTGCTCCTCGGGCAAGAGAGCGCCGGTGTGCCGGAAGATATCCACAATGAAGCGGATATCCGCCTGCGAATCCCCCTCGCCCCCGGCGCACGCTCCCTCAATATGGCAATGGCGGGCGCGATCGGCATGGCCGAAGCGCGCCGCCAGATCGGCTGGGGATAAGTCCTCAGCCGGGCAATGTGCTCATGTCGATGACGAAGCGATATTTCACATCGCTCTTCTGCATCCGCTCATAGGCCTGATTGATTTCATCCATCTGGATGATCTCGATGTCTGAGGTGATCCCGTGCTCGGCACAGAAATCGAGCATCTCCTGGGTCTCCTTGAGACCGCCGATCAGCGAGCCCGCAATGCTTCGCCGACCAAAGACCATCGGCGCACTATTGATCTCAGGCAGCTGTTCGACTGCACCGACGATGCACATCACACCATCAATCTTGAGGAGCCCGACATAGGGGTTGAGATCGTGACGCACGGGGATCGTATTCAGGATGAAATCGAATCGCCCGGCATTCTTTGCCATGGCGTCATCATCCTTGGAGATCAGGACCTCATCCGCGCCGAGAGCCTTTGCGTCTTCACCCTTCTCAGGGGACGTTGTGATCATCACGACATGCGCGCCAAGCGCATGGGCGAATTTGACGCCCATATGGCCAAGACCGCCAAGCCCGACGATGCCGACCGTCTGTCCCGGCCCTACCTTCCAGTGCTTCAATGGCGACCAAGTCGTGATGCCTGCGCAAAGGAGCGGCGCGGCGCCCGCCGGATCGAGCTTGCCGGAAATGCTCAAGACAAATTCCTGATCACAAATGATCTCTCTGGAATAGCCGCCATATGTGACGCCGCCCGGATCATTGGTGGCTGATCCATAGGTCATAGTGAAGGCGTTGCAGTATTGCTCATTGCCCGCTTCGCATTGGGCACAGTGACGGCAACTGTCGACGAGGCAGCCCACTGCCGCCTTGTCGCCGACAGCGAACCCGGAGACCTCACTGCCGACTTCCGCAATCGTCCCGACGATTTCATGGCCCGGCACCAATGGATATTGCGAGAAGCCCCAATCATTGTTCACCATGTGAAGATCAGAGTGGCAGACCCCGCAAAACTCGATTTCTATACGGATATCCTTGGGGCCCAATTCCCTGCGCTCAATGGCGAAAGGCCCGAGAGGGGCATTGGCGGCTTTGGCGGCAAAGGCGGCTGTCGACATGGGTCTCTCCTGAATATTGACTTGCAATGCTAGATGGTCATGCCCTCCGCCGCACGCAACGAACGCAGCGCTCGCCCGCGGCGAATTGCGCTGCCCCTACAGGCAGCTTATGGGGTCGCCATGACAGACCTGTTTGACGAGAAGAAATCCCGCGCCCGTGCATGGTTCGAAGCACTGCGGGACCAGATCCACGCGGCCTTCGAAGCGATCGAGGATGACGCGGACCCCGCCCTCTATCTCGATATGCAGGGAGGCCGTTTCGAGCGGACACCCTGGAGCCGCGGAGACGGATCAGAAGATCAGGGCGGCGGCGTCATGGGCATGATGAAGGGCCGCGTCTTTGAGAAGGCAGGCATTCACACCTCAACCGTCTACGGAGAGTTTTCGGAAGAATTCCGCAAGGCCATTCCCGGCGCGGAGGAAGACCCGCGCTTCTGGGCGAGCGGGATCAGCCTGATTGCGCATACCCGCAACCCGCATGCGCCGGCTGCGCATATGAATACGCGGATGATCGTGACGACCAAGGGCTGGTTCGGCGGCGGCGGGGATCTCAACCCAATGCATCCGGCCTACCGGACGGACAGCCACGATGACACGCAAAGCTTCCTCGGCGCCTACAAGGCGACCTGCGACGCTCATGACCCGGCCTATTGGCCGAAATTCAAGGAATGGTGCGACACCTATTTCTATCTGCCGCACAGAGACGAGCCGCGCGGCGTTGGCGGCATCTTTTATGACCATCTCGATTCTGGAGATTGGGAGGCGGATTTTGCCTTCACGCAGGATGTCGGCAAGACGTTCCTCGACATCTATCCCCAGCTCGTCCGGCAGCGGATGAATATGTCATGGACAGAAGAAGACCGGCAGGCCCAGCTGCGCCAGCGCGGCCGCTATGCCGAGTTCAATCTTCTCTATGACCGGGGGACGACCTTCGGGCTGAAGACCGGCGGCAATGTCGACTCGATCCTCTCAAGCCTGCCGCCGCTTGCCGTTTGGGAGTGATCCTGGTCGTCAGACCGTCGTGACCTCTTCGGAAAAACCGAAATTGAGAATCAACGCATCCCAAACGGCAATCAGGGTCACAAGACAGAGAAGCCGCGCGGGCGGTTTGGCATCCGGTGCAATCCCGGCTGACTTCAGATCGAGACGGCCATAGCGGTTGACGATCTGCATGACGTTCTGCGCATCGACCCGGCCAGACATCGCCCCTGCGTAAGCATCAATCTCACCACGGATATAATCGAAGGCGGGCGGCAGCTGCAGGTCCCTCACAGCAGTGCGCAAAGACCGGAGGAGCGCCGGGACAGCCTGCGGCAGGGCGGCATAACGGACAGGCGTTGAATTGGCGTCGCCCGCATCACTCCAGTCAACGATCTCACCCAGTACTTCGAACATCTCGTGGCAGACATCGGCAAGCTCACGCGAATAGCGCTCAATCCTCAGATCAAAGAACATGCCCGGCTGGCCCGTCACCGGCACGACCAGACAAGCGCCCTTGCCCGTGCTGCGATAAGCGCGAATGACCGCGCGACGGATCTCGACAAGGAACTCATCGGCCATGCCGGGGACACTGTCGGCATTCCCGCCCGCAAAAAGATCGGAGACCTCTGCCGGACGACGGACATCAACAAGCTCCGTCAGCATCGGTTTGAGACGGCGGTCTTCGGGATCAAGCCCGACCGTCGCGGTATCGAGCGCGATCGTCGCAACGGCGGTGCCGACCGCGCCTGTCGTGAGACGCGCGGCAATTGAGAGATCGCCCTCTTCGATACTGGCCGGCGCAAAGGACGCGGGGGCCAGCGGTTCAGGCACACCCAGATCAGCTTCCGCCGCTGCAGCGGCACGATCCATAGAGCCCGGGGCATAGAAGGTTTCAATCGGCAAGACCCGGCCACTGACCCGCTGGATCGACGCGCCTTTCGGCCGTCGAGATTGCTGCATCTGACGCAAACCCATGAGACAGGCGGCTAATGCCATCCCGCCGAACAGGATCGTGATCCAGCCGATTGCCGTAATTCCCATGACACCCCCTACCGTCCCATAACGATACCCCCATCAGGGCCTGCTGCGAAGGCCCCTTCGCGCCTCAATCCACCTGCCACGCAATAAAAAAACGGGCGCCCGTCAGAGCGCCCGTCCCATTACTCAATAACCTGCACCAAAGGCAGGATCAGTCATTATTGCCACGCAGGCCGGAGAGCCCAGCAAAAATCGTGATCAGACCGAATGCCGCCGTCGCATAAGCACCCCAGCGGAAATCAGAGAACGCTGCCTGCTCGGTCGTGAAGACCTCTTTGGCAAACCAGCCAAACGTCACAATCGCAGCAACACCGGCCACAATGGTCACAAGGCTGGTCAGACGGCCGATCAGCGGCACGAGACCGATTACCGACAGGGCGGCGGACAATACGCCAAGCGCCACAGTCGCCAGCACCAGCTGGCCAAACAGGCCGTAAGCCGGGGCGCACTCACCCGACATCGAAATCTTGCCGTCCATGAGGCAGCCGATCGTGCTATCGACAAATGCACTGCCAAGAACGGGTTCAGTGAAGCTTGCGCCAAGGATCTGGCCGGTGCTGTCGAGCAGCCAGGGGCCGAAATAGGCCGCCGCGGCAATGGCAAGCGAGAGTAAAATGCGGATCATCTGTACGCCCTTCAGGTATTCCCAACGGGACTAGATTAACGGACGCTTAAGGTTCGGCCAAGCCCAAAGGGCAAGTTCATTTTCCGGGTGGCAAATGCGCCGCAATCCGGCCCAGAACCGCCTCCCACCTGTATTCGTCCTGCATCAGGGTCCGTCCGGCCTCTCCCAGACGGCGGCGCATTTCGGGATCTCCGAGCAGTTCCAGCACCTTAGTGGCAGTTTCCTCGGCACTATTGGCCTCAAGAAGGTGCTCTCCCGGGGTCACGGAAATGCCTGTCAGGGCTCCTGAACTTGCGACCACCGGCACGCCCATCGCCATGGCCTCAAGAACTTTATTCTGAACACCCCGGGCGATCCGCAGTGGCGCAACGGCGAGTTGCGCATCCGCCATGAACGGCCGGATGTCATCAACCCGGCCCGTGACCGTCACGCCTGGCTCCATGCCAAGCTTGCGGACGGGGCCTGTCGGGTCGCGGCCGATAATGCCGAATGTCAGCGTGGGATGCTGGTGTTTGAGCTGCGGCCAGACCTCGCGAACGAACCAGATCACCGCATCGGCATTCGGCCGATAATCCATCGCCCCGGTGAAGACGATATCGAAGGGATGGGTGAGATGCGGAAACTCTCCGTCCGGGTTCCAGAAGGAAAGATCGATCCCGTTGCGGTACCAGTCGACGCGCTCCTGCGGCATGCCCGCCGTCTCTTTGAGGAGGTCTGCTTCCTCTGGTGAGACAAGGAAGGTCTTCTCGCTCAGCTGGGCAGCGCGTGTTTCGGCAACGGCCACTTTCCGCGCCTCGCGCCGGTGGAGCGACCGCATGAATGGAAGCCCGTCTGCCGCATAGCTTTGCCATTTGGCACTGTCCGCATCGACCATATCGACAAAGAGCGGCGCTTCGGCACCGTCGGCATAGATCGTCATCGCGCCAGAGAAATAGATCTCCGCGACCAGCCCCTTTGCCCGCTCCCGAGCAACGAAGCTGCGCATCAATTCATCCTCATACCACGCAAAACTGAGCGGCTGGCCTTTCATGAGACCTTTGAGCGACCGCCAGCGCCCCTGCATCGCGCCGAGCGGCCGGATGCAGGTCGCGGCACAGAGGTTTTCGAGAACATCGGTGTGAATGGCGTCGGACGGATCATCGATGAAGGTGCCGAGCGCGAGGTCATATCTCTCGGCAAGGAACTTCGTCAGGTGCCAGGACCTGATCTTATCCCCTTTGTTAGGCGGATAGGGAATTCTGTGGGTCAGAAGGAGCGCGCGTTTTTTGGCGCCGGTCATGCGAGATGCCCTGCCAGCATTGGCCCCAGCCGATTGGCAACTGGCACCGGCAGCCGGGTCCAGACCTTGGACATCAAAGCGAATTTGGGGTTCTGCGGATTGACATTGGGCATTTCGTCCGTCTGCATCAGTTTGTACATATAGGAAAGCGCCCGCGGCTCGAACCCCCAATGGGTCTTATAGGCATGAGCGCCCGTCCCGCGCTTCGACCGCCCAAGATCGAAGATACGCGCGCCGCGCGTCAGAGCGTGCCCCATCATCCACCAGTAAAGATAATCGCCGGCATGGCTGCGCCGCGCGCCCGGTGAGATGAACGAGCTGTAGAGATGCACCGTATCGCGATGATAATAATTGATGACCCCGGCGAGGGGCTCGCCTGCCTGCTCGACAAAGATCAGCTCCATGTCATCGCCGAAACGGGATTTCTGCGCTTCAAGCCAACGGTGCGGAAAAACAGGCGTGCCGTGATCGCGCTGGGCAATGGCATAGCCTTTCCAGAACAGTTTGAGGTCATCGGAAGGCTGGATCGTCAGCTCCCCCTCCGCCGCCCAGTCGATGGCCTTTCGGATATCGGCGCGCTTCTTCCGGCGGATTGATTTGAGGCGTTCATCCTCGTTCTCGATAATCCCTACAGAGAATGTATCGTAGATGCCCTCTTTTTCGTGCCAGCCCTCTTCAGAGTCATCCTCGCTGCGCAGCTCGATATATTCGCTGCTGCGAGCTTTCGCTTCGGCAAGAGCCCGCGTGAGCAAGGCTGCTCTTGTCTCATCGTCTTCTGCGACGACCCCGCCGCCGACAGTGAAGCCGACGGAAATCAGGGCACGTCCAAAAAGGCTCGACCGCCTGTCGATCAGGGGCAGGATGCCTGCGACCTCTCCGTCCCGTTCGGCAAGAAGATAGACCGGTTCATGACCATAGGTGTCATGGATCGCTTCGGCCCAACCATAGCGGTGAAAGAAACTGCCCGCCCTCGCAACATAGCTGTCCCATGCAAATGCATCGTCCGCAGTTGAAAGGCGAATCTCGATCCCGCTCACAGGGTCGCTCCCCTAGCGATATCTTCGGCAAAGACCTGATCGATCCGTCCCCAGCGGAAATCATCGAGCAGCCTGCCGACTTTGCGTTCCATGACCGGCAGATTGAGCCGGTGCCGCAGCCGCGATTTGAGCGAGAGCCCGCCCACTTTTGGCTGGTCAGGATCAACCTCCCACGGGTGGAAATAAAAGACGCCCTGCCTGCCCGCCCCTTCGAGGCGGCGCCAGAGCGAACGGCTCACCGGATAAGGCATGGCGCGGAACCATCCGCCCCCGGCGCAACTCTGGCGGCGGCCGAAAATCTCCTGCACCGCCACCGGGATTTCAACCAGCGCCCCGCCCGCGACATGAACGCCTAGCGGCGCATCGGGGTCGCCATAATGATCATGCGCAATCGGATGCGAGGAGGAAGAATAAAGATGGCCCTCTTCGGCAAGGATCTCATGTGCCCAGGGCGTGCGGGAATCGATCGAGAATCCGGCCGCGCGAAAGCCCGTGACGGTCACTTGCGCAATATCTTCAAGGCAGGCTTTGGTTTTGCGGATATCCTCGCGGAATTCATCCGGTGTCTGATCGAACACCTTGGTATGATCCCAGCCATGGCTTGCGATCTCATGGCCCTCTTCGGCCATCCGGCGGATCAGGCCGGGCAGCCTTTCGGCGACCCACCCCAGGATAAAGAAGGTACAGCCCGCCCCCTTGGCCGCAAACAGATCGAGCAACCGGCTGGTGCTGTCTTCCACCCGCAGGGCATGATCGTCCCAGTCCTCACGGGAGATGACGGAGCTGAGGGCCCAGACCTGGAACCAGTCTTCAACGTCAACCGACATAGCGTGAAGGGGTCGGACGGTCTCAGCCGCCACGGCGGAATTCGTCGATTTTGGCCTGGATGGCGTCGATACGTCCACCGATCTTCTCCCGTGCCGCCTTGTGCCGCTGGTCCAGCTTCTGGGCTTCCGCCCGCAGAGACTCAATTGTGTTCCTGAGGCTGTCAATCTGGGTCCGCATGTCGTCGACGAAGGCCTGCATCTCCTCCATCACGGGCGGGCCCGCCGGCAGGGGCTCAGAGAGATCGGCGGTATCGATCCGCTCTTCTTCCTCTTCCGTCAGAGCAGATGCCGGCTCCCAGACATCAATTTCTTCACCGGTTTCTTCGTCTACAGACGGATCGGCTGCGACCGCCGTGGCAGGCTCTTCTGTTTCAACCGTCTCCGGCGCCTCTTCGATGGCGGCCTGTGTTGAGACATCACCTTCCTGATCCGGCTGTTCTGCCGGGCTCATTCGCGACGGCACCCGGCCCTGCCCCAGCAACTCGATCGCGGCATTGAGATCCGTGACGGTCACAGGCGCTTTCGGGCCTGACGTCGTATTTCCGGTCAGAGATGTCTCCATCTCTTGTGACGCGGCGGCGGCGACTTCTTCGCGCGACAGGGCCGAGACGACTTCGGCATCCTCGATACCGTCATCACCCTGGGATGCCGCAGCACCATCTTCCGCCTCAAGATCAATAGCCATCAGCTCGGAACGACCAGCAAGGCCCGCCTGCGCGATCGCCCGGCTCGCCAGTTTGTTGATCCGCCCCGGATTGCCGCCCGATTGCTCAGCCAGCGCATCAAGGAATTCGACGGTCGGAATGACCTCGCTTGAGAACCCCGCGCTACGGATGCGGGTATCGACATATTCGCCAACTTCATCACGCGAGAGCGCGCCAAGCTGGTGAGATGCCGCCATCACCTGACGCAAGGCAGCCATGTCATCGCGGTAGAAAACACTGCGCAGGGCCGGACGCCCGGCGATCACGATACGGAACAGCGGATCGCCGTCCTGTTCCATCTCGGCAATTCGCTTGAGTACGCCCAGACCTTCATCGCCAAGGTCATCCGCGTCATCAATCAGGAGCGCCGGGGTAGTCCCGCCCTCCCGGCAATAAAGCAGCGACTCTTCAAGACTCGCATCGGGATCGATCCCGGGCTCTTCTGTCCGCAGGACACGGAGGATCACAGCCTCAAGGTTTTCACCCTCGACCTCATTGGCAGAGAGCCGGACCAGCGCGGCCTCATCACTTGCACAAAGGAATGCGGTGCGATCAAGAACGGCGGTCTTGCCGCTGCCCGGCTCACCGGTAATGACGACAAGGCCGCTGCCCTGCTCAATTCCGAATCGTGCCTGTGCCACGGCCCGGCGATGGGCCTCGGTTTCCACGAAAACCGGGGCGTCCGGATTATCCGTGAAAGGCGAAACCGTCAGGCCCGAAGGCGATGTGGCACTCATGGTACTCATTCATTTCACTCAGAACGCCCAGCGCAGACCGAAGATGATCGCGGTTTCGTCAAAATCGAAACCGGGCCCCCGCGTCGCCGCAGGGCCATCGCTGTCATTCTTTGCATAATAGACTTCAGACGTCAGCGAGATGCGCTCGGCCAGGCGGTAATCGACGCCTGCGCGATACATCTGATCCGCCGACTCGCGATTGCCTGTGCCGATCGGCGTACCGAAGAGATCGGTGACGACCCCGATGCCCTCGCTCTCCCCGTAACGGGCAGAGGCATGGATGCTCAGCTTCCGGCTCAGCTTGCGGCGCGCAAAGACTGACAGGTTGAAGGCTTCATTGTCGATATCGCCCGCCCCGGCATTCGTATAGGCAACGCCGCCGCCAATCGTGTTGCGGCGCAGCTCCGCCGTGAGAGAAGCACTGACCTGATTGAAGACGAACGTGCCCGAGCGGAACTCTTCATCGAGACCGTCGCCGAGCAGGCTGAGATCAACGACATCGTCGAGGAACTCAGCGGCGAAATTGTCTTTCGCCTCGGTCAGGGTCGTCAGGATCGTCCGGGTACGCGACTGGAGACCGGACAGGGCCCGCCCGAAACGCTGGCCGCCCGTATCAAAAACGCGCTCTGCGGAAGCGTTAAAGCTGATCCGTGGGCTGAGCTGGACCTGAACCTTCCCCTCAACCGAGGGGCCGCCATAGCGCTGACCGGCAACAAGCTCGAACAATGCCTTGCGGGTCGGCGAATAGCGGAAGCCGACATTCCAGAAGGCGCCATTGACGTCCTCTTCAAAGCGGCGCTCGCCCGCCTCATCGGCATCGTTGAAATTGACCGTGATGTCATCGAACCCGACCGCCGCGAGCAGCTTGAGCGGGCTTGAGAGCATATAGGCGGCATCCACGCGGCCCGAAATCTCGGTCACATAAAGATGCGGCAGGATATCACTGCCCTCTTCGGCGACGTGACGGATATATCCGGACACGCCGTAAGAGGCGTCATCGAACTGCCCGCCCGTTTTGTAATCGGCGGAGAGCTCACCTGACAGGGAGTTATTCGCAAACTGATCATCGTCGGCAAAATCAGCGACACCGGGCACTTCGTCACCCAGCGCCGTGCGCTCATTGGCAACAAAGATCGCCGAGGCGCGCGTGCGCACCTCCAGCACCTGCTGGTCGGCATATTCGCGGTAGAGATAGGGGCTGAGTGAGCCGCCAACGAAGGTCACCGTATCAAGGCCGGGGGTTGAGCCGCGCCGGTTGATCAGCGACGGCCGGCCAAGGGTACGCTCCTGCGCCAGAGCGGACATGTCGAGATACCAGCGGCCTTCTGAAAGCTCTTTCGTCGCCGCGCCGACAATGTCGGGAATGATGAAGAAGTCATCGGGCTCGGCAAGACCAAATGTCGAGAAGCTGCCATCCGCATTCGGCATGTTCGGATATGGCGCCGCCGGCATCGTATTGGCGATCAGCTCGGCATTATCATCCGTACTCTGCGCATAGCCGCCGACACGGACAGTGCCTGTGATAAACCCGGTGAGAGACTTTGAGCGGACAAAGGTCGACCCTTTGATCGTCGAGGAGATGACGACATTCTCGATCGGCTCGATGCCGACTTCGGTGGCAGTAATGTCGCCAGTCGTTCCATCAACATCAAACCGCGCCAGCACATTCGGCAGCCGGCGGTAATTGTCCGTCGCGGTCACATTGGTGGAGGCGAACCAGGAACCACCACGAATGGCGGTTTCTTCTTCGTCTTCTTCGGTGCCTTCAAGGAAAGGCTGCGCATGTGCCGCGCTCAGCGCCGTGCACAGCAGTAGGCCTGATTTCAGGCCCGTCTTCAGGAATGTCCTCACCACGGCTATCCCCCTTTCCGTGAATAATATTCCTCATAGGAATAATAGTGGGCGGCTTCGCCCGGCACGAGGCACTTGTTGAGGATCAGGGAGACCTTCTCATTGACCTCAAGCAGCTCGTCGATCGCGGTCGCAACCGCAGGCTCGGATGTGGCGTTCGCTTCTACCACAAAGATGACTTCGTCGACGAGTGGCGCGAGAAGCACAGCATCCGGCATCGCGAGAACGGGCGGAGAGTCGACAATAACCAGCCGGTCGCTGAAGCGATTGGAAATCTCACGCAGCAGGGTTTTTGCCTCATTCTGCGCGAAAAGCTCGGTCTGCGGGCATGGCGGGGTGCCGACCGGCAGGATCGAGAACGGCCGGAAGCGCTCATTGAGCAGGCAGTCATCGAGGGTCACGCCCTCTTTCTTGCTCAAGAGCTCCATCAGGCCCTGACGGTTATTCGGGATGCCAAGCTGGTGCAGGACGCGCGGACGCGGCGCATCGGCATCGATCAGGACCGTGCCGATGCCATCTTCTGCGACGAGGCTCAGCGCGAGATTGATCGCGGTGAAGGTCTTGCCTTCGGCTGGCCGGGTCGAGGTGACGAGCACAGTATTGCCATTGCGCTTGTCACTGTCGCGGCGGCGCGAGAACCCCAGTCGGCGCAGCAGGCGGCGTTTGACGCCGCGCATCTCAAGCGCCACCCGGTGCGGCTTGTCAGCGGCCGCAAAAAAGCCGCGGGAGGCGAGAAACTCGTCATCCAGCGTGAATTCATTGGGATTATCGGCCTCGTCAGCGGCCTCTTCAGCGATCTCGTCGGAGACATCCGCCGCGTCTGAATCCGCGGGGCTGTACTCCGAACTCGTGTCGCTGGCCTTGTCGGTCATCGGTCGATCCATCGCTTTACCGTAGACCCGCAAGGGTCCTTACCTGTTCTACTTCGGCAACCGCGTTGCCCCCATCGGCCCCGAAACTCTGGCCGACCCACCAGCTGAGACCAGCGGCCACGAGGAAGAGCCCCGCAACGGCCGCAAAAAGCCCAGCTCTCTCTCCTATAAGCCAAAAGCGTTTCCCAACCGTTGGTGCCGGGGAAATCCCGCCAAGGACCGGCAGACCGAAGGACGCTTCAAGGTCAGCAGGCTGGGTGTAGGTCCGGTCAAACAGGGTCAGCATCAGGACAACACCGATCGCAGCACCCGTCGCCATCAGGGCGACAGCGATCATGAAGAGCCCGCGCGGCGGCCAGATTGGCGTTGCCGCCACCTTCGGCGCTTCAAAACGGGTATATTCGATTGCCCCGCCCCCGCGATTGAGGTTGGCGTAGACATCCATCTCGGTCCGCTCGCGAGAGAGATCGAGGTAGGTCGTCTCGACCCGGTCACGATCCCGCATCAGGGCTTCGAGCTGGGCTTCGGCCTCCGGCGTTTCCGCTGCATCGAGGGTCATCTCGTCGATTTCGTTCTGAAGCCGGTTCTTGCGGCTACGCAGCGATGTGACCTCATCATTGGCCGCGACCAGCGCGCGCTCGGCCTCTTCATAGACCGGGTTCTCCGGCAGGGTGGACGAGCCCGATTCAAACTCCGCGATCTGGGCCTTGAGGCGCACAATATCGGGATAGGTATCGGTATAGAGCGTCTGGAGCGTCGCAAGCTGGAGCTTCAGCGCATCAAGATCATTGTCAGACGCATAGCGCGGGGTGACGCTCAGCGTACCGCGCAGGCGCTGGGCCCGGGCTTCGGCCAGAGAGATCATGTCATCAATCCGGCCGACTTCATCGAGCTTGTTGTCGAGTAGCCGGTTGAGACGGCGCGAGCCCGCAAGCTCTGACGCATTCTCCCGGCGGAACTCCGTGATGCGGCCATCGATTTCATCGAGCTCGCTCCGGCGCAGGGCCAGTTCCCGATCAAGATTCTGCATCGCCTTGTTCACATCGGCGGAGGCCGTCTCAAGGTTCTGCTCAATGAAGATATCCAGCAGGGTCGCAACGACCTTTTGCGCGGTCTTGGGATCGCGATGGGCGAAGCGGAAGGTGAAGTATCCCTCCTCGTCCATGCGGACATCGATCCGGTTGGCCAGACTGTCCATGTGGCGCTGGAGCTGGGCCTCGCCCGAAATATCGGCATCGAGGCCCGTATTGTAGATCAGCCGTTCCATATTATCACGGCTGAGAAGCTGACGGCGGATAATCCGCACACCCTTTTCAAGATTGGGGCGGACCCCAACTTCCGAGATCGTTGAGTCGAGTGCCGTGTCCGTATTTATGTAGACCTGCGCCCGGCTCTCATAGAGATCAGGAATGGTCGACACCATGATCCAGCCCACAATGGCGGCGATCCAGGCAAGGATCACGGCAAGCCAGCGGTGACGCCACATCCCGACAAGGCTGCGAACGATGGGCCGCGGAAGACTGGTGATGAAACTCGGCATATCAGTACTCACTCAACGGACGAAATGGCTTTCCGTCAGAACAGGGTTTCCGGGATCAGAATGACGTCGCCCGGACGGACCGGCACATTGGCCGAGACATCGCCGCGGCGCATGAGGTCATTCAGACGAACACGGTAGGTTTGCTGATTGTCGCCACGGCCCCGGATCAGCTTGGCCCGGTTGCCGGAGGCAAACTCCGTCAGCCCCCCGACCTCAAGCATAACGTCGAGGACGGTCATGCCGGTCTGATAGGGAATGGCGCGCGGCTGCTGGGCCTCGCCGATGACGCGGATCTGCTGGTCAAAGGTCGAGGAGAACTGCCCGACAATGACGGTGACTTCCGGGTCTTTGACGTAAGCGGCCAGCGCCTGCTCGATATCCTGCGACAGCTCGGACGGCGTCTTGCCGGCGGCCATCATGTCCTTGACCAGCGGCGTCGAGATGCGGCCATCCGGACGGACGGTGACATCGGTCGAGAGCTCATCGGCCCGCCACACGAATACTTCGAGCTCATCATAGGGCCCGATCAGATAGGACGGGCTGGTATCCTCGGTCGGCACATCAATGGCCGATGCCGCCTGGATGGCCGGCGTCGTATCCGTGGCGCAGCCTGCCAGCAGGAGCAAACCTGCCGCCCCGGCCACACATGCTTTGAACACTGTCTTCATCTGAAACATCTTTCTCACCCCTCAGCTGGTGCAGGAGCCCTTCTTGCCGCAACCTGTGCAAGAAGGGTGACAATCGCTTTCAACGAATTTCCATCACGCGGTTACAATCCAAAAATGCCTTATCTTACCGGGTCACGCACAGCAAAATTGCTTGGCGGTTAGCCGCGAAGGCCAAGATCACGGAACGGCACGAGGCTCTCGGCACGCGGGTCAGCAAGCAGCGCCCTTCGTGCTACCCGGCCCGCCCGCGCCTGATCCCGGCTCTCAACGAGCAGGCTGGCATAGGTCTCGGCGAACGCCGGCTCTTCCGGGGCCGCCTGATAGGCTTCCTCCGCAAGACGAAGGGCTTCGACCAGTGACTTTTTCTGCCGGGCGAGCGCAAGATTGTTGAGCACCCCCGGATTGCCCGGCATCGCGGCCAAAGCCCCGCTCAGCGCATTCTCGGCACGCGGCAGATCCCCAAGTTCAATGGCAAGACCGCTGAGGAGAACCAGCACGCCTGCATCCCCCGGCGTCGCCGCCGAATAGCGGGCCATCCGGCCCAGAAGATCGCGTTTCTCCGCAGGGCTCTCGGCAATCGACAGCTCCGTCGCGAACACCGCTGCGGACGGTGTCATCTTTTCGAGCGCGGTCCGGGCCTCCGATACCCTGCCCGCTTCGATCAAGAGCCGCGCGCCAAGCGCTGCGCGCAGCTCCTGCGAAAGTCCGGGAGTAGAGGCGAGCGCGCGCTGGGCAGCAGAGAGATCTTCTGCCGCAAGCGCCATCAGATAGCGTTCGGTCAGGGAGAGATTATCAGGCGCTGACCGGCGGAGCGTCGCCAGAATACCGGCCTCGCGCTCCTTATCGTCCGCCCGATCAAAGATGTCCGCAAGCTGAAGACCGGCAAGCTGCTCGTTCTGAGGCAGCGCGATCTTGGCGGCAGCTTCGATTGCCTTCTCCTCTTCGCCTGCAAGGCTGAGGAGCCAGAGACGGTAGACCTGTTCCGACACCGGTTCATTTTCGCGTGTGGGGATCGCCATAAGGGAGGCCGCCGCTTCTTCGCCCTGCCCCATGGCAAGGTGGATGCGCGCGGTGAGCAGTTTGTCGGACGCGATACTGTCCTCCGCCTCCGCCGCCTTGCTGGCCGCATCGAGAGCTTTGGCTGTATCGCCAACAACGAACGCCTCAATCGCAAGCTGACGATGAATACGGGCCGATGTCGCCCCGGCCTTCTCGGCCAGTGTCAGCGTGTCGACCAGTGCGGTCGGCCCCGGCTCCAGCCCTGCCCGGTTGACGATGGCGGCCAGAAAATCAGGCTCTTTGGTAATCAGCCGATCAAGGACGGATTTTGCGGATTCGATCTCGCCCGTGTCGGCGAGCGCTGCCGCCAGCATGTTCTGTACCATGATGTCATCCGTGCCCGCAGCTTCGGCCATCTCAATCGCGCTCTGCGGATCGCCCGCGCGGATCGAGGCAAACATACGGGCCGCCGTGACATCATCATTTTGTTGTCCCAGCACATCCCACAGCCCCGTCTGAGCAGCACCTTCGGGCAGTTTGGAAAGGAGGGCCACCGAGGCATCAAAATCCCCTCTTGCGGCGAGCCGGTCGGCTTCAAGCTGCACCAGCACCGGATGGCCGGGCATGATGCTCAGCGAGCGTTTCATCACTTCATCGGCCTCATCTGCTCGGCCGTCACGGTCGAGCAGGCCCGTCAGCTCACGGATCACCGCAAGATCGCCGGGCTCCGCCGTCAGCCGCTGGCGCAGGATCGCCTCGGCCTGACTGGAAAAACCAAGCTCGGATTTAAGGCCGGCAAGGAAAATCGCCCCGCCTGAATTATAGGTGAGCCATTCCTCAATGCCGCCAACGCGGAGGGCCGCGTCGCGGGTCTTGCCTTCAGCAGCGAGAATGATGCCTTCAAGATAGGCCGGACGCGGATCATCAAGACTGACGGCTTTCAGTCTGTTAAGGCGTGCGCGGGCCTCATCAATGCGGCCTTCGCGTAAGAGGGCTTCGATGACGATTGAGCCTGCCGAAATATTGCCCTTGTCGAGCGCATCAATGCCGTCGGCCAACCGCATGGCTGTCCCCGGATCGCCTGCCCGCAAGGCAAGCCGCGCACGAAAGAGAAGCGCCGTCAGGCTGTCGCCACCATCGGCGATGATGTCGTCGATCAACCGCTTGGCCATGGAGAGATTGCCCACGGCGTAAAAAGCGCGCGCCGCGACAACCCGCGCCATCGGCGCATATCGCGGATGCCCCGTGGTCGGCTCGATCGCCCGAAGCGCGGCCTCGTAATTGCCAACCGAAAGGGCCTGTTCGGCATCAATCACAGATTTGAGCGCCGCCCCATCGGATGACAGCTCATAGGAAACATCGAGCGCTTTTGCGGCATCATCGATCCGGCCCTGACGCAGCAGGGCTTCTGCGAAGACGAGCCGGGCTTCCTTGTCACTCGCACGCCGCATGACGATCTCGGCCATTTTCTCGGCGCGGTCATATTCGCCCAGCTGAAGCAGGGCTTCTGCGAGGCCGAACCGGGCATCAAGATCATCAGGGTCGTCTTTGATCGCAGCTTCATATCGCAGCATCGCGACACGCGGGTTCTCCCCGCTCGCTGTCTCCTTGTCCGGCGTGGCGCCAGCAGTAGACAGACAAAGCACTCCGAAGAGTGCCGCGATCAGGCAGGGCAGTCGGGTCATGTTCGGCATTCCTCGTCCGGACCAGCCGCCCGGCATGTTCAGTGCGCGCTATCGGAGAAGAGAGCTACCCGGAAAGTCTTAAGAACAATGAGAAAATCGAGCCAGGCGCTCTGTTTTTCGATGTAATAAAGATCATAGGCGAGCTTCATGCGGGTATCGCTGACCGATGCCGCATAAGGAAGGTTCACCTGGGCCCAGCCGGTCAGGCCCGGCTTAACGAGCGTCCGGGCTTCGAAATTCGGAATTTCGGCGGCCAGTTTCTCGCTGAATTCAGGGCGTTCGGGACGCGGGCCGACAAAGCTCATATCGCCGCGAAGAATGTTGATCGCCTGCGGGATCTCATCGATCCGGGAGCGGCGCAGGAAGGAGCCGATCTTGGTGATCCGGTTGTCACCCTTTTCGGCCCAGCGGGGACCATTCTCTTCGGCATTGGTCCGCATGGTCCGGAATTTCAGGATACGAAAGACCTTGCCATCACGGCCCATCCGCGCCTGCTGGTAGAAAACTGGTCCACGGGAATCCATTTTGATCAGGATCGCCACCGCGATGATCAACGGCGCCGTGAAGATGATCAGCATCAAGGAGAGCAAGACATCCATGCTCCGTTTGAGGAAACGGCTAAAGAATGCCTTACGGACCAGGGGCGTCTTCATGGTCTTTTCGCGATCATAAAGAAGCGGGTCGATCCAGCCCTCAGGCGCTGAGTCTGCTGCGCCCGTCTGACCGGAGACCGCTTTGCTGACCGTGTCCTGAAGGACCAGCGCCGGGCTCTGCGTCGACTTCTCGCCGACCGAAGATCCAGCCCCAGAATCTGACTGCGCTGCCAGACGATGATTGACGATCATCGCCCCCGCCGCAATGGCCGCAAGAAACAGGACCACGGTGACAAATGCATCCAACCACACCATTGAACTAACCCCAATCGTACTCAACTCAAGACCGACCCTGTACACAAACGGGTCAGCGGCTCTCTCTCCGCAAGGCATAGGAAGCAAACCGGGTGCCAAATTCGCCCATAAGGGGATTTTTTCCTGTTAACCGTACCTCGCATTAACGAGGCTCTGGTTAGACAGGACACACCATGAATGTTCTCGCCCTAACCACCTTGTACCCCTATCCAGCGCGGCCACGCCACGGAATTTTCGTGGAAAATCGCCTTCGCGCCCTGCGCGCGCATGGAAATAACATTAGTGTGGTTGCGCCAATCCCCTATTTTCCCCTGTCGCACGAAGTCTTCGGCGATTGGGCCTCTTATGCCAACCCCCCTCGGCAGGAAGAGCGTCACGGGATTTCGATTACCCATCCGCCTTATCTGATGTTTCCCAAATTTGGCATGATGGCCGCCGTGGGACAGCTTGAGCGCGTTTTTGAAAATGCCGTCCTTGAGGCCCGAAAGAACGGGTTCGAGCCGGACATTCTTGATGCCCATTATCTTTTTCCTGATGGCGTTGCCGCGACCCGCGTCGGCAAGCGCCTCGGCCTGCCAGTCGTTCTGACCGCGCGCGGCAGCGATGTGACCCTCCTGCCCGGCTATCCGGGGCCGCGGCGGCTGATCCTCGAAGCCGTTGCCGATGCAGACCACATCATCACGGTCGCAGAAGCCTTACGCAAAGACCTTATCGGTCTTGGTGCGGATCCATCCAAGGTCACGACCATCCGCAATGGCGTCGATCTGAAGACCTTCCATCCCGATGCGCCCCGCGCTGAGCGCCTGCCCAAAACAGAGGCGCCGCTGATCCTTTCGGTCGGCCATCTGATCCAGCGCAAGGGCCATGACCTCGTCATCTCTGCGCTTGAGCACATCCCCCGCGCGCATCTGGTCATCGTGGGCGGCGGCATCGAAGAGCCCGCCCTCCGCCAACGGGTCAAGGCGCTCAAACTGTCTGACCGGGTACATTTCGCAGGTGAGCAGCCGCATCACGCGCTTGCCGGTTTTTATGCGCATGCAGATCTTCTGATGCTGGGCTCTGACCGCGAGGGCTGGCCCAATGTCCTGCTCGAAGCGATGGCCTGCGGCACGCCTTGTGTCTCCGCCCCTGCGGGCGGCGTGGCCGAAGTCATCACCGCCCCCGAAGCCGGGATCGTGACTGCAGAACGCACCCCCATGGCGCTCGCAACAGCAGCGATGACGGTTCTCTCCGATCCGCCTCAGCGCAGCGCAACGCGCCGGTATGCGGAACAATTTGGCTGGGACGAGGTCGCAAATGACGTCTCCTCCGTCTGGCAGCGGGCAGTGCGACGCAGCTCTTCTATCGGCTGGGGCGAGGCACAGGAGATGCCGCTTGAAACCCCTTCCTTCATCCTGACGGTCGACACCGAAGAACTCTTTGACTGGGAAGGCAATTACACCGACTGGCGAGTACCGCCCGCAGAAGGGCTCGAGCGACTGCAGGCGGCGGCACGTGAGGCTGGTGTCACGCCGCTATACTTTGTCACCTATCCGCTGATGGAGGATGATGAAATCGGCGGACGGCTGGCGCGCTGGCATGCAGAGGGGACCGCCTATTGCGGACTTCACCTGCATAGCTGGTCGACGCCGCCCAATGGCGAAGAGTTGAGCCCAGCGCGGACCTATCAGCTTCATCTTGATCCGGACAAACACCAGAAAAAACTCCGAGCCCTGACGGCAGCCTATCGCAACCGCTTCGGCTGCTCACCCATCGCCCATCGCGCGGGACGGTACGGCATTGCCCCCTGGGTACTCGACCAACTCGCCGGCGAAGGCGTGATGCTCGACTTCTCTCCGTCTGCGGGGTTCGATTTCCGGAAGACTCAAGGCCCTGATTTCTCAACCTTCAGCGTCATGCCGCATACGCGCAAAACACCGCATGGCACCCAATGGGTGATCCCGGTCTCAGGATCGCGCTGGGTTCGCGGGCTCGGCTCGCCGCATCCAATCGGCCCAGAAGCGCGCGGTCTCGGACGCCGTCTACAGACGCTGAGCACGGCCCCCATCCGCCTGACCCCGGAAGGCAACAGCCTCTCGGATATGCAGAAGCTTTCCCGTCAGCTCTTGAATAAGAAGACTGGCCTTTTGACGCCGGCACTTCATCTGACCAGCATCACGGCTGGCGCCACGCCATATTCGGCTGACGAGAACAGCGTCGCAGGCTTGCTTAGTGTACTGAAAGATTATTTTGGCTGGCTTCAGGCAGAGGGCGTGAGCCCTCTCACCTTGCCGGAGCTGGCAGATGCGCTCGGCGTTGAAACCTTCGACAAAAAGGTCAGCGAGACCGCCTAGTCGTCGCGGTGCACTTTTTCGCGGCGCTCGTGCTGTTCCTGCGCTTCGAGCGACAGGGTCGCGGTCGGCCGGGCTTCAAGACGTCTCAGGCCGATCGGCTCGCCGGTTTCCTCGCAATAGCCATACTCGCCATTGTCGATCCGTCGGATCGCAGAATCGATCTTCGAGATCAGCTTGCGCTGGCGGTCACGAGTCCGAAGCTCCAGCGAGTGATCGGTTTCACTCGAAGCACGGTCCGCAGGATCAGCCAGATGCAGGCTGTCGGTCTGCATCTGCTCGATGGTGAGTTTGCTCTGGCTCAGAATTTCCGATTTCCAGTCGAGAAGTTTCTTCCGGAAATAGGCCTGCTGGCGCTCATTCATGAAGGGCTCGTCTTCAGACGGCCGGTAATCTTCAGCTACGTCGCTCACATTTGCCTCCCATTGCCGGATCCCGAATTCGTCTAATTTCGGGCCAGCGTTACTTTCTCCCCTGCAGGGGATGGGCCGCCGCCCTCTAACCGTGTCACTCCCCGCCGACAAGCGAGAGTTGTTCGCCGTTGTTTTGTGCGCTTTCTCGCTGATCTATCGTGACTTTTGTGCCGCACATTTGTTTTGCATTGCGAAGATATCCCCGTTTGCCTTCGCCTGTGCTAAAAGGGGATGTGGTGGAAGATGTGAGGGGTGTCCGCGATGCGGATTTCCAATGACGGGATTGCGCTGATCAAGCGTTTTGAAGGGCTCGAACTCGAGGCTTATCGGGACGCTGTGGGGATTCTCACCATCGGATACGGCCATACGGGCGATGACGTCTATGAAGGCCAGGTGATCAACGAGGCCGAGGCTGAAGCCATTCTTCGCCGCGACCTCGACCGGTTCGAAGTCGCCGTGAATGAAGGCATCAAGGCCCCGACGGCCCAATCGATGTTCGATGCCTTTGTTTCGCTCAGCTTCAATATCGGCTCGGGCGCGTTCAAGAAATCGACCGCCCTCAAACGCCACAACAAACGCGATTATGTCGGCGCCTCCGAAGCCATCACCTGGTGGAACAAGGCGGGCGGCAATGTCCTGACCGGCCTAGTCCGGCGCCGCGCCGCCGAAGAAGCCCTCTATCTTGAGGGTCTCGGCGATGTGACCGACGACAATCCGACAGCCAGTGCCGGGATTGAAGAAAACTCCCCTCGCCGCTCGAACCCTGTCTCGAGCCGGACGACCGCAGGGGCCGGCACAGCCGGGGCAGCCGGGGCAACGGGCGCAGGCGCTGTCCTTCTCGATGATGACGAGAAGGATGATGCCGCAGATGACGGCACGACGACGGATACCGGCACGACCGATACGGGCACCACGGACTCTGGGACTTCGGATTCGGGGACAACAGACACCGGATCGACAGACACAGATACTGATACAGCTGACACCGATACTGGCGACACCGACGTCGGTGATACTGGCACGCCCGATGACATGACCGATACGGGTGATGGCGATACCGAAGATGCTGGCGATTCGGACACAGGCACGACGGGTGATGAAGATGCCGACAGCGGGACCGACACCGCCGACGAGACAGTCGATGAAACGGCCGCTGAAACCACAACTGGTGATGATGATACCGGTACCGAGACAACAGAATCGACCGCCGATGATGGCGGCACGATGATGGAGAAACTGACGCCGGAAGACCGGACCGAAGCCATTGTCCTCATTGCTGGCGTCGTCGCAGTTCTCGCAGCGATTTTCGTGATCTTCTCGCGGATCGACGACTGGTTCAAATACCGCCGCTAGTCGGTGGTGGCGATCCAGTCGGGATCATCCTGCACGGCGCGTTCAAACGTCAGGAAGTCATAATAGCCGCAGCGCTTTTGGCTCGGGAAATCCCGGCAGATTTCCGGCCTTGCGTGATAGATCGTGCAATTGCGCGTCTCTGAATCGATGAAGCGGCAAATCGTCGTGAAATGCTCATCGTCCTTGTGGCGAAGGACGCGAGGGCTTTCCTCGTCGCCTTTTTTGGTAAACCGCTTTTTCGCCTGCGCCTCTGTTAGCCCGAAATGCTTGGCGAGCCGCTTGATATCTTTATCCGTCACCGGAATATGCTGATAAGAGCAGCAATAGGCCGGGCATTTGAGGCAGTTGTAACGGTTGCGGGAGGACTTTTTTTCCGCCATGGGCTCCGGTCTTCAATATCTGAATACCATGTGATGAACCGCCCCGCACAAACTGACAAGGCAAAGACGACATGATCCCGCGTTACACCCGCCCCGAAATGGATGCCATCTGGAGCCAGGAAACCAAATACAAAATCTGGTTCGAAATCGAAGCGCACGCCGCAACGGCCATGGCCCGTCTCGGGATTGTGCCCGAAGAGGCAGCCGCGATCATCTGGGAAAAGGGCAAGGACGCAAAATTCAGCCCCGAGCGGATCGATGAAATCGAAGCTGTCACAAAGCATGATGTCATCGCCTTTCTGACACACCTTGCCGAACTCGTCGGCCCGGAAGCCCGCTTCGTTCATCAGGGTCTGACCTCTTCAGATATTCTTGATACGTGCTTTTCCGTGCAGCTCGTTCGGGCGACCGACCTTCTGATGGAAGGGATGGACCGTGTCCTTGCGGCGCTTGAGACGCGGGCGAAGGAACACAAATTCACCCCCATGGTCGGGCGCAGCCACGGCATTCACGCCGAGCCCATCACTTTCGGCCTCAAGCTTGCTGGTTTCCATGCGGAGTTCCAGCGCGCAAAGAAACGACTTGAAACCGCGCGGGAAGAAATCGCTGTCTGCGCCCTCTCCGGTGCTGTCGGGACCTTCGCCAATGTCGATCCGTCCGTTGAGGAATATGTCGGCGAGCAGCTCGGGCTTTCGCCCGAACCCGTTTCAACGCAAGTCATCCCGCGTGACCGGCACGCAGCATACTTTGCCGCCCTCGGTGTCATCGCCTCTTCCGTTGAACGCCTCGCCACAGAGATCCGTCACCTTCAGCGTACGGAAGTTCGTGAAGCCGAGGAATTTTTCTCAAAAGGCCAGAAGGGCTCCTCCGCCATGCCGCATAAGCGGAACCCTGTCCTGACGGAAAACCTGACCGGACTTGCGCGCCTCGTCCGCATGGCCGTCGTGCCGGCCATGGAAAATGTCGCGCTGTGGCATGAGCGGGATATCAGCCACTCTTCCGTCGAACGCGGGATCGGGCCGGATTCAACAATCCATCTCGACTTTGCCCTCCATAGGCTCGCCGGTGTCGTTGAAAAGCTCGTCGTTTATGAAGATGCGATGCAGAAAAATCTCGACCATCTGGGTGGTCTTGTGAACTCGCAGCGCGTGCTGCTTGCCCTGACCCAAGCCGGCGTCAGCCGCGAGGACGCATACGTCCTAGTTCAGCGTAATGCGATGAAGGTCTGGGCCGAAGGCGGCATGTTGCTTGATCACCTGTCAGCCGATCCGGAAGTCACCGCTGCCCTGCCCCGCGAGCAGCTCGAACCGCTCTTTGATATCGGCTACCACACCAAGCATGTGGACACGGTCTTCAAGCGGGTCTTTGGTGAGTAATTTCTAGGTTGCCGGATAAGCCGTACAAGGCTTATCCGGTAATCCGCAGCGCGTTGACCGATGCTGCGATCGCGCGGAACGCCGCTGTCACATCAAGGCCTTCGACGAGATAATAGTTCGTTGGCGATGAGGCGCAGGCCTCCAGCGCCTCATCAGAGTCAGCACCCGGCGTAATGTCAAAGCCGATCGTGTAGATCACGATGCCTTCTTCCTTCGCTGCATTGCAGATGCGCTGCAGCTGACCGTGTGCAGAGTTTGTCGTAGTTGAATCAGAGGCCCGGCCATTATTCCGGATATTCTGATCCCAGGAATAATATTCCTCGACGGTGTAATATTCATACTCGACACACCGGGTCCGACGACGGCCGCGCCGATCGTAATATGTCTCATAGTCTATACAATCACCGCGACGCGTGTCCCAATAGGAGGCCGGGCGAACACCCTGGTTCATCTCACCATCCGTCATGATGATCAGCACTTTGAAGGAACCCACATCATAATCCGCCGGCCTGTCGGCGAAATCTCCGCCGAACTTGCCTTTCCAGTCCGGCGAGAGCGCGACGGCTCCCCAATACGCCCCTTCATTGATGGCCGTGTAACCATCCGCGCTAAGGTTCTGGATCTTGTTTTTCAACGCCGTGGGGCTTTTCCGGTTCATGTAAATTTCTGACGCAGAAGTCGTGACGCAATAGCGCGTGCTCCGATCCGGCCGGATACGAACTTCCGGACGCGCCCTGTATGGCAACAGGTCGAGGCTGTCGAAATCGTTGTTCTGAAGCTCGATACAGTCAGAGTTATTCGGTGAATTGAACCTGAAATTCCCGAACGGAACCCCTCCATATTGAAGATATTCATCCGGATCAGGATCAACATTCGCGGACGACCAGTTATACGCATAATCATCAAAGATCGGCGCAATGTTCACGGATGCCGAGAACGGCACAATGTTCATGGATGTCGTATCCGGGTCCGATGCAGCATAGATCGCATCGACAAACTCACTGGCAGCATCATGAAGGTTGTCGATCTTCGAGCCGCGCATCGAGCCTGATACGTCGAGGACGAGCGAAATTTCCAGATTGTCAGCAGCCTGCATAGCGGTCGCCACAGACGTCACCTTCAATTCCTTGATCCCAATGAGGGAGAGAAAATAGGTATTGGCAGACCCCGTCGCCCGCACCTGGATCGTCTTGTTGGTCAGCGATGCCGTATCCTGAAGAACCTCGACGGAGATATCAGAGTCAAAATTACGGCGATTGATCTGCCGCTGTACAAATTCAGTTACGACCGGATCAGTATCACGCGTCTGGGTCAGCGACGCCGCGGCGAGCACGGCCGATTCAACGACACTATCGAGTTCTGTACGTAAGGTGACGTAACGCGCGAAATCAACACCGGCCCCTAACACAAGGGTGACGGGCATGACGAGGATAGCCGTCATGAGAGCGACGTTGCCCTTGCGATTTTGCCAGAATGAGCGCCACATAAGAGACTCGTTTCTTACACTTCCAGACGCTCTTTATAGTGCAGCACGATTAATTGCCGCTTAAACAAGTAGGTAAACGAACAATTCAAATATTCTCAGAAAGTTTTTATTATTCATCACGACAGGCGCTGGAATTCCCTCACAAAAAACCCCTCATGTCCTGTTTTGACACAAGGGGTCTGATGATCCGTCTTAATCCAGATAAGTGAATTCTCAGGCAGTAATACCGCCGTCGACGTTGAACGCCGAGCCCGTCACAAACCGGCTCTCATTGGACGCAAGATAGGTCACGATTGAAGCAACCTCTGCAGGCTCACCAAGCCGTTTCAGCGGGATGTTTCTTGTGAGCGCAGCCTCGCCCTCTTCCTGCGATCCTTTCAGTGCAATCATTGGCTCAATGATCGGTGTGCGGGTAAAGACTGGATGCACAGAGTTACAGGTGATGTCATAGCCCGACCGCGCGCAATGAAGCGCGATAGATTTGGACATCATCGCGACACCCGCCTTCGCCGTATTGTAGGCGAGCAGATTTGGATCCGCTTTCTGTCCGGCCACGGACGAGATAACAATGATGGAAGCGGGCTGGCTTTCCTTGAGGTATGGCATCGCCGCATTTGTGCCGATGAAGACAGAGTCGCAGTCGATCGCCATGACCCGGCGATATCCCTCAAGTGTCTCTGATTCGACCGTGCCCCAGATCCCGATGCCGGCATTATGGACGAGCACATCAATGCCGCCGAGCATGCCATTTGCGCGAGCCAGAACAGACGCCCATTGTTCAGGATCAGTGACATCATGGGCGTAGCCGCCCTGCCCACCGATCTCTTCATTGGCCTGTTTGACTTTCTCAGCCTGAATATCGGTGATGATGACTTTTGCGCCCTCGGCGAGAAAGGTCTTGGCAAATTCAAGACCAAGGCCTTGCGCGCCCCCTGTGATGAACGCGCGCTTCCCTTCGAGCCTTCCGGTCATGTCCCGGACCTTACTTGCTCCATCGCAAGCCCGAGGCATTCAGACATCTTGGCACGGATTTCTTCGTCAGTAATTTTGTCTCGCGCATCGTTAAGATCGGCACGGAGTTTCCGGAAGACATCGTCGTCGCCCGCCTCTTCGAGGTCTGCCGTCACGACTGCCCGGGCATAAGCGTCCGCATCTGCACCTGTCAGTCCGAGTTTTTCTGCCGCCCAGGCACCAACCAGCTTGTCCCGTCGGGCTTCAACCTTGAAACGCAAATCTGCATCATGGGCGAATTCCGCTTCAAACCGGTTTTCACGTTCATCGAACGTCGTCATAGGGCGTCTCCTTGTTACAGCTAGATTCTGTTTGGCCTCTTAGCATGAGGCTGTCACGTGCAAACGCCTTTGCGAACGGCGGTGCAGCATGCTACTCGGATGAGTGCATAACCTTTCGGGGATGATGTGCCTCGCGTGACTGTCGCGGCCAAGGCCCCCCGTAAGCTAAAGGAATTCCTAATGGCCAGAGGCAAGCCCATTTACGAAGGCAAGGCGAAGATTCTCTATGAGGGTCCGGAGCCGGGGACGTTGATCCAGTTTTTCAAGGACGACGCGACCGCCTTTAACAACCAGAAACACGCGATCCTTGAGGGCAAGGGCGTGCTCAACAATCGGATCTCCGAATTCGTGATGTCCGAGCTTGAGCGCGTGGGCGTGCCGACTCACTTCATCCGCCGAATCAATATGCGCGAGCAACTGATTCGCCATGTGGAAATCATTCCGCTGGAAGTCGTGGTGCGGAACGTTGCGGCCGGCTCGCTGGTCAAACGGCTTGGCCTGAATGAGGGCGATGCCCTGCCCCGCTCGATTGTCGAGTTCTACTACAAGGACGACAAGCTGGGCGATCCGATGGTCTCCGAAGACCACATCACCGCATTCAACTGGGCGAACCCGCAAGAAATCGATGACATGATGGCCTATGCCCTTCGTGTGAACGACTTCCTCTCCGGCCTCTTCTCAGCTGTCGGTATACGTCTTATCGACTTCAAGCTTGAATTCGGCCGCCAGTATGAAGGCGACATGGTACGGATCATTCTCGCCGATGAGGTGAGCCCGGACAGCTGCCGCCTGTGGGATGCCCGCAGCAATGAGTCGATGGACAAGGACCGGTTCCGCAAGGATCTGGGCGGTGTCGTCGAAGGTTATCGTGAAGTCGCGCGCCGCCTTGGCATCCTTCGCGACGAGAGTGAACGGTCGGATGCGACGGGCCCGGTGCTTGTCGCTTCGAATGACGGAGCGAATGCATGAAAGCGCGGATTCACATCCACCTGAAGAATGGGGTCCTCGACCCGCAGGGCAAGGCGATTGAGACGGCCCTGCACGGGCTTGGTTTTGAAGATGCCGGGAATGTCCGTCAGGGCAAGCTGATCGAGCTTGATCTCAAGGCCAGTGATGAGGCCGAGGCCATGAAACAGGCCGAAGAGATGTGCAAGAAACTCCTCGCCAATCCGGTGATGGAGCAATATCGCATCGAGCTGGTGGCCTGAGGGGCCACCACCACTCTCTCCTACTTACTGATTTTCAGGCCAGTTAGTTGCTGGACGGCGCAGCCATGCCGAGGCGTGCGCTTTCCGGATTTGCCCATTCGTTCAGTTTGGACAGATCCGTCAGACCACGGCGCTCAAGGATCTTGTAAGCGTCACCATACCATTCCGAGTCCGGATAATTGTATGCAAGGAGCGCGGCCTGACGCTGTGCTTCGAAAGCAACCCCCAGCTCGATATAGGCTTCGACCTGACGGTAGAGCGCCTCAGGCACATGGCTCGTCTGCGGGTAGTTCTGCACCACGCTGTTGAAGCGGTTCAGCGCCGCAATGTGCTGGTCTTTCTTGAGGTAATAGCGGCCGATATCCATTTCCTTGCCCGCAAGGTGGTCACGGGTCAGGTCCAGCTTGAGATAGGCATCGCGCGCATATTCCGTATCCGGATAACGCCGCACAACGTCTTCGAGCGAGGACATCGCCTTGACGGTGATATCCTGATCCCGGCCAACGTCACGGATACGCTCATAATAGTTCATCGCCTTGAGGTAATAGGCGTAGGCTGCGTCCTTGTTGCCCGGGTGGATCGACAGGAAGCGGTCAATGCTCTCGATCGACTGATCGTAGTCATTGGTCAGATACTGGGAATAGGCCGTCATCAGCATGGCGCGGCGCGCCCAGGCCGAATATGGGTGCTGGCGTTCGACTTCCTCGAAATAGAGGATCGCCTCGTCATAGCGGCGACGCTCAATCGCGCGGGCGCCGTTCTGATAGAGGATCTCCACCGGCTCTTCGACATAGGCAAAACGGTCATCATCCGTTCCGCGCAGCGAAGAACAGGCACCCAATGTCAGAATGCACCCCAGAAAAAGGACCCGTGTCAGGTTCGCGCTCATCAAGAACTCCGGCCGATAAATTTCAGAAATTTCTATGCATCCTGAGGGCGTCAGGGTCAAATGCCGCCTCGGGTCAGCAGCATAACCATTGGTAACGCTAGGGTTTCGTCAGGCCCGCGCCTGCTCGGCCGGCAGCGGCAGATCGTCAAGTGAGACCAGATCGGCCGCATGAGATTCGATCACCTTGCGCGCAAAGGCGGTATTGATGCCGTGACCAGGACGGATCGCCGTGATCCGCGCCGCAAGCGGCAGACCCATGAGATAGAGATCTCCGACAAGGTCGAGCACTTTGTGGCGGACAAACTCACGCTCCATGCGCAGCCCACCCTCATTGAGGACCTTGCCCTCGGAGACGACGATTGCGTTATCCATCGAGCCGCCGAGCGCGAGGCCCTTGGCGCGCATCATCTCGACATCCCGCAGGTAACAGAAGGTCCGTGCCGCCGAGAGTTCCTCGCGGAAAGAGGCATAGGCATTCTCGAGCGCCAGCTCCTGACGGCCGATGGCGGGATCGTCATATTCGACAACCGCATCGATCATGAGGGTTGCTTCTTCGCCTTCGGCCAGCGGTTCGGCTTCGATGATGCTGTCGCCGATCTGGACCCGCACCGCTTCACGCAGGCGGTAGACTTGGCCCGTGGCAGCAAGTTCGCGGACGCCGACGCTTTCGACGAGGTCGATGAAGGGCGCGGCACTGCCATCGAGGATCGGCACTTCGGGCCCGTCGATTTCGACGATGGCCTGCGTGATCCCCAGCGACGCGAACGCCGCGAGCAGATGCTCAACGGTTGAAATGGTGACCCCGAAACGGTTGGTCAGAACGGTGCCGAGCGTCGTCTGACAAACGGCCAGCGGGCTCGCCGGAATGGTGATGCGCTCAAGACCAGAGCTCTGGTCTTCAGGGCCGGCACTGTCGAGAAGGTCGATACGGCGGAACAGGATGCCCGTGCCGGCGGGTGCCGGGCGCACGGTCAGGCGCACAGGCTGGCCCGAGTGCAGGCCAATGCCTTCACAGATAGCGGTTGCCTTGATCGTGCGTGCCAGCATCGTGCCCGGCTGCTCCTCGCTTGCGTCAAACATCCTACGCCACCCCAAAAATTCGTAACTGCCCGTAAATACTATGGGGGCTGGAAGGCTTACCGGAAAATAACGCTATGTTACGCCGTGTTGCGATGCGGTAATCCGCCCGTCATTCAACGGTAACGGACTTGGCAAGGTTCCTTGGCTGGTCGACATCCGTGCCCTTCGCGACAGCGGCGTGATAAGCCAGCAGCTGGACCGGGACCGAGTAGACAATCGGCGCAATCAGGGGATCGACCTCCGGCACAGCGATTTCTCCCCAGACCTTGCCGCCCCTTGCCGCTTCGGCGAGCCCTTCGGCGCTTGAGACCAGAAGGCATTTGCCGCCTCGGGCCATGACTTCGTGCATGTTGGAAATCGTCTTGTCGAAGACCGCGTCGCGGGGCGCGAGAACGACCACCGGCACCGCTTCATCGATCAGCGCGATGGGGCCATGTTTGAGTTCACCAGCCGCATAACCTTCTGCGTGGATATAACTGATTTCTTTCAGTTTTAGTGCGCCCTCCAAGGCAAGGGGATAAGATCCCCCGCGGCCCAGATAAAGCACGTCCCGCGCTGTCGCGACCTCCGCCGCAATCGCCTCGAGGCTCTTGTCAGCATGGAGCATCTCGGCGACATGGCGCGGTGCTTCGAGCAGCACGCCGGTGAGCCGTTCCTCATCCTCTCGGCTGAGCACGCCGCGTGCGACGCCTGCGGCGATAGCAAGCGATGCGAGGGTTGCCAGCTGGCAGGTGAAAGCCTTGGTCGAGGCGACCCCGATCTCAGGACCCGCATGGGTAGGATAAAGCGCATCAGCTTCCCGCGCGATGGTGCTTTCGGGCACATTCACGATGGCGCCGACCTGCTGGCCTGCCTCCTTGGCATCACGCAGGGCGGCCAACGTGTCGGCTGTCTCCCCCGATTGCGAGATGAAGAGTGCGGCGCCGCCCTCGCGGTAAGGTACGTCGCGATAGCGCAGCTCGGAGGCGATATCGGTTTCGACCGGCAGGCGGGCATAGGTCTCAAACCAGTATTTGGCGACCAGCGTGGCGTAAAAGGCCGTGCCGCAAGCCGACATGGTCAGCGCGGTCACTTTAGAAAAATCGATGCCGCCTTCGGGCAGGACCACTTTCCGGCCGACCGGATCAACATAGGCCGAGATGGCATGGCCGAGCACTTCCGGCTGCTCATGGATTTCCTTGGCCATGAAATGCCGGTGCTCGCCCTTGTCGACGAGCGCGGCGGAGGCATCGGAAAGCTGCTCGGGCCGGAGGACTTCTGCGCCATCGGCATCAAAGATCGAGACCGTCTCCGGCGTGACGACCGCCCAGTCGCCATCGGAAAGATAGGTCACGCGGCGGGTGAAGGGCGCCAGCGCATAGGCGTCAGAGCCGACGAACATTTCGCCCTCCCCCCGGCCAATAGCGAGCGGGCTGCCCCGACGGGCGCAATAAAGCGTGCGCGCTTCACTCTCGACCATGACGGCGAGCGCAAAGGCGCCTTCGAGCCGTCCGAGCGCGGACGAAAAGGCTTCTGCCGGCGGTTTGCCCTTGGCGAGATAATGCTCGACCAGCTGAGCCACAGTTTCGGTGTCAGTCTCGGATTCAAATGTTGCGCCTGCCGCGACCAGTTCTTCGCGCAGCTCGGCGAAGTTCTCGATGATGCCGTTATGGACGATGGCGACTTTTGAGGTGGCATGCGGGTGGGCATTGGCCTCGGTCGGTGCGCCATGAGTTGCCCATCTGGTATGGCCGATGCCGATCTTGCCGCCAAGAGGTTCTGAATTCAGGCGTTCACGGAGCTTTCCAAGCTTGCCCACCGCCCGGCGGCGGCCTAGCCGCCCCTCCGCAATGGTCGCAATCCCGGCGGAATCATAGCCGCGATACTCCAGCCGCGAGAGCCCCTCAACGAGGCTTCCGCTGACATTTTCCTTGCCGATAATCCCAACTATACCGCACATGGAATGCTCCTACTCCTTGGGCTCTTTGCGCGCCCGGAAAGATTTCGCCCAGTCTTCTTTGGTCATCTGACGCCCGCGCGCGACGGTTAGTGCATCATCGGGCACGGACTTTGTGACGACCGAGCCTGACCCGACATAGGCGCCTTTGCCGATGGTGACGGGCGCGACCAGCGACGAGTTCGAACCGACAAAAGCGCCCTCGCCGATCACGGTCAGATGCTTGTCATAGCCGTCATAATTACAGGTGATGGTGCCAGCGCCGATATTCGCCTCCGCGCCGATCTGCGCATCGCCAAGATAGGTCAGATGGCTGACCTTGGCGCCGGGGCCGAGCACGGCCTTTTTGGTCTCAACGAAATTACCGATCTTCGCGCCTTCCCCAACATCCGTTCCCGGACGAAGCCGGGCGTAAGGGCCGATGCTGGCACTCGCCTGAACCGTGCAGCCCTCAAGATGGCTGAAAGCCTCGATCCGCACGCCTTCGCCGACGGTGACGCCCGGGCCGAAGACGACATGCGGGCCGATCACCACATCCTGTGCGATCTGCGTGTCATGCGCGAACCACACAGACGAGGGATCGATCAGCGTGACGCCTGCATCCATCATCTCTTCGCGGCGGCGATGCTGGAAGACAGCTTCGGCGGCGGCAAGCTCTGTGCGCCGGTTGACACCGGAGGTTTCATCAATTCCTGCCCGGACGATCGCGCAGCGTCCACCCGCGGCCTTTGCCATGGCCGGCAGGTCGGTGAGGTAGTACTCCCCTTGCGCGTTGTCGTTGGAGAGCTTGGGCAGGTGCTCGCGCAAAAGTGTTGCGGGGGCGGCCATCAAGCCGGCATTGCACAGCGTCACTGCGCGTTCATCTTCCGAGGCGTCCTTGAACTCGACGATGCGGTCAAGATCGCCCTTTTCATCCGTGATCAGACGGCCATAGGCGCCGGGCTCATCCGTCTCAAACCCCAGCACGCTCAAGGCCGCGCCTTCTGTGACGGTACCGATCAGCGCGGCGGCCGTTTCGGCCCGCATCAGCGGCGTGTCGGCATAGAGGATCAGGACTGTGCCATTGAAACCTTCAAGGGCGGGCAGCGCCATCTGGACAGCATGGCCCGTCCCCTGCGGCGGGTCCTGCACAGCGATGGCAGCATTATCGTCAAATTCCTTCGCCGCCGCGGCGACCGCTTCGCCGCCGGCGCCGACGACCACGACCTGGCGCGCCGCACCGAGCGTCTGGCCGAGCGCCATGACGTGATGGAGCATCGGGCGGTGACCAACCTGATGGAGAACCTTGGGCAGGGAGGAATTCATCCGGCTGCCATGACCGGCGGCCAGAATGACGCATGCCAGTTCGGTTTTGAGCTCGGTCATGGGCGCTGGGTGATCTCCTCTTTCTCCCCTGACGCGGTTAGCCAATTGGCCGGGCCGCCGGAACACACGAATTATTGGCATTCGTGAAAGGGCTTTCGCGGTGCAGCGCAAGCCCCCCTTTCCGCCGGGGGCAACAAGGTCTAGCCCGCGCGTCATGACCGCGCCCGATTTTCACGACCTCACCGTCATTTTCGATCTCGACGGCACGCTGATCGACAGCGCGCCTGACCTGACCGAAGCGCTGAACCATGTCCTGCGCTCAGAAGAGCTCTCCCCCGTTGAGCCCGCCACGGTGCGCAGCCTTGTCGGCCAAGGGGCCCGCGCGCTGATCGAACGAGGGCTGGAGCTGCAGGGCCATGGCCTGCCCGATGAGCATGAAGCGGACCGGCTGGTCGGCCGCTTCATCGACTATTACCGGGATCATATTGCGGATCATTCGGTGCTTTTTCCGGGCGCCGAGGCCTGCATGGACACATTATCCTCATGGGGGGCAACGCTCGCGGTCTGCACCAATAAGCCCGAAGCCCTCACTCTACCGCTGCTCGACACATTGGAAATAAGCGCGCGCTTTGCGGAGATTATCGCCCGGGACAGCCTGCCCGAGCATAAGCCGTCCGGCGTGCCGCTGACCGAGATCCTGCACCGGACGAAGACGCCCCATGGCGTGATGATCGGCGACACGGTGACCGACCTGGGCGCAGCGCGGAATGCCGGCCTGCCCTGTTTTCTTGCCACTTTCGGCTATGGCCATGTCGAAGGGCCGCTGCACAAAAAAGAACAGCGCTTCGATGACTTCGAAGCGCTGCCGCAAATGATTTCAGATTTGATGTCCGCCAGCTGAGCCTCACCCCACTGCCGGACCAGCCCGGTTAGTGATGAGGATGCTCTTCTACTCGGCGAATGCTTGGCATGCCATTCACCATGTCACTGCGAATATCAAAGCGAGATGATCGCATCGTTGACACAAATCCCTGATGAACCAGCTCTACACTCACGTCATATCCCTTTTTCCGCCAATACTCACGGATGAGGGACTGCAGGCGCGAGGCCCCATCGTTTGAACAGTAGTCAGACATCGGACACCTCCATGGCTATAATTATGTCTAAGCACTGCATCCGATAGTTGTCTATAGGCCAGCCTTGTTGAAGGTTAAAAATTCGGAAACGAACTCGTTAATAAAATGCCGAAAATTAAAGGTTTTTATCGTTAAACGTGACGATATGATATAATATCACCCTATAATTTCCGGTAGCAACAAAAGGACAGTCCCTTGGATATGGATGCCCTCCCCGACGACCAATTGCCCAATTCCATCGGGGGACGCATTCGTGCCGCGAGAAAATCGCTTGGTCTCAACCAGGGCGGGTTGGCCGCGCGGCTGGGGGTGAGCCAGCCAACTGTCGCCAATTGGGAAGCCGATGTGCACAATCCCCGGCAGCTCATGCTGGCTAAACTCTCAGAGGCGCTCGAAGTTTCACTAGGGTGGCTCGCGGGCGGCAATTCGACCGAACGGCTCTCTCCCGACCACCCCGCCGCGACCTATCTGGCCCGCGGCGTCACCCATGTGCCGGTGCTGCCGCCCGAAACCCTGACCGACCGGCAGAGCCTGAAAAGCCGGACCGCGCATTGCACGGCCATCGACTATGTGCCGGTCAGCCTCGATTCGACGAGCCTGTTCGGCGTGATGCTGGATCCCGGCCCCTATCAGGCATTATTCCCCGGCACGCCGCTGTTCATTTTCGATTTCGAGCGGATCGCACCTGAGCCTGATCTCTTTGCCCTGCTTCAGACTGAGGACGGCCCCGTCCTTCATGGCTGGACGACGAGCCTTGCGCCCCTCCCCAGCGGCGAAGTCCTCGGCACGCTGACCGCCGCAATCCGCTATTTCTGAGCCCCATTGCGGGGAGAAGCGGCGGCTGGCAAAGCGGTGCCGATGAGTGAGAATCCCCCACGCGGCACACATTTCCAGATCCTCGGCTGGCGCCTCCTGGAGGCGAACCGGGTCGCCTTTCTTTTTGACTGCGACGTCTACGGCGCATTCGAGGAGACGGTCGATTTCCCCGGCCCCGATGGGGCGCTAGCCAGATTGGCGACTAGTGAGGGGCGCGAAATCCTGACCCTGCTCGGCGTGGCGCTGGGGGTCAGCAGCTATAAACTTGCCGCCGCGCCGCGGATCACCCTGCCGCCTCTGTCGCCAGCGGGAAAGAATATGGCTCGCGCTCTTTATACGGACGGGCTGGCCGAGTTCTATGTCAGGAACGACCTGCCCTGGCCAACTGATGTTGAATTCCTTGGCCCTGACCTGCCCGGGATTTCGGGCAGCGGGCAGAGTCTCGAAGGCCCGGCGCTGGTCGCCTTTGGCGGCGGCAAGGATTCCTACGTCGCCCGCGCCATCCTTCGCGAGGCGCAGCAGGAAGTCCAGCTCACCTCCGTCGTTCTGGGGGAAGCCGTCCGTGATGTCCTTTCCGCGACCGCGCCCGAAGATGTTCTCTTCATCGACCGGCGGCTCGACCCCAAGCTTTACGAAGTCGCCCCTCGCGCCTTTGGCGGGCATGTGCCGATCACCGCGATCAACATGCTGATCCTCGCCGTCACGGCGGTCACCCATGGCTACGGCAGTGTCGTTTTCGCCAATGAACGCTCCGCAGACGAACCGACTATGCAGATCGAGGGCAGCGCGCCCGCCAATCACCAATATTCGAAATCCTCGCATTTCGAGACGCTGATCAATGCCGCGCTCAAAGAAGCCCATCCGGCCCCGCCGCCTGTCTTCTCGATCCTGCGCCCCTATTCGGAGCTGTGGATCGGACGGGGTTTTGCGGGGATCAAGGACGCCTTCGGACGCTCCACGAGCTGCAACCGGAATTTCCGGCTGGCAGGCGATGCCGATAAGCGCTGGTGCGGGGCGTGTGCCAAATGCGCCTTCACCTCGCTGATCCTTGCCCCTTTCATCACCAAGGAAGAGGCAGAGACGATCTTCAACGGCCAGTTCCTTGATCGTGACACGCTCCTTCCTCTTTACCGGGAGCTTCTCGGCCTGACCGAGCACAAGCCATGGGATTGCGTCGGCACGATTGAGGAATGCCGCGCCGCCCTGTGGGGCGCTTCAAAAGGCGCCTTCGCAGACACCAAAGCCGTCCACTCATTCCTGCCCCCGCTCATAGATGAGATGGGCACGGATGGGCTGGAGGCCGCCTGGGCGCACAGCCTTGCCCGCGATGACGCTTTCCCCCTGCCCTCCGGCCTTCTTGCCGCCGCAGAAAAGGTGAGCCGGTGAGCCGCGTCCTCCTCATCGGCTTCGGGGTCGAGGGCCGCGCCGCCGCCCGGCATTTTCTCGCCCGCGGCGATGAGATCATCGCCGCCGACAAATCCGCCAGTGACAGACCGTGCCCGGAAGAATTTGCCAGGAACGCAACCTTCCGCTGGATGACCGAGGCCGAAGCCGTAAAAGAACTGAGCACAAGCGATCTTGTTTTGCGCTCGCCCGGCATTCCGCCATTTCACGATCTGGTCAAAGCTGCATTGGCTGCTGGTAAAAACGTCACCACACCGACCGGGTACTGGCTCGCTCATCATGCGCCTGCCAATACGATCACGGTCACGGGATCAAAAGGCAAAAGCACGACCGTCACCTTAATCGTCGGCCTGCTCGGCGCCATGGGCCGGAACGCCGCCCCGCACGGCAATATCGGCCTGCCGCCGCTTGATTCAGCGCCCACCACCGCCGATTATCCGGTGCTCGAGCTTTCCTCCTATATGCTTCATGACGTGCCCGACGGGCCGTACGCGCATCTTGTGACCAATCTCTTCCGTGAGCATACACCTTGGCACGGCAGTGAAGAGAACTATCACGCAGCGAAGCTCCGCCCGTTCTTCTTCACGCCTCCCCGGCCCGGCCTATCGGCCGCCGGGATCATCGAGCGATACGGTCTGCCCGAGGAAGTCCAGGCGATTGAAGAATATGCCCAGATTACTGATGATCATCTGATCATCGGCGACCGGCATCTTGCGATCACCGAACTGCCTGTTTTTTTTCGAGCAGGGCCCAATTTGATAGCGCTGCGCAATGCCGTTGCGATGGTCCGCAAAGTGACGGGTGCGCCGGTTCCGCTCGAGGCTGTTCTGGCGACCGCTGTAAATTTCAGGAGCCTGCCATCCCGGCAGGAGAAAGTACCGTCCACAGATGGACGAGACTGGATCAATGATGCGCTCGCCACCGTGCCCGAGGCCGTCCTTCATGCGCTGACCCGCTTTGCGGATCGCGAGATCACGCTGCTCCTCGGCGGTGCCGACCGGGAGCAGAATTTCACCGCTTTGGCAGGCGAAATTTCCCGGGTGCCCCGCGTCACACCGCTGATCTTTGGTTCAACCGCCACACGGTTGAGCGATGCTCTGACCGCGCAAAAGACAAAGTTTACAGCTTGCGAGAGCTTTGAAGCAGCGATTGAAACCGCCGCGAAGATGACCCCGCCGGGCGGCGTGATACTCTTCTCACCCGCCGCAGCATCCGAGCCGCCACATGACAATTATACCGTCAGGGCCCGGATATTCACCGAGGCTGCTGCCAGCGCCTAAGACTCATCGCCCGTGATGATGAGTTCCATATAGATGCCGTAGGTCGAGGTACGGTCAGAGACGACGCCGAAGCCGACTTCCTTCGCGCCCTCGATAAGCAGTCGGCTGCGCTGGACCGGATTGGCTTTCCAGCTGGCCAGCGCATTCTCAAAATTCGTGTAGCCGCCGGAGACAAGACTGCCTGCGACCTCCGGCGTCATGCCGACCGCTGCGAGACGTTCGCCGATCCCCTGCCCTTCGGCATTCAGGGCGGTGACTTCTCCGCGTGCGGCAAGCTCGAGGACATGCGCCTCGGCCACGTCGCTGAGACCCTCATTATAGGCAAGCGGCGCAAGGCCGTTCTCCGCACGGTAGGCATTGACCGAGGCCACGACCCGCTCTGCCGCAAGAAGGTGCATGACCTCGTCATCCGCCGGAGCCGGAGCAGCTGCCCCTTGGGTGCTGGCGATGACACGGGGGGCGGCCTGCGCCTCCAGATGCGCAGCGGCTTCACCGCTGATCACTTGGGGCACTTCCTGCGGTGCATTCATTTGAGGCTCCGCCGCTGCCATCGCGACTGGGGCGGCAGGTGCAGGCTCTTCAACAGGTTCTTTCACGGGCGCGGGCGCTGCGACCGGCGCTGGCGTTGCTGCCGGCCGGATCTGGGCCGCGTTCAGGGCATCGGCGCCGGTACGCCCCTCTGCCGAGATGAATTTATCCGCCTCCGGCTCTTTTTTCGGGGCCGGAGCAGGCGCCCCGGTAATGACATTCGGAACCTCAACCGGTTTCGGCTGAGCTGCCACCACGGCGACCGGCTGGGGACCGGGTTTTGGTGCAGGCCGGATGGCCGTCGCCGCCGTGACAAGCGGGCCGGCATCCTGCGCCGTTGCCACCATGGCGGTCGGCGCGCGCGAAGGCGCATCAGGTGACGGGATCGCCGGGGCCTCTCCGCTACTCGTCGCTTTGGGGGTCACCGCCGGAAGATCATTGTTCGCCTCAAGCGACGCCAACTCCTCCGCAGACGCTGCGTTATGTTGCGGCGTGACCACGGCCATCGGCTCGGCCTGATCAATCATTGGCAGGCCATTGAACGAACAGCCGGTGAGCATCGCGGCGCTGAGCAGCAAAAAGGATGTGCGGGGCATTGGCTTCTCCCAGAATTGTCCTTGTGACCTACATAGCCCATGCCATGTTAACGCCTCATGCGCCCTGATCGACAGAGTGCAAGGCGTCAATTTCCTTTTTTCAGCGATTTCAATCAATTACCAGCCGAAATTTTGGGGGCGGTGGCCCCCTTTTGCTGGCCCGCGAGCCGCTTTTTCTGCCGCAGATAGCCGTGCAGCGCCTCCGCGTCATAGCCATGCATCATCAGCCGGAAGCCTGTCTCAAAAAGAGACAGGGGCACCATCGGGTGATGATTATTGACGAAGGTCAGATGGTGATCATCCCCCAGAAGCTGCGCGACATAGATCGCGATGGTCTCATCAAGCTGGAGTGAATTGGCGGCGCGCTCGAAATCCCTCCGGGAAAGGAAGAAGCCGTAAACCGGCGTATAGGCTTCAATCGCCGTCTGGACATCAACGGCATTGAGGCGGCCGTTGGGCAGTGGCCCAAGCTCGATTGGCCCGTCTGAAATGGCAGAGAAATCGATCTGGTCCGGTGGCGACAGCTCCCGCCCGGCGGCGTTGAGTTCTGAATTCAGCCCGATGATGAAATTATAGATATTGAGGTCGTGCTGGAGGAAGGTGTTGTCCCGCAGATCCTCCAGCGTTGTGGGACGCAAGGGGATGGTCGGTGCCGCAACCCCGGCATTATCGCGGATGAACTGCATGATCTCCGTGCCGATGATGAAATGCCGGAGGATCAGCCGGTTGGCATCGGGCGTCGCAAATGTCCTCAGCCCCCAATAGATCACATTGTGCAGCGTCTTCGGCCAGTGCGGCCAGCGCGGACTGATCATGCGGAAGAACAGCACAAGGAGGAAAAAGACGAAAATGACCGGTCGGACGATAGGCAACAGATAACGCCGAGACCGGCTCTGGTTCCCACGCAGAAGGGCCGTTTTTGCTTCCTGCGCAATCGGGATCGACTGATCGAGCAGCAGCGCGTGCCAGGGATCAGGGTCCTTCGGGTCATGCGTTTTCACATGGAGCGGCTCAGCCACGGCCGACCTCCTCCAATTGCAGCGCATAGAGCCGGGCGACGACTTCGGCCGTACGGACCAGCGCGTCGCCCTCCTCCGATGTCCGGACGATCCGGGTGACCCATTTCTCAAAGTCAGCAAGGTGATCGTCATCCTCCTCCCCGTGATAGAGAAGGAAGCTGACCTGATCGTCTCGGAGGTGGAGCGTGTCGCGAATGGCGGTACCCCATTCTGTCGCCTTGCGGCTGCCCAGACCTTCGATGATGAACATCGCGCCCAAGAGATCGAACGGGTTCGGTTGGGACGCCTTATGGAACATATAGGCGGAGAGTGCCTCCGAGCCGATATTCTTCCGACCCCGGCGGATGTCTTCGGCTGCACCGCCGACATTCACGTAATTGGCCTCCAGCATCTGAAAATCCCGGTGCTCTGTGACAGCGTGGCGCATGAAGCGCGAGCGGAGATCAATATGCTTTGCATCGACATGGCTGGCCGCGCGCGCGATCCAGCAGCCGCCATCAACGACTTGCTGGCGCAGATCGAGAAGGAGCGCGCGGTAATCCTCGAGCGTGAACCGGCCAGCATTCAGCCGCCGGATGATCGGCACCTGCTCCAGCCGGCCTTCGAAATCGATCCAGACCAGCGCAAGACGGCGCATCACCGATTGTGTCAGGCTGTCTTCAGGCAATGTGTCATAGGCCATGGAATTACTCCTTTAGAGGGCCGTCAGCATCATGAAGGAAATCACGGCGCGCCCGCTTTCGGGCACGATGCAGAGAATTTTGTCGCCGGGCCGCGCAAGCCCCTTGCGGTTGAACTCATCGAGCATGACGAAGAGCGAGGCCGAGCCCGTATTCCCCGCCGTTGGCAAATTGGTGAACCATTTCTCCTCATCGATCATGCCGCCCGTAGTCTTGAGGAGCGAGATGATCTCTTCCCGGAGTGAATGCGCTGAATAGTGGCAGAGCAGCCAGTCGACTCCTTTGGGATCGACGCGCCCGCCATCAACGAGTTTGAGATATTCTCCGACCCAGGCACGGATGATCCGCTTGAGGAGCACCATGTCCTGATAAAGCATGATGGCGCCATCGCGGGCCGCTGCCGCTGGACCACCGGGATGGAAGGACCAGCTGTTCCGTAAATCTTCGCGATGCTCCGGCCCCTGCCCTGCGATCATGCAGGTCTCGAACCGGTCAGCGAGCGAGGTAAGGGTGATCCACTCGACCTTATAGGACGGCGTTCTTGCGCCCGGACGGTCCGCAAACAGGACCGCCCCGCCCCCATCAGAGAGCGTCCAGCGCAGGAACTCCGCCGCCATGCGATGCTCTTTATTCTGCAGCAATTCCTCCGCAGGGGTATAAAAAGACGGGCGGAACCAGCGCGAAGAGAATTCAGATCCTGTCGCGGCAGCCAGACGCGCCTCGCCTGCGCCGACCGACAGCGCGGCATATTTCGCCGCCATCATTGAGCTGGCGCAGACCGACTGGAAGCTGGCGATTTCGAGCGGACCTGCGCCCAGCTCTCCGTGCACGGCACTGGCATGACCGGGAACAAGCAAGTCCCCTTGCGTCGTTGCTGCCGCCAGAAGCGACAGCTCCTCCATCCCGTAGCCGCCATTGCCCATCGCATCGCGCAAGGCCGTGGCTGCCAGCGATGCATTGGAATGGGTCGCCTCCCCTGTTTCGGTCAGCGCGTAATGTCGCGTCTCGATCCGGTTGTGGCGCAGGATCAACCGGCCGAGCCGTTCCGACTGCGGATCGAGCACGCCGATATGGCGCACCATCCGGTCATTTGGCACCGGGGCACCCGGCAGGCAGGCCCCGGCGGCGGTCAGATAGACATCCTGCATCGCTCTCTCCCCGAGCCATTGAACATCGTTCATGAACATTGTTCAAAAGCGCAAAAATATCAAGCGGCACTAGATGAAGAATTGGAGAGATGATGGAAATTCAGTGTGTTAAACCGGTACTAGAGGGCCGTTTCTCTGCACAGGCAAAAGCCTGCACCCTATCGCACCGCGGACGGGTGCAGACAAAAAACCCCGGCGCCAGAGGCACCGGGGTTCCCGCCCACCATGAGGGTAGAATTAGAGTCCTACGCGTGGCGCAGCCTGCGGCCGAGCCAGATCAGGAGGCACGCACCGGCAAAGGCAACGATGAGCTGCCCCAGGATCCCGCCAAGCGCGAGACCAGCCAGCGCCAGAATCGCGTTAAGGACGACCGCGCCGACAATCCCGAGCAGGATATTCATCAGGATACCGTGGTTCGAATGCATGACCTGTTCAGCGCCCCAACCGGCAACGCCGCCAATAATAATCCAGAGAATAATATTCATGTCTTCAATCTCCCGCGAAAATCGCGCGGAGCCTCCTTGAAATGCTGTTGATGAAACGTGCGGGGGCGTGAATGGTTCCTCGCCCTATCCTGTGCCGATCTCGGCAGCGGCGATGACTTTTGGCGCCAGATCAGGGCTGTCACTGAAGGACTGGGCACCGAAATAGAGCGCGAGGGCTGAACTCATCAGGGTAAAGACCGCCATGGCGGAGCTTGTGGCCCAGAAAAGATGGCGGGTTTGTGTCTCGTTCCTCATGCGCATTCAATGCACGAGCCGGGCATGAGTTCCGGGCGCGGTTGGGGCGCTTGCGCTCCTTCTCCCTTACATCTCCGCTTCGGCAGCAGCGCTTTCAGCAATGTAGCCGCGGATCTGGATGACGTAGATCATGCTGACGATGATCGCGTAGCCCGCGACCGTCATCATATCATGCGACCAGCCGCCGATGATCGGAAGAGCGCTATAGGCATCGGTGGAGATCAAGAGGAACAGCGCTGCATTGATCAGCGCATAGCCGCCATGCCGGATGAAATCCCGCAGCTCAACCGGTGAGACCAGATACCACAGCACATTGATCAAGTGCCAGATCGCCGCGAGCGCGAATATCTGTGCCGCGCTGACATCCATGAAATTGATATCCAGAACAATCATCAGGGGCATCAAGAGGATGCCAAGATTGACGATGAACATCATCAGCTCAAGGATAAAAAGCCCAATAACGATCATGGGCCTAACGCGCCATTCCTTCGGACAATTCCCAGCCCGCCCGGTGATGAAAATTTCGCCCGCGATCACGTCATAGGCGGTAAAGGCGGTCGCCAGCATCAGGAGAACCGCCGCGAGCACGGCATCCTTTACGACAAATTCCAGATCGCCCGCGAGATTTCCGGCATAGGTCATAAGGACGACAAAGAGCCCGACAATGATCAGCTCTGTCCGGATGGCATTCATCAGATGACCGAATTTACGGAGATAAAAGCTCCTTGACGGACGGATGCAATCCTCGCGGCTGCGCTTGGCGCGCGCCGGCGCGTTGGGTTTCGCGTTCATGATCTTGTCCCCCTCAAGCCGTCCCTTCGGCCCCTTAACGCCTTATCATATGCAATCGGTGGGCCGTGTCACCCTCCCCCGGACGATCGACGATAAAGCCTAACCGTTCATAAAGGTGCCGGGCCGGATTGGCTTCCAGCACCATCAGCGTAACCGGCAGGGGCGCCGCCTTGGCAATGATTTCGGAGATAATCGCCTGGCCCAGCCCCTGTCCCTGCACGGAGGGGAGAAGGTGGATCTCCCCCAGATCGATCGCCTTTTCACCATCGGATATCAGATGGGCGTGCGCGGTCACGGCGCCGACAGGTTCGCGGCCCTCCTTGCCCTGACGGTAGAGAACAAGCGTGTCTTCGGCCCGCCCTTCAAACGCGTTGCGGACGTAATAGGCCGCGATATCGGCCTCATCATCCCAGGTCGCGCGGACGTAATTGTCCATCGTCTGTTTGAGGAGCCCGTTTGCGAATTCAGCATCATCCGGACGGGCGGGCAGCAGGATATAGGCGCCAGCATCGGTTTCGATCCGTGTGCCAGCCAGTTTTTCAGCAAAGGACGTGCCCGTCACTTATTCCTCCTGCCTCCCTCGGAAAGATGGATGAGGAGACCTAGCACAGCGCGTTGCGCGCGCCCAGCGTACATCATTCTCCGCACATGCTCAGCCAGACCGCTTTCGCTTATCGGACGCGATAGACGAGCAGGGTTTCTTCTGGCGGACGCGCGCCCCGCCGCTCATGAGATATGGCGACGACCCGCACAAGGTCTCCCCGCTTGACCCCCATGCCGGGGAGCCCTGCCTGCCAGCTAGTATTTTTGTTTGCCACCATGCGGCCAGCCAGACGCTCCGCCCCCGTCGGCGAGCGAGTGTCAGTCGCAAAGAACTGCAATTCCTTATACGGAAAATCTGCGTTACTATACTCCGATATCTGCGCGCTATCATAATAGCCGATAGCGTAGAGTTTCATCCCGGTGCTGCCGCTGACAGCGGACATCCAGCCGATTTCCGCACCCGAGAACGCAAGAACCCGTGAGCTCGGCGGCGGCGGCGGCAGGACGACCAGCGGCACTTCCCGGGAAGATTTGCGCCCCTCGTCATCGGCAAACTGAAGCAGCAGCCGCAATTGTCGCTGCTCCATGTCGTTAACGGTGGCTGTAAAACTGCCATTGGTGACGGCCGAAACCTGACCGCCGCCCACCGCAGACGCGCCGACAAGACGCATGTCGGGGGAAACCCGGCCGCCGCTCATTACGATCACCCGGATTGAGGCCGGACGGTGGGGGCGAATCTCTCGCTCGAATACCGACACCAGCGCCACATTGACCGGGTCCAGCGGAATGGCCGCATGGACACGCTCCGCCTCCGGCGAGATGGTCGTCTCCGGAAAGACGGGCAAAATGATTGGCGACTGCACCGCCGCCTGAACGAGTGGCGGGAACTGGTCGGCCGCGTCGTGCTGCGCGGCAGCCATGTTCGTGGTGGTGAGGAGGAGTGCTCCAGCGCCAAGCAGAATTTTCATGATGTCCCTCCCCTGAGGCAATGTGCACTCAGAGCATATGGCCAAAGCGGGGTGCCGCCAAGTGCGATGCGGTTGTGCTGGGCCTCGATATCGGCCTCACTGTCCCAGGTCGCGCGGACGTAATCGTCCATCGTCTGATTGAGGAGCCCGTTCGCGAAGTCAGCATCATACGGGTGGGCGGGCAGCAGGATATAGGTACGGGCATCGGTTTCGATCCGTGTGCCGGCCAGTTTTCAGCAAAAGACGTGCACGTCCCTTATTCCTCCGGCCTCCCCCGGAATGATCGATGAGAAGACCTAGCACAGCGCGTTGCGCGCGCCCAGCGTGCTTCATTCTCCGCTTATGCTCATCCAGCCCGCGTCACCCCGGCAAGGGTGTGAGCCCGCACGCCGGGGTCCATCACAGAACCGCTCGGCCGGAATTGGTGGATTATGTCGGAGATGGGCCCCGGGGCTTCGCCCGGGGCGACGATGGTTTTGGTTGGAAAGACTTGCCCATGGGTCCCGCGGTCAAGCCGCGGGATGACGGATGGAGAGACCACGCCTCAGAGGCAGATCCCCGCTTTCGCGGGGATGAGCGGGCGGTGAGATTGGTTTCACCGTCCGTAGAGCGGATCGCTTTAGGCGTGCCGCCCTACCCATTATTACCGCACCCGTTCTTCTTCGGCCTTCTCGCCATCGCCGCCGCCATCCGTTGACGGATCGCGCTTGGGCTCTTCGGGGATGAATTCGAAGTCGAGAACTTTTTTCTCGCCCTCTTTCTTGGTCATCACACGGACAATACCGCCCTCTTTCAGAAGGCCGAAGAGGATTTCATCCGCAATCGGCTTTTTGATATGTTCCTGAATGGTGCGGGAGAGCGGACGTGCACCCATCTCCTCATCAAAGCCGCGCTCTGAGAGCCAGCGGGTCGCCTCCTCCGTTAGTTCGAAGGTCACATTGCGGTCGGCAAGCTGGGCTTCAAGCTGCATGACGAATTTCGCAACGATCCGGTCGACAATCGGTTTCGACAGACCGGCAAAGGTGATGATCGCATCGAGGCGGTTGCGGAATTCCGGCGTGAAGAGTTTCTCGATCGCCTGGTTCTGCTGGTCGGTCGCCTTCCCGCGGCCAAAGCCGATCTCGTTCTTCGCCGCATCGGACGCGCCCGCATTGGTCGTCATGATAATGATGACATTGCGGAAGTCGATCTTCTTGCCATGCGTGTCAGTCAGCGAGCCATTATCCATGACCTGCAGGAGAATGTTGAAAATCTCCGGGTGCGCCTTTTCGATCTCATCGAGAAGGACGACCGCATGCGGGTTCTGGTCAACGGCATCGGTGAGAAGCCCGCCGCCCTGATCAAAGCCGACATAGCCGGGAGGCGCACCGATCAGACGACTGACCGTATGGCGCTCCATATATTCGGACATGTCAAAGCGAAGAAGCTCGACCCCCATCATTTTGGCGAGCTGTTTAGCGACCTCGGTTTTACCAACCCCGGTCGGGCCCGCAAAGAGATAGGAGCCGATGGGCTTGTCAGGCTCGCGAAGCCCTGCGCGGCTGAGTTTGATTGCCGCGGTCAGCTGCTCAATCGCGTTATCCTGTCCGTAGACGACGCGCTTGAGATCCTCATTCATGTTTTTGAGGCGCTCGGTATCGGATTTCGAGACGGTTTTGGATGGGATACGCGCCATCTGGGCGACGATTTCCTCGACCTCATGCACGCCGATCTGCTTCACCCGGTCTTCGGGCTTATAAAGCATCTGGCGGGCACCGGCCTCGTCGATCACGTCAATCGCTTTATCCGGCAGGCGCCGGTCGGTCATGTATTTCGCTGACAGCTCGACCGCCGTGACGATGGCTTCGTCCGAATAGGTCAGATTGTGATGATCCTCGAACGCAGGCCGCAGGCCGCGCAGGATTTCAATCGTGTCCTGAATACTCGGCTCGACAATGTCGATCTTCTGGAAGCGGCGGGAAAGCGCCCGGTCCTTCTCGAAATGCTGCTTGTATTCCTTGAAGGTGGTCGAACCCATGCATTTGAGCGAGCCCGCCTGCAGCGCCGGTTTGAGGAGGTTCGAGGCATCCATCGCCCCGCCGGATGTCGCGCCCGCGCCGATGATGGTGTGGATCTCGTCAATGAAGAGGATCGCATCATGATGGGCTTCGAGTTCTTTGAGGACCGCCTTCATGCGCTCCTCGAAATCGCCGCGATAGCGCGTGCCGGCAAGCAGCGCGCCCATGTCGAGCGAGAAGATCGTCGCCTCGGCGAGCACTTCGGGGACTTCCTCATCGACGATGCGGCGGGCGAGCCCTTCGGCAATCGCCGTCTTGCCGACACCGGGGTCACCGACGAAAAGCGGGTTATTCTTGCGACGGCGGCACAGCACCTGGATCGCGCGTTCGACCTCTTTTTCGCGGCCGACAAGGATGTCGATCTTGCCCTTGCGGGCTTTCGCATTGAGATCGACCGTATACGCCTCAAGCGCCTGCGGACCCTGTTTTGTCGCGGACTCCTCATCCTCTTCGACACCGCGCGGCGAGCGGCCCGGCGCAGGCGCGCCATTCTTCGGCAGGCCGTGTGATATGTAGTTCACCGCATCATAGCGGGTCATGCCGTGGGTATTGAGGAAGAAGGTCGCATGGCTCTCGCGCTCGGCGAAGATGGCGACGAGAATGTTCGCCCCCGTCACTTCGGAGCGGCCGGAGGTTTCGACATGAATCAGCGCGCGCTGGACCACCCGGTGGAACCCGGCCGTCGGCTTGGCGTCATCCGCATCCTCGACCCGGAGCTTTTCGAGATCCTCGTCGATATATTCGATGAGTTGTTCGCGCAGCTCCTCGATATCGACATCACAGGCTTCCATGACGGCTTTCGCGTCCGGATCCTCCGTCAGCGAATAAAGGAGGTGCTCAAGCGTTGCGAGCTCCTGCTTTTTCTCCGTTGCGAGCGCAATGGCGCGGTGAATAGACCGTTCGAGGTTTTCAGAGAAAGTCGCCATCATTCACGCTCCATCGTGCATTGAAGGGGATGTTCGTTCCGCCGTGCAAGTTCCAGCACCTGGGCAACCTTGGTCTCGGCCACCTCATAGGTATAGACCCCGCAAATCCCGACGCCGGTATTATGGACATGCATCATGATCTGATGCGCCTCGTCATGCCCCTTGTGAAAGACCGCCTCGAGCAGCCAGACCACGAATTCCTGGGGCGTATAGTCATCATTGAGCAAAAGGACCTTGTAGAGGGATGGCCGCTTGGTCCGCGGTGAGGTGCGCGTAATCGTGCTGACGCCGCTGCCACCGCGGCCGTCATCATCCTGGTCACCATCATCGCTCATCATCCAGGTGGTCATCGAATTCCTTTTCGTCAGAACAATCCCGAAAGCGGTTATTTGGGGGTTCGACCCTCGCCTGCAACCTTATCACGTTTAACCCGGTCCGGTCGTGACGGAATAAAAAGAAACCCCCACCGCATTTCTGCGGCAGGGGTCTCTAGAATTCGTTGATGTCAGTCGCGATTAGCGGGTCTGCATCATCTCGACGAAAGCCGAATAGCGCTTGGAAAGCGGCTGAGCGGCGTCGCGGGCTGCAGCAACCCACATGTCAGAGACCTTGTTGACCTGACCAATGTGCTGTTCCATCGACGTGCGGAACAGTTCGGACTGGGCTTCAAAAAATTCTTGCGGCGTCTTGGCTTTCGAGAGCGCCTGGAATTTGTCGGTGCCGGCGTCCATTTGCGACTTGGCATATTCGACGTTCTCGGCTGCGATTTTCTCGACGCCTTTGGCGACGGTCGTTGCGCATTCGATCATGGCTTCGACATTTTCCTGACCGAAGGAGCCGATTTTCGACATGCCTTGGGTCATGCGCTCGATGCCATCATTGACGGCGGCTTGCGCGGTTTTGGTGGCTTCGGTGGCAGCGTCGGAAGCTGCCTTCGTGCTTTTCCGTGTAGTGCTCATGGTTATCCTCACTCAATTTCGTTTGTGGCCAACCTCATCAATGGATGATTTTCGGCCGGTGAATCACGCTACTCTTCGCCCCAGACTGGAACCTGAGGGACTCAAAGCGTTGTGATCCCCAGTTCCCGTCGGAGAGGCCACATCGCTATGCTGCAATGCAACATAAGGCGCTTCCCCCACCTCGTCAAGGGAAATTGTGCGGCGCACAAAAATCAGAGCGGGTGGTCACACGGCACAGCCCCTGCAATGTCAGGGACGAAGGGAATCCTTAAACCCGATTAACCCTTTAGTGAGGATCGCGACCATATTGTGGACGCATTTACAGATGCCCACCGGCCGTGATTGTGTATATTGTAACATCGTGGCAGGCGACCCGTGACTCGTAGGTTTATGTACAGATTTCAGCCCCGCCGAATTCTTCTGAGTATCCTCGCTGTCATGACCTGCAGCGTGGGCGTAGCTTCGGCAAACCCCAAATACGCCGCCTATGTGATCCATGCAGAGACAGGCGACGTTCTTTTCGACCGGTACTCAAACGAAACACGTTATCCTGCGTCCCTCACCAAAATGATGACGCTCTACATGTTGTTTGAGGCGCTCGAGACTGGCGAGATAAAGCTGACGGACAAGATCCCTGTCTCAAAACGCGCCGCATTGCAGCCGGCATCCAAGCTCGGCATCAAACAGGGCACCACAATCGATGTCGAAACCGCGATCCAGGCGCTGGTCATCAAATCTGCGAATGACGTGGCGACTGCCGTTGCTGAAAAGCTCGGCGGGACAGAAAGCCAGTTCGCCGCCAAGATGACGAGCAAGGCGCGCCAGATCGGCATGCGCCGCACGACCTTCCGGAACGCCTCAGGCCTGCCCGATACACGCCAGCGCACGACCGCCCGCGACATGGCCACCCTCTCCCAGCGGCTGGTTCAGGACTTCCCGCAATATTTCCATTATTTCGACGACGACTCATTCGTGTGGGATGGCCGGACCTATAAATCCCACAACAAGGTGACCCAGCATTATAAAGGCGCTGACGGCATCAAGACCGGCTATACCCGCGCCTCGGGCTATAACCTCTCAACGACTGCCGAACGTGACGGCCATCGCCTGATCGGCATTGTGCTTGGTGGACGCTCAGGCACGACCCGCAACAACCACATGGAGCTGATCCTCTCGAATGCGTTCGACGCGATCGAGAAGCGCCCGACCCTCGTTAAATCAATTCACAGTGTGCGCCCTGTTCCGGGCCTGCGCCCGGACCGGATTGAAGAAGCACCTGTTCTTCTCGCTTCGGTCAAAGCGAGCGCCGCGCCCTCCGCTCTCGCTGGCGGCGATGTTTCCAGCCTGTTGCCAGTGACGGCGCAGGCAGACCAATCGACCCAGCTTGCCGCTCTGATGGCGCCGACCGAGCCCGGCATTGCCGACACAGGTCCCATCGGTGAAGGCGATGCTGACCTTGATCTCGTCCGTAACTGGATCGTTCAGGTCGGCGCGTTCAAATCGCAACCGCAGGCGATCGAGCAGATCCACCGGACGCAGGATACGATCCGCGCCGTCTGGCCCGATGCCGGCCGCGAGGTGAATATCGCGCAGAAAGAGAAAGACCCGGTCTATCGCGCCCGTTTCACGCGGCTGACCGAGAACGAGGCCTCCGCCTCCTGCACCGCGCTGAAAAAATCCGGCACGGATTGCCTGATCCTGCAGCTCGCAGAGTAGCGACTAGGCCGCACGGCCCCTCTCGCCTATCCGGTCCGCATCGGCCTAAGAGGGGGACATGAGCACGCCCCCCAAACTCGACGCAATCGACCGCCGCATCATCGACATCCTGCAGAAGGATGCGAGCCTTTCGATTCAGAAGGTCGGCGAGATGGTCGGCCTTTCGCAAAATGCCTGCTGGCGGCGCATCAAGACGATGGAGGATGAGGGTGTCCTCAAAGCTCGTGTCGCGGTCTTTGACGCTGAGAAGCTGGGTTATCCCCTCACCGTCTTTGCCATCCTCCGTGTACGTGAGCACAGCGCCGACTGGTATAAGAAATTCGTCAGTCAGATCGTGTCGCGCCCGGAAGTCGTCGAGTTCTACCGCATGTCAGGAGATGTCGATTACATGGCCAAACTGGTGGTGCGGGACGTTCGGCACTATGACGAGATCTATAAGGAGATCGTCAAAATCGGCCCCCTGCTCGATGTGTCGGCTTCGTTTGCTATGGAAGACATCAAGAACACGACCGCCGTGCCGGTCGAAGAGAGCTGAGCCCTCCTACACCGTGTCGCGAGAGACCTGACGCGCCGCGCGGCGATTGGGTGTCTGCTCATGCCGGTGGGTCACCATCCGCTCATGCAGTTCACGGATTTTCTGGCTGCCGGTCGTCTTGCAGAGACCCGGAATGAAAGCATGCACGAGGCAGGCTAATCCAGCGAAGAGAAGGCTGAGAGAGAATCCGAGTGCCTGTCGCAAATGCTCCGTATAAGACTCACCGACTGTCGCCGGATGCTCGCGGAACAGTTTGTCGAACATGGAGCCACCCCTTCACTGGATCAGGTTCATACATACACCCGTCCGCAGCGATTGTGCTCCCAAATTCCACACAAGAAAAGGCCCAGATTGGGAGATTATCCCAATCTGGGTGAGTCAGGGAGGTTAAGACCTTAGAATCGGCGGCCGAGACCAATACCGGCCACGATCGGATCAAGCTCGACATCGACCTTGTTGATCGACCCGCCGGTGTTCAGGGTCGCGGTGGTATCGATCTGGATCCATTTGATGTCCGCATTGACGAACCAGTTCTCGGAAACATCGACATCGACACCTGCCTGCACGGCGACGCCAAAGCTCTCGTCAAGGCTGATCGAGGTATCGCCAATGGCGTTGTTCAGGCTGGAGGTCGCATCCTCATTATAGAAGATGGTGTAGTTGAACCCGACACCAACGTAAGGACGAACCTTCGCCTCAGGCTGGAAGTGATATTGCAGAGTCAGGGTCGGCGGCAGCGCCCAGACATCCCCGATCTTGCCGAGACCTTCCAGGTCACCTGTGCCTTCAAGATCATGCGGGCTGGTCGCAAGGATGAGTTCCACCCCGACATTCCGTGTCAGGAAATAAGTGAAATCAAGCTCCGGTACGACCGCATCTTCAACCTCGACCGAGCCATTCGGGAAGGCCGGCTCGACGCCGGATGCGTCTTCCTGTGGCGAAACGAGAATGGCCCGCCCACGGACGATCCAGTCCCCTTGCTCTGCGGCTGCAACTGAGGTCATGGCCCCGATGGCCGCTGTTCCGATAAGTGCTGCACGAAGCATTTCGTTCTCCTAACCATAAAGAATGCCTCGCCTCGATAACGCCGCGATGCAGCAAGCATTTGATCCAGATCAAATGAAATGCGTACATTCGCGGAAAAAACGGCTATAAAAATACGAGACAAAAATATTGAGGAGGAACAGGTGACACCCAATACGGCAGAGTCGATTTCCAGTTCCGGTAACTCCATTCCCATGGCGAAAAAACTCTCCGCCACTGCGCCTTGGCGATGGCTGGAAAAGGGGTGGGCCGATTACCAGAAACGCCCTCTCCTCGCCGCGGGCTATGGCGTCCTCTTCGTCGCGCTCGGCTATGCCATCGTTTTGGGGCTCAGCCTTATGGGCATGACAGCCGCCGTGCCGGTCGCAGTTGGCGCCTTTGCATTGGTTGGCCCGCTGATGGCTGCCGGGCTTTACGCCTATGCGCGAGAGATCGAGGCAGGCCGACTGCCCGGCTGGCGTGATGTTCTGTTCGTGAAGGCCGCAGCCCCGATCGGAGTTGCCTATCTGGGGGTCATGCTGCTCTTCGGGCTCTTTATCTGGACGCTGTGCGCGCTGGGGCTGCTCGTGATGTTCGCCGGCGGCCAGTATATCGCGCCCGGTGAGTTCACGAGCTTTGCGCTCGGCACGCTGCCGGGGCTGTCACTCCTGACCATCGGGACGATTGTCGGCGGGATCATCGCCTTTTCGATCTTTGCGATCACGGCGTTTTCGATCCCCATGCTGATGGATAAGGATGTCGATTTTGCCACCGCTATTGGCGCCAGCGTCAATGCGGTGATCGCCCAGCCCAAGCCGATGCTGTTATGGGCGTGGATCATTGCAGCGAGCGTTGCGATCAGTGCCGCAACATTCCTCTTAGGCTTTATCCTGCTCTTCCCGCTAATCGGCCTTGCCACATGGCATGGCTATCGCGAGGCATTCGGCGACTGACGCTCCAGCTCCTCCTGCTCTTCGAGGTCATCGTCGAGCAGGATGCGGCTCGCCGCGCCCTCAGGGTCATTATACTGACCATTGCTGAGCGACCACATGAAGGCCGCCACCGCAACACCGCCCATCAGCAGCGCAATCGGGATAAGGAAGAGAAGCCCGGTCATGTTGCCTTCTTTCCACCCGCGAGCCGCAGCGCATTGAGCGTGACGATCAGCGATGAGCCCGACATGGCGAGCGCGGCAATCAGAGGGGTGACGATCCCCGCCATGGCAAGCGGCGCGGCAACGAGATTATAGGCTGCGGCGAAGGCGAAATTCTGAAGAATGTGCCGTTTGGAGCGCAGCGCCATGCCGCGCGCCTCGATAATCGCCGAAAGCTCCTCCCCCTGAAAGACGAAATCGGCGGCGGATTGAGCGGCATCGGCCGCCGTGCCCGGCGACAGCGAGACGCCGGCATGGGCCATGGCGGGCGCGTCATTGATGCCGTCCCCGACCATGGCGGTCATGATGCCGCGTGTCTCATAGGATTTGAGGACTTCCGCCTTGTCCTGCGGGGTGACTTCGGCGGTCCAGTCATCAATCCCGGTCTCACGCGCAATCGCCTCGACCGAGGCCGCGCGGTCACCGGAGAGAAGCGATACGGTAGGGCCCGCTTCTTTGAGATTTTCAATCGTCCGGATACTGTCCTTGCGGAGCGTATCAGCAAAACGAAGCTGGATGGGCGCAGTCTCGCCAATACGAACCCACGCCATGGGACCTGCGGCCTGACCCGGATCTTCGGCCCCGACAAATTCCGCCCGCCCGAGCAGGATCTCCCGGCCCTCGACTGTCCCTCTGACGCCGAGACCGGCATATTCATCGACCGTATCAGCGACCGGGCCGCCGCCCGCATGGACGACGATGGCCCGCGCGATAGGATGGCGGCTGGCGCGCGCAAGCTGGGCCACAGACGACAGTTGATCCGTATCCAGCGCATCCGGATTGAGCCATGAAAGCTGGCCCCTTGTCAGCGTGCCGGTCTTGTCAAAGACGACATGCCGGACAGCGGCGAGACGTTCGAGGGCATCGCCGCTTTTCACCAGAATGCCGCGGCGGAAAAGCTGACCCGTGGCGACGACCTGCACCGCCGGGGTCGCCAGACCAAGCGCACACGGACAGGTGATGATGAGGACGGCGGTCGCCGCCATGATCGCCTCACGCACCCCGGCCCCGAAGAAGAGCCAGCCCGCAAAGGTCACGGCCGCGAGCGTATGGACGATCGGCACATAGGCGCGCGCCGCCCGATCGGCGAGGATCGTGAAGCGGCCCTTGGTCTGCTGCCCGGCCTCCACAAGGCGGACGAGATCAGCGACCAGCGAGCTTGTGACATCGGCCTCTGCCCGCACGATCAGGGTATGGGAGAGATTGACCGCGCCGCCTGACAGCCGGTCGCCCGGCTTTGCGGTGATCGGGATGGGCTCGCCCGTCAGCAATGCAACGTCCACGTCCGATTCACCTTCGAGCACGGTGACATCGACCGGCACCCGGTCGCCCGCGCCAAGCCGCAGCCGGTCGCCCGGCGCGATATCCTTGGACGTGACAGAGACGGCATGGCCGCCCGCATCCAGCCGGGTCGCGGTCGTTGCCTGAAGCGCCAGCAGATCCCGCGCCGCCGACCGTGCCTTGTTGCGCAGATGATGATCGAGCCATCGACCGATCAGAAGGAAGAAGAGCAGCATCACCGCTGCATCGAAATAGGCGTGGACGCCGCCCATCAGCGCCTCGGACAGGGAAACCCCGAGCGCAAGGAAGACGGCGAGCGAGATCGGCACGTCCATATTGGCGTGGCCCTGCTTGAGCGCGCCCCATGCGGAGGAAAAGAAGGGCCGGCCGGCATAAAGCGCCGCCGGAATCGCGATCAGCCCGGAGATCAGATGGAAGAGCCGCCGTGTGGCCTCGCCCATCTCGCCGCCATTGGCCGCCCAGACCGAGACCGAGAGCAGCATGATATTGGCCGCCGCAAAGCCCGCCACCGCGAGCGAGCGGATGAGAAGCCGTCCGTAGGCATCTTTTTCCTCTTCCGCCGCCACCGGATCAAAGGGGGTGACCCCATAGCCAAGCTCCGCCACGGCTGAGGTCACGCGGGCGGGCGCAAGGCCGCCCTGCCAGCGGACATGCAGCTTGCCGGTCGAGAGGTTGAGGCGGGCCTCTTCAACACCGTCGAGCGCCGTCACCGCCTTTTCGATCTTGGAGATACACCCTGCGCATTTGGCGCCGCGGACATAAAGCTCCAGCTCCTTGCCGCCCTCGCGCTTGCGCACGAAAGCCGCCGGGTCCGGGGCGCTGGTTTCGTTTTCTGCCGGTGCGAGGCCCGAAGGGCAGCCTGTGTCGGGAGCCGGTTTCATCGCACGAGCATCCGTGTGGTCGCGGACAGCATGATCTCGCCTTCCACTTCTTCTCGTGCCTTCAAGGTAAGGTCCCACGCGCCGGGGGCAAGCCCTTCAACATCGCTGCGGTAACGACCTTCGCCCAGATGGGTGAAGCCAAGCTGTTGCAGACCTTCATCGCTGGTCGGGCGGGCAAGCTCGCCCTCAAGGACGGCATCGACGACGGGGCGGCCTTCACGGTTGAGAAGGATGATCTCCAGCGGCGCGCCCGCCCCGGCGGTGCCGTTGACGAGCTGGAAGCGCCAGCCGAGTTCAGCCTGCCGGGCCTTCTCTGCCAGCGTCTCATTATAGTTGAGACCCTGATAATAGCTTTTCTCGACCTGCTCGCCGGGAAAGCTCTGTACCGCGAGTTTCACGAAGAGAAAATTGACCGCGATGATGATGCCGAAAAAGGCTATCACCGCAAAGAGCACATGCCTGCCGGTCAGCTCGAATGGTTTTTCAGCCTTTGCCATGTCGGACATTCCTACAGCTTTCCCTATCTCCGGCTGCCACCAAGGAAGCCGAGGCTTTCGCTCGATGTTTCGCCGGTGACGTCATCCGTGAGGGTGACGGTGATCTCATCGCCATCCCCCTCGCCTTTCGGCATTGTCAAAAAGATTCGCAGCCGGATCTGCTTGTCGGGAGCGACATCGAAATGGATCTGGCCATCCTCGATCTCGTAGCCGACTGCGGCGGTGGTCAGCCCTTCGGGCCCGTCAATCTCGATGGTGAAAGGATGGGTCTCACTCTGCTTGTTGAGCACGCGCGCGGTGATCGCATTGCGGATCGAGCCATCGGACAGGCGGGTAAAGGCCGGCGCCCGGTCCCGCTCGACCCCGAATTCAAGGCTCGACCGGCCGGTCAGGCCGAACAGCATGATCGCGGATGCGAGAATCGTCACGCCAGCATAAAAAAGCGTCCGGGGACGAATGATCTGCGGCCAGCGGCGTCGGGCCTTGGGATCCTTCACGTCGCGGTAATCGGCACCATAGGCGATCAGTCCCTTGGGCAGGCCGACCTTTTTCATCATCGTGTCGCAGGCATCAACGCAGAGCCCGCAATTGATGCATTCAAGCTGGTCCCCGTCGCGGATGTCGATGCCCATGGGACAGGCGGTGACGCAGGCATGGCAATCGATGCAGTCGCCAAGCTCTGACCAGTCCTGACCTTTTTTGTGCTTGCCGCGCGGCTCCCCGCGCAAGGCGTAATAGCCAACGGCAAAGGTCTTATCATCGGTCATCGCGCCCTGAATGCGCGGCCAGGGGCACATATAGGTGCAGACCTGCTCGCGCATCAGGCCGGCCAGCGAATAGGTCGTGAAGGTCAGCACCCCAACGAAAAGATAGGAGCTGGCCGGGGCCTGACCGACAAAGAATTTCGAGATGACGGTGGGCGCATCATGGAAATAAAGCACCCACGCCCCGCCGGTCGCCATGGCGATCAGGAGCCAGAGCGAATGCTTGGTGACTTTCTTGAGGATCTTGTCCGCGGTCCAGGGTTTTTTGGCGAGCTGGAGCCGTTTATTCCGGTCACCCTCCACCATGCGCTCAACCGCGATGAAAAGATCCGTCCACACTGTCTGCGGACAGGCATAGCCGCACCAGAGACGCCCCCAGACCGAGGTGACAAAGAACAATGCCAACGCGGAGAGAACGAGAATGCCGGTGACGAGATAGAACTCATCCGGCCAGATCTCGATATTGAAGAAATAGAGCCGCGCGCCTTCGAAATCGACCAGCACCGCCTGCTGCGGCTCATGCGCCGCGCGCGGCCAGCGTAGCCAAGGCAGGAAGTAATAGACCCCGAGCGTCGCAAACAGGACCAGCCATTTGGTGAACCGGTATTTGCCATGAACAAGCTGGGGGTGCACCGCCTCACGCTTCGCATAAAGCCTCTCGGGCGCTGCACTGACCTCTGACATATGTTCCGATCCATCAAAAGGCATGACAGCCTACTGAATATTCTCCGGCTCGCCGGTTTCAAGCGAAGCCTGAGGGGAGGTCTCCCCGCCGCCGAGAGAATGCACATAGACGGCCAGCGAGGCGATGGTCGCGTCATCGAGACGCTCGCCCCAGTTCGGCATGATACCATTGCGGCCATTCCATATCTGTGCGCGGATCGTCGCATAGTCGCCACCGTAGAGCCATTCGGCATCAGTCAGGTTCGGTGCGCCCTGTGACCGGTCGCCGGTGCCGTCTTCTGCGTGGCAGATCGAGCACTGTTGCTGGAAGAGCGGCTCCGCACGGGCCAGAGCTTCCTCATTCACTTGCGGTTCTGAGTAATTGAGAACGTATGTCGCAAGATCATTGATCTGATCACCCGACAACATCCCCTGTTCGCCGTAAGCTGGCATCTGAGAAAAACGAGCATCTTCATCCGTAGACCGAATGCCGTGGGTGATCGTCAGACGAATATCATCGAGCGTACCGCCCCAGAGCCAGACATCGTCGGCAAGACTGGGATAACCGGGATAGCCGACCCCGCCCACGCCGTGGCAGGTCGCGCAATTGTCGCCGAATGCTGATTTGCCTGCCGCCATGGCGAACTGGCGCAGCTCATTGTCTTGTTCGATCGACTCCAGCGACGCGGTCGTCAGGAGACGCGATGCCAGCTCGCTACGTGCTTCTCGCAAAGTAGCGAGGTCTTCGGTCACATTCACCCGCTCAGAGTGATTGCGGATCCCCTTCAGCCCCGGAAAACTCGGCATGAAGATGTAATAGACGAACGCCCACGCAATCGTGACGTAAAAGATGATCAGCCACCAGCGCGGCAGCGGGTTGTTGAGCTCCTTGATCCCGTCCCATTCATGGCCGGTCGTCTCAATACCGCTGTGATCATCAATGTCAGGTTCGTGATGGCCGTTATCAGACGTGGTCATTTTCAGTATCCTCCTCAAGCGGGAGCTGGCTGGCGCGGTCAAATTTGGATTTGTTGCCGGGCGCCAGCGCGTAAATCAGGACAAGGACGAAAGCCAGAATGAACAGCAAAAGGCCGAACGTCTGGGCGAGGTTTGAAAGAAAGACATGCATGCTGATCACCGCTGATTGTCGACGGTTTCGATATCGAAGGTAGAGAAATCCACCATCGTGCCGAGCACCTGAAGATAGGCGATAAGGGCATCCATTTCGGTGACCTTCTTGTTGTCCGCAAGGAACGGTGTTTCGACACCGGGCCAACGGGCCTCAAAGCCCTCGAAATCTTCTGCGTAAGGGTAGCCAGCCTGAAGGCGAAGGTCGTCCTGCGCCGACTCAATCTGCTCATCCGTATAAGGAACCCCAACCCGGCGGTTGGCGACCATCTTGGCGCCGATCCGGCTATCATTGAGGGTTGTTGTCTCAAGAAAAGCGTAAGGCGGCATGACAGAGCCCGGCACCAAGCTGCGCGGATCGATCAGGTGCTGACGATGCCAGTCATCTGAATATTTCTTGCCCACACGCGCAAGATCAGGCCCCGTTCGTTTCGAGCCCCACTGGAAGGGGTGGTCATACATGCTCTCCGCGGCGAGTGAGTAGTGACCATAACGCTCGACCTCATCGCGCAGGGGGCGAATCATCTGGGAGTGGCAGACATAGCAGCCCTCCCGGATATAGATGTCGCGGCCGGCCAGTTCGAGCGGCGTATAGGGACGAACCCCTTCGACCTCTTCGATTGTGTTCTCCACATAGAAGAGAGGCGCGATTTCCACGATGCCGCCGATCGATACGACGACCAGGATCGCCGCGATAAGTGGACCAGAGTGACGTTCGAGAAACTTGTGACGGTTCAACATTTACCTGTTCCTCTTCTTATTCTGCCGGGACCGCGGCGACATCCGGGGAGACGTCGTCTGCATGACGTTCGCTTTTCCGAACACGGCCTTTTGCGGTCATGTAGAGGTTGAAACACATGATCATGGCACCCACGAGGAACATCAGCCCCCCGACAGCACGGATGATATAGGGGATGTGCTTGGCTTCGACGGTCTCAATGAACGAGTACTGAAGGAAGCCGAACTCGTCATAGGCGCGCCACCACAGACCTTCGGTGATCCCGGCGACCCACATCGCAGTGATGTAGAGCAGGATGCCGATGGTCGAGATCCAAAAATGCCATTCGACGAGGGTGTTCGAATAAAGCTGTTTGCGCTTCCACACCCATTGGGTCAGGCAATAAAGCGCGCCGAAGCTGATATAACCGACCCAGCCGAGCGAGCCCGAATGCACGTGGCCGATGCCCCATTCGGTATAGTGGCTGAGCGAGTTGACGGCGCGAACCGACATCAACGGGCCTTCGAAGGTACTCATGCCGTAGAAGGCGACCGAGACGATCATCATGCGGATGACAGGATCCGTCCGCAGCTTGTCCCATGCCCCAGAGAGGGTCATCAGGCCGTTGATCATGCCGCCCCAGCTGGGCATCCACAGCATGACCGAGAACGTCATCCCGAGGGTCTGCGCCCATTCGGGCAGCGCGGTGTAATGAAGGTGGTGCGGGCCGGCCCAGATATAGATGAAGATCAGGGTCCAGAAGTGCACGATCGACAGACGGTAGGAATAGACCGGACGCTCCGCCCGCTTCGGAATGAAGTAATACATGATCCCGAGGAAGCCGGCGGTAAGGAAGAAGCCCACCGCATTATGGCCGTACCACCACTGGGTCAGCGCATCCTGCACACCAGCAAAGAGCTGGTAGGATCGGCTTTCAAACATCGAGACCGGCATCGCCAGATTGTTGACGATGTGCAGCATCGCAATCGTCAGGATAAAGGCGAGATAGAACCAGTTCGCGACATAGATGTGAGGCTCTTTGCGCTTCCACATCGTCCCGAGGAAGACCAGCAAATAGCCGACCCAGACAATGGTGAGGAACAAATCCGCATACCATTCGGGCTCGGCATATTCCTTGGACTGGGTAATCCCCATTAGATAGCCGGTTGCGGCAATCACGATGAAGAGCTGGTATCCCCAGAAGACCGCCCAGGGCAGCATCCCGCCAAAGAGACGCGCCCGGCAGGTCCGCTGCACCACATAGAACGACGTTGTCAGCAGTACACTGCCCCCAAAAGCAAAGATAACAGCGGAGGTATGCAGCGGCCGCAGGCGCGAGAAGTTCGTCCAGGGAAGGTTCTCAAAATAAAGTAGGTTGGGGAATGCCAGCTGGCTGGCGATGATCACCCCGACAAGAAAACCGGCAATCCCCCAGAAGGCGGACATGAAGACCCCCACCTTCACGATATTCATATTGTAGACGTCCTGCCGGATCTGACGCCCCGACTGGATATGCATCAGTAGGGAGAATGTCCCTGCCATGAACGCAGCCATGAAGACCAGCGCATGGAATTCCATCGCGGCTTCCGGCGTGTTCGCCGCAATCAGGAAGAAAAAGAGACTGCCGATCCCCAGAAAGACGGCAAGAAACGGCACTTCCACACCGACCGCCCCTTTCGGGCGTGGCGCAGGGCTGGTTGATGTCGATGACACGGGCTGGTTCCCCTTCGCACGAATTTCAATCTTTGAAATTTCAGGTGCCACGGCTCGAAAGTGCCTGTTTTGACTCATGTCAAATGCCGCATCTGACGGTCAGCTAGGGAATGGCCATGGCCAAGCACTTACCGTCCAGCCTTATGTCCGCCCCTTCCTTCCCCCTCATAGGCAGGTTGGCGGGAGTCCTGGCCATCTTGATGCCTGCCCCCGCCGCTCACGCGAATGTGAGCGCGGACGGGACGATCATGATCGCCGTCTGTAGCGAGGGGCGTACGACCTATATTCAGTTTCCATTAGAGGAAAATGAAGAACGCCCCGTATTCTCAGGAGGATGTCATGCACCTTGCCTGTGCGAACGGAAAAAACCGGGAGATTTGCTCAGGCGCTCTCCGCCAGCGGGATGAGCTCGACGATGCGACCTTCGAGTTTGGCAATGTCGCCAGACTTTTTGAGCTTGGTCAGGGTACGGCTGAGGGTCTCAAGCCTAAGGCCAAGATAGTCCGCGATGTCCTGACGGGACATGGAGAGATAAATCTCGTCCCCGCCAAGCTGTTTGCGCAGCATATGAAGGAACGTCATCACCCGTTCCTCAGCATTATGCTTGCCGAGAATGACAATGTGGTCCTGGGCCTTGTGAAGCTCAGTCCTGCCTTTCGCAATCAGGCGGTCTTTGATGCCGACATGGCGCCCTGCCATTTCATCGAGATATTTCTGGCTGAAACGGCAAACGAGAGACGGTTCGAGAGCCTCGACGCTGTAGTCGTTTTCCACAGCTTCACCCATTCCGATGTAATCACCGGGAAAAGCGAAACCGACGATCTGACGCCGACCATCTTCGAGCATCCGGACCATGCGGAAGCTGCCGCTGACAACGACGAAGAGGAATTCACTCCCCTCACCTTCCTTGATCAGCGTTTGGGCTTCCTTGACCGGCAAATGCGCCATGGTCTGAGAAACCTCTTTCATCTCTTCTGTCGTGAGCTCTGCACAGACTGACCGCTCCCGCGCATCACATAGAGCGCAGAAATTCGGGGTCGAAGATGAAAAGCCGCAATCGCGCTTCATTAATAAGACTCAAATGACTATTGACCGCACATCATACCGCGAAGTGCGTATGCTTGCTACCACTGAGCCTTACTAAACTGCGGGTGATGCATACCGGATTTCACTGGAAACATGAGGGTCTAGCGCCGCTGCGACAGAACGAACCAGGGCCTTTGCGTCCTCGGCAATGACGATGTCATCGCCGTCATAGTAAACAATTCCATCCTTCTCAAATGGCGTAAGTGTACTGAAGATCTCTTCTCTTGCAGGACCGTCCGCCTGAATGATTTTAAGATATTGGTTCAGATTTCCGCGCATGTCGCACAGCAGGCGCTTGAGCCATTCCCCGAGCGCTTCTTCGATTTCCGTCGCGATAAGGCCGCGTTCGGTCGGCAGCTCACCCTGCTCAATCGGCTTCATATATGCCGGGATTTCTTTGGCATTCTGCACGATAAGGCCGCGCACAGTTGAGATTGCGCTCGCCCCGAAGCCCAGGACGTTCCGCGCCCTGTCTTCAGTGAAGCCCTGAAAATTCCGGTTTAGGCGCTGCTCGCGAGCCGCAATAGCGATCGGCGTGTCCGGCAGCGCGAAGTGATCGAAGCCGATTCGGTCGTAGCCCGCTTCTTCAAAGAGCTTGGCCGCATCAACGGAGATGACGGTGCGCATCTCCCGGCTGGGCATGTGATCTTCCGGTATCATCCGCTGATGACGAATGCGTGCCGGCATATGGGCATAACCAAACAGGGAGATTCGCTCAGGCCTTAGCTCGATCACCTGTTCGACTGTTTGGCGGAATGTCTCTAGCCGCTGATGGGGTAGTCCATAAAGGAGATCGACGCTGATATCGCGAACGCCGGCCCCTCTCAGAAGGTCAAAGCAGTTCTTGACCATCTCATAGCTCTGTACCCGATTGATGGCGGTCTGCACTTCAGGATCAAAGTCCTGAAGCCCCATGCTGAAGCGCTTAATCCCCATCTTAACGAGCTGGGCGACCTGAAGATCTGAGCAAAGCCGCGGGTCGATCTCCATCGCGACAGGCGTCTCGTCGCGAAGACCGAAATGCTCTTCGATGCCGGTAATCAGCCGTTCTATATCAGCTGCATGGAGCGTGTTCGGCGTGCCGCCCCCGAAATGGACATGGCTGATATAGCCGCGCCCGCCGAGGCGCTCACTGACCATCTCAATTTCGCGGCTCAGCGCTTCGACATAGGGGGAGATCCGCTCATAGCGGTTTTCCACACGCATATTGCAGCCGCAGTACCAGCAGAGCTGATGGCAGAAAGGGATATGCATATATAAAGAGATCGGCTCATACTGGCCGATCTTCTTAAGAGAGTTCTCATACGCAGCGGCACCCACATCGCTCGAGAAACCAAGTGCTGAAGGGTAGCTCGTGTAGCGCGGAATGTTTGCGCCGAGATATTTTTGCCAGTGCGTTTGCATATGCGGAAGCTAGACGAAGCCGCCGAGCTCATCGTGATTTAGGTCAAACGACTGTATCAGTTCCGGAAGTTTTCCAGATCAAAGTTATCCACATTACTGCTATCGGTTGAAGGAAAGGTCCAACCGATGCCGGACGTAGTAATCGTCCAGCGTATAGGGCGCATCAGAGAGCGGCATTGCCGCTTCATATGAAAGACGCCACCCAGCCCGACCATAAAGCCGCATACCGCCGCCCGCGGACCAGAGGACAGTTCCGTCCGCCGTGAGACCGGCCCCTTCATTCCAGGTCGTGCCGCCATCGCCATAAATATAGGGCTCGACCCGCTCCAGAAGCCCATCAAACTGGAATGGACGTGCAAGCTCGAGATAAGCCGCGACGCCATTCTCACCAAGGACTTCGCCGAAATCGTAGCCGCGGCCGAACTTGCCGCCGCCGACACCGAATTCTTCCGTGAACAGCAGCGGATTGTTCGCCCACTGGGCTTCTGTTCCCACGCGGGCAACGACGCCTTTGACAAGCGGCGTTGCGTAAAGCCCAGAGAAAGTGATTTTTGAGAACTCGGCTTCGCCATCAAGGCGCGAGCCTCCGCCGGCATTAAAGATGTCGAGCCCTTGGCTGAACTCCAGCTCCCCGGTCATCAGGCCGAACCGGCCCACCCGGCGTTTGCCCTGAAGCGCTGCGCGGAAAATATGCAGCCTGTCCTCGTAAAGCTCGAGGCCGCTTTCCTCTTCGCGCGAATAAAGGCTTTCAAAGCTGATATCGCCAGCAAGGCGCAGGCCCTCTCGCTGGTAGAGCGGAAAGCGAACCCCCGATTTGCCGCGAAACAGGACCCCCTCGACATCGCGATCATCAAGTTCACTTCGCGGTGACGAATTCGATGCCGCAAATTCCGTATAGAAACGCATCCCCCGGTACGACGGCGCCGTATCATAGCGGCCTCGGACAAAAATCAGTTCGTCGATCGCTTGCGGTCGGAAGAGGACCCCAAAGCTCAGCCGGTCAGCTGGAGAAAGGATTGAGCCGATCTCACCGCCGAGAAATGCTTTCCACGGATTATCCCGGCGCGAGCCCCTGTTGGTCGCAAGGCCCCGCAGGCCGATACGGTCATACTCGCCTTCGATTTCGAGCACATAGACAGCGCCATTCAGACGGCGCGGACGGATCGCCTTAATTTTGAGACCGGGGATTTCATCGAGCATCGCGACTTCGCGGCGGAAAGTCCCTTCACTGACGGGGCGTTCCTTGAGGGTGCGCGCAAAACTCGCCTCAAGCAGCGGCATCAGCTCGGGGTCAGCTTCGATCCGGTCGAAATACCCCTCGGACAGCGTGACTTCGAGCACGCCGTCATCAAGATCCTGCGGATGGATGTCCGCGCGGCAAAGCAAAAGCCCCCTCGCCTGACAGCCTTGCGAGATTTCGTCGGCAAGTTCCTGAAGGTCAGTCCGCGCCAATGGTCGACCAATATAGGGCTGGGCGAGCATCTCCAGGCTGTGCCCGGAAACTGTGAGCGCTCCCATAATATGGACGGAACGGATCTGGGTTTGGGAAATCTCGGCTTCTAATTCTGCCTCAGTTGCGGATTCAGCTGCCCCTTCGGCTGGCATGAGAGCCACGCTGGCCGCAACTACCGCGGCCGCGAGAAGAGGTACTCGTCTTCCCAACCCTTTGATTCCTTCAACAGACGTCAGGGTCCTAATGAAGCAATAACTGGTGAATGAATGGTGAGGATTACCCTGACATTCGTTTATTTCTGTTCATCACGGGGCAAGGTATTATTGGCAGCCGATTAACCGTTGAATGCCATATTGCACGTTCCTGTTTGGAGTGTGCTCATGTTACGTGTTCTTCGTACTGCGATCGTCATCGCAGTTTTTTTTGGATTTTCGCCAGCACTGGCTCAGCAAGTCTGGCAAGTCGTTGAGGCGAATGGCGAAGTCCACGTCAACGGAACCAAAATTGATCCAGGCCAGACCGTGAGCTTCCGCTCCGGCTGGATTTCAACAGGCAACGAGAGCGACGCTGTCGTCGAACGCGGCGAACAACGCATCATGCTTGGGCCGAATGCCCGCATCTCGCTGGGTCGAGGCGATAGTGAGCAGAGCACTTCCGTCAATCAATCGGCTGGTCAGGTCGCCTATAGTGTCGACAGGCGCAGACAACCCCATTTCGAAGTCCGTACGCGTCAGGTTGCGGCTGTCGTCAAAGGCACAGTCTTCATTGTGAGTGCAGACGGGCCGAGCCATAGCGTTCAGGTCACGGAAGGCCTCGTTGAAGTCACAGCCGAGCACACGGGCGACATCCAGATGGTCAGCAAAGGTCGTTTGGCAACCTCCACTCCAGGCGGCAAATTGGTTGTCAGCGCAGCTCCGGCCTCAAACTCGTTTACCGCACAGAGAGCTCGAGCGGCATCCAAAGCCCGAGACAATGCTTCAGGGAATGATGCTTCGTCGGAATCTTCTGGTGGCGACACTCCCGCAACCCCCGAAGCCACTGGTGACAACAGCTCGGTCCTCGTCCGTGACCCCGTCAGCAACGGCAATTCCGGTAATGGTCAGACCCCGTCGGAAACGCCTGCCGGTAGCGGCAACAATAACGGCTCCGGCAACGGTAATGGTCGTGACAATGGCAATGGTCGTGACAACGGCAATGGCGGCGATGGCTCTGAGGGTGACGACGATGGCTCCGAGGGCGGCGATGATGGCTCCGAGGGCGGCGACGATGGCTCCGAAGGCGGCGACGATGGCTCCGAGGGTGGCGATGATGGCTCCGAAGGCGGCGACGATGGCTCCGAGGGTGGCGATGATGGCTCCGAAGGCGGCGACGATGGCTCCGAGGGTGGCGATGATGGCTCCGAAGGCGGCGACGATGGCTCCGAGGGTGGCGATGATGGCTCCGAAGGCGGCGACGATGGCTCCGAGGGTGGCGATGATGGCTCCGAAGGCGGCGACGATGGCTCCGAGGGTGGCGATGATGGCTCCGAAGGCGGCGATGATGGCTCCGAGGGCGGCGACGATGGCTCCGAAGGCGGCGACAATGGCTCCGACGGCGGCGATGACGGCTCCGAAGGTGGCGACGATGGCTCCGAAGGCGGCGACGATGGCTCCGAAGGTGGCGACGATGGCTCCGAAGGCGGCGACGATGGCTCCGAAGGCGACGACGACGGCTCTGAAGGCGACGACGACGGCTCTGAAGGCGACGACGATGGTGCTCAGAACACGGATCTTGGTCGGAACAACCTTTTCGACGGCACCGGCAACTATGCAGATGGCAACAATAATCAGTTCGGCGGTGATGATAACCGAGTTGATGGGAACAATAACACCATCCTCGGTAACCGGAACGATCTAACCGGTAACAATCATTACGCAGAAGGTGATGACAACTACACCTCCGGTAATGACAACAAATTCTTTGGCGACAGCAATGACGTTGAGGGCAAACAGAACATCATCGAAGGCGATGAGAGCTATATCCGTGGCGACAAGAATGAGATCTATCGCGGTGAGAACGCAGAAGGTGTCCTAGCAGCCATTGGCAATGAGATCGAAGGTCAGGAAAACATTGTAACCGGCTCGTACAATAACTTATTTGGCGAAAAAAATGTCATTTCCGGGGACCTGAATTTCGTTTCCGGTGATGAAAACGATATCTCCGGCTTTGACTCGGTCATTTATGGCGAGAAGAATGTTGTGAACGGAGATAATAACACAATTGGCTCCGCTCTCGCAGGCTTTGATGAAAACGACGTTCGAGGTGTGTGGAACAACATTCAGGGCAATAAGAACTCGGTCGAAGGTGATTTCAACTCGGTAACTGGCGACGAGAACACCATCGTCGGCAGCAGCAACATCGTGGTCGGTGACCTCAACGATATCACTGGCGACCGCAATGAAGTCACCGGGGATCTCAATGACATCACTGGAGATGACAATCTTATCCTGGGTGATGAGAATTCAGTAGACGGAGACCTCAACACGGTCGCTGATTCCGGTCAGGATGTCGACGGCACAAATATCGTGATCGACCCGCTCGGCCTTGTCGGCGGACTGGTCGGAGGTCTTCTCGGGGGGAAGTAATTGATCGGGGGATTTAATCTGCAGGGCATAATTGCGACATTCCGCAAACGCCCCCTGCTTTGGAGAACGGCGCTGATCCTCAGCGCCGTTTCTGCTGCTTTCACATTCCATAATGCGCCCTTCTTCCGGGCACTGGATAATTCCATCCTCAATGCACGGTTCTCGGCAACGCCGCAAAACCGTGACTTTGATTCAGCATTGATCGCCATCGACACGGCGAGCCTTCAGGCCCATCCAGACTGGCCATGGCCCCGGAGCTTTTATGGTGAATTGCTAGACCGGCTGAATGAAGCCGGCGCAAAACAGGTTGCCTTCGATATCGACTTCAGCTCACGCGGCCAGAGTGATGAACGATTTGCCGAGGCGATCGAGAATTCTTCCGTCCCCGTCTATCTTGCGACCTTCCGTCAGGAATTCCAGGGCGCACCGGGCGTCATCGCCGAGATTTCGCCAAATCCAACCCTGAAGGGTCATGCACGGCTGGCGACGACCACCTTCCCGATCGATGAAGACGGGATTGTGCGCGAGATGCCGGCCTATGACCCCTTCTCTCACGGCAATGTGCCTCAACTTGCGCTCGCACTGAACGAGCGGGAGCCATTCGAGGGCCTGCGGACGATCAATTTCGCACACGACCTTCGTGAACTGCCGGTGATCTCATTCGTCGATGTCCTCGATGGAGCGGATATCTCAGAATATGTGCGTGGCCGGACGGTCTTCGTCGGCTCTACTGCGCTCGAATTAGGAGATGAATTCGCTATCCCGCGGCATGGTCTGCAGAGCGGGGTCATCCTCAATGCGATGGCATATGAGACGATCCGCCATCACACTGAAAAATACACAGCCCCTCTCTGGGTCAGCGTAGGCTTTGTCGTGATCGGGATGCTGTTTGCCACGCAGAGCATCTCAAGACGGGGCATTCGCCTTTATACGATCCTCAACCTCTCGGCGCTGGCGGCGATCTTCGTCATCGGCCTCATTAGCCAGGCTGTGTTTGATCTCGTGATCCAAACAGGCATGAGCCATATCAGCCAGCTGGCCATGATCTCCCTCATGCTTTGTGCGGCTGCGGATGATTATGCTGCCAAGATTTTCCGGTCCCACATGCATGTGCGCAAGCACGCGGCCATTCTCGACACCATGATGTCGAGCAACCATGACGGCATCGTTCTGGTCAACCGACTTGGCCGTGTCGAAAGCTGCAATGAGCAGGCAGCCAAACTGCTAGGCTGCGAGTGCCGCAAGATGATCGATCAGCCGATCGAAGTCGCCGCACCGAGCCTGACCGAGGCTGATTACAGTGACGGCCCTGCCCTGATCGAAATGCCTGATGCAGATGGCGAGATGCAGTATGTCGAGGTATCGCGAGCGGAAGTGGAACTGCCAGTTGCACGCTCGCGCTATGAACAGCGCCGGGAGGTCCGGTTCCTCAAGCTCTTCACGATGCACGACCTGACGGCGCAGAAACAGGCCGAACAGGCCGAACGCGACGCCAAGGAAATGCACGCTCAGGCCTCCGCTGCCAAATCGACCCTGATCAGCACGATGAGCCATGAGCTGCGCACGCCGCTGAACTCCGTCTGCGGATTTGCTGATCTGATTTCACAAGCCGCCTTCGGAGAGCACTCCGCGCCGGAATATACCGAGTTCGGCGAGATGATCGGCTCATCTGGCCGTCAGCTTCTGGGCGTTGTCAACGACATGTTGCTCGCAACCCAGCTTCAGTCTGGCGATCAGGAAATGCGGACACAGACTTTCTCTCTAGAGGAGGCGTCCAAAGCCGCGCTGGAGCGGGCCTCCACACGACAGGCCTGGACGTCACCCACGGTCAAGATCGAGGTCGGCGAGACCGAAATGTCAGGAGATTATGACCTCACCGTTACCGCGCTTTATCACCTGCTCGACAATGCCTCGAAATTCGCCGGCAAGGACGGCACGGTCTGGATCCGCGCGGATGACGAGACCCACGCGCTGATCGTCGAGGATGATGGCCCCGGCCCGCGTACCGACAAACCTGAGAAACTGACCGCCCTCTTCGAGCAGGGTGACGGCTCGCGTACCCGGTCGCATGAAGGCTGCGGGCTCGGGCTCTTCCTCGTCGACGGCATCTTCAAACTGCAGGGCGGCAGGCTCGAGCTTGGCGAGCGCGAAGGCGGCGGCTTCAGGGCCGAAGCGCACCTTCCGGCGGAAATCTGGAAGTCCAAATCCGGTGCTGTTGCGGCCTGAACTGCCAAAACATTCTGGCAGCGCGCGAAACCGCACCTACTAACACCCTTTAAAAGTGTGGCTTTTCCCTGATACGGGAGCCTCTCTTGCGCCTTACCCCCCATTTGGGGGGAGGCACCCCGCAGCCTCCAAGCTAAGCCAATGTTTCTGCTAGATTATCGCAGAATACCGGCGGTTTATGGTTACCTGGGGGGACTCCGATGGACAAGAAGCCATCCGATCTGAGCTTTGGCATTTTCAATTACGGGATGCAGAGCGGTTTTAATGAGATTTCATTCAGCTCTCCGCAGGGCTTCAGCCCCACTTCCCCGGTCTTCGGCCTCTCCCAGATTCCGAGCCCGACCGAGAACATGTTCGGGCTGAACAATCCGCCAGACGCCAACGACGATAGCGCGACGACCGATGAGGATTCGGCCGTCACCGGCATCGATGTCCTCGCCAATGATGTCGATACAGATTTCGGCGAAGTGCTCACCGTCGGCTCCTTCAGCACTGCCGGGACAATCGGCACGGTCACCCTGTCTGGTGGCCTCTTCACCTATAACCCTAATGGCCAGTTCGATTACCTTGCCGCCGGCGAGACCGCGACCGACAGCTTCACCTATACCGTCCGGGACCGGAGCGGCCTGACTGATACCGCCACGGTGACGATCACCATTACTGGCCGCAATGACGATCCGACCGCCACGGATGATACAGCGAGCACGGACGAAGATACCGCCCTCACTTCCATCTCGCTTGTCGCCAATGATTCAGATCCAGACCTGATCGACACGCTCACCGTTTCGAGCATTGATACGACTGGCACAGTCGGCCTCGTCGTCAATAATGGGGACGGCACGGTTGATTATGATCCGAACGGCCAGTTCGATTACCTCTCCGCAGGCCAGACTGTCACGGACAGCTTCACCTATACGGTGAGTGACGGAAATGGCGGCACCGACACGGCAACCGTCACGATCACCATCACGGGCGTCAATGATGACCCGGATGCGCTCGATGATACAGCGACCACGGATGAAGACAGCGCCATTTCGGTGATCTCTGTTCTTGCCAATGACAGCGACGCGGATGCCGCAGATACGCTGAGCGTTGTCAGCTTTGATGACAGCGGCACGGCTGGGGTCGTTACCAATAATGGGGACGGCACTTTTGCTTATGACCCCAATGGCCAGTTCGATTACCTCGCCGTAGGCGAGAGCGCGACGGACAGCTTCACCTATACCGTTAGCGACGGGAAAGGCGGCACCGACACGGCGACCGTCACCATCACGATCACCGGCGTCAATGACAATCCGGTCGCCAACAATGATACTGCGTCTACGGATGAAGACAGCGCAATTGCTGTCATCTCGGTCCTGCCCAATGATAGTGATGTCGATGCGTCAGACAGCTTGAGCGTCTCTGGCTTTGACACGACTGGCACGGCAGGCCTTGTCACCAATAATGGGGACGGCACCTTTGCCTATGATCCGAATGGCCAGTTCGAGTATCTGGCTGTCGGTGAGACCGCGACCGACAGCTTCACCTATACGGTGAGCGACGGAAATGGCGGCACTGACACGGCTACGGTTACCGTCACCATCACCGGCGTGAACGATGATCCCGATGCCGTTGATGATACGGCGATGACGGATGAAGACAGCGCCATTGCCGTCATCTCCGTTCTCGCCAATGATAGCGATGTCGATACGAGTGACGTGCTGAGTGTCACCGGCTTTGATACGAGCGTCACGACCGGCCTTGTCACCAATAATGGCGACGGCACCTTCGCCTATGACCCGAATGGTCAGTTCGATTACCTGGCCGTCGGTGAGACTACCACCGACAGCTTCACCTATACGGTGAGCGACGGGAATGGCGGCACCGAGACCGCGACCGTCACCATCACTATCACCGGCGTCAATGATGATCCGGATGCGGTCGATGACCTCTTCCTCGTCGATGAAGACACGATCCGCACAGGCATCCCCGTTCTCGATAATGACGGCGATATCGATGCCAGCGACACGATCAGCGTCGTCAGCTTTGACACGTCTTCGACCATCGGCCTCGTCACGATGAATGGTGACGGCACATTCGATTATGATGCGAACGGCCAGTTTGAGTATCTTGCGCCGGACGAAAGCGCCTTTGACAGCTTCACCTATACGATCAGTGACGGGAATGGCGGCACCGATACCGCGACCGTCACGATCTCGGTCTGGGGCGCAAATGACGAGCCTGTCGCCGTCGATGATGCGGTCACGACCGATGAGGATACGGCCGCCGTCTCGATCAGCCTTCTCGGCAATGATTTTGATCCTGATGCGTCGGATGTCATCCTGATCGAGAGCATCGATACGACCGGCACGACCGGCCTTGTCATGGAGACCGGCGTCGACAGCTATACCTATGACCCGAATGGCCAGTTCGACTATCTGGCCGCCGGTGAGACCGCGACCGACAGCTTCACCTATACGATCAGTGACGGATATGGCGGCACGGACACCGCGACCGTCACGATCACTATCACCGGGGTCAATGATGACCCCGACGCGATGGATGACACGGCGTCTACGGATGAAGACTCATCCATCGCCGTGATCTCAGTTCTTGCCAATGATACGGATGTCGATGCGTCGGATGTGCTCAGCATATCCGGCTTTGACACGACTGGCACGGTAGGCGTTGTCACCAATAATGGCGACGGCACCTTCTCTTACGACACGAACGGCCAGTTCGAAGCCCTGAATGCCGGTGAGATGGCAACCGATAGCTTCACTTACACCGTTAGTGACGGGAATGGCGGGACCGACACCGCAACCGTCACGATCACCATTATCGGCGTCAACGACAATACGGGCGGCATGAATGCCGATCCGGTCGCCGGAAATGATATGGCGATGACGGATGAAAACAGCGCCATCGCCGTCATCTCCGTTCTCGATAATGACAGCGACCCCGATATGGGCGATGTGCTGAATGTCACGAGCTTCAATGCGGCGGGTACACTGGGCCTAGTCACCAATAATGGTGATGGCACTTTTGCCTATGACCCGAACGGTCAGTTTGATTATCTCGCTGTTGGCGAGAGTGCGACGGACAGTTTCACTTACACGATCAGCGATGGGAATGGCGGCACGGATACGGCCACCGTCACTGTGACCATCACCGGCGTGAATGACGACCCGGTCGCCGCTGGCGACACAGCGATGACCGATGAGGATAGCACGCTCGCCGCCATCTCTGTCCTCGGCAATGACAGTGACGTTGATGCAAGTGATACGCTCAGTGTCATGAGCTTTGATGCAGCCAGCGCGGCGGGGCTTGTTTCCAATAATGGTGACGGCTCCTTCGCCTATGATCCGAATGGCCAGTTCGACTATCTCGCCGTGGGCGAGACGGCGACGGACAGCTTCACCTACACCGTCAGTGACGGGAATGGCGGCACCGATACCGCGACCGTCACGATCACGATTACCGGCGTCAATGATGACCCTGACGCGATGGATGATACAGCGACCACGGATGAAGACTCATCCATCGCTGTCATCTCCGTTCTCGCCAATGACAGTGATGTCGATATCAGCGATGTCCTGAGCGTCACCGGGCTGAATGTCACCGGCACGATCGGCGTCGTCACCAATAACGGCGACGGCACGTTCTCCTATGACACCAATGGCCAGTTCGAATATCTCGAAGCAGGCGAGACAGCGACCGACAGCTTTAGCTATACCGTCAGCGACGGGAATGGCGGCACCGACACAGCGACGGTCACCGTCACGATCACCGGTGTCAGCGATGTGATGAACACCGATCCGGTGGCAGTCGCCGACAGCGTCTCGACCAGCCAGAACAGTGCGATCTCTACCATCGCTGTTCTTGCGAATGATACGGATGCGGACATGGACACCCTGTCCATCGCCAGCTTCGATACGAGCGGCACGCAAGGCATTGTCATCAACAATGGCAATGGCACCTTTGCCTATAATCCGAATGCGGCCTTTAACTATCTGGGTGTAGGCGAGACAGCGACTGACAGCTTCACCTATACGGTGAGTGACGGCAAAGGCGGCACGGATACAGCGACCGTGACGATCACGGTAACAGGCATCAATGACCAGCCGAATGCGGTCGATGACATGCTCTCGACCGACGAGGAGACTGCAACAGCCGTCTTTGATGTGCTCGCCAATGACAGTGATATCGACAGCACCGATACGATCAGTTTTGTCGGGTATGACGACACCGGCATGCTGGGCGTGCTCGTCTCCAATGGCGACGGCACATTCACCTATGATCCGAATGGGCAGTTCGATGACCTGGAGTCAGGCGAGACCGCGACGGAGACCTTCACCTATACCGTCAGTGATGGGAATGGCGGCAGCGACACGGCAACCGTGACCATCACGATTATCGGGCTTGGCGATGGCTCGGGCTCAACGCCGAAGGACGATACCCTGATCGGTACGGATGAATCCGAAGAATTCTCCGGCCTCGACGGCAATGACCTGATTTATGGGCTCGGCGGTAATGACACGCTCGATGGCGGCGATGGCAAGGACACGCTGATCGGCGGTGGAGACTCTGACAGCCTTGTTGGCGGTCGGCTCGGCGACCTTATCTATGGCGACCGCGATGCACCTCGGCCGGACGATACCGCACCCGAAGGCAATGACTACGTCTTTGGCGCAGCTGGCGATGACACGATTTTCGGTCAGGGCGGCAATGACACGCTCGATGGCGCTTACGGCGATGACGAGATCGAAGGCGGTAACGGCAATGACAGCATCCTCGGCGATCAGGGTGAAGACACGCTGATGGGCGGCGACGGCGAAGATACGATCAAGGGTGGCCGGAATGACGACCAGATTTCTGGCGGCAGCGGCGATGACCTGCTCATCGGTAATAACGGCTTTGACGTCCTTCGCGGTGATGCTGGCAATGACGAGCTGCGCGGCGGTTATGGCGACGACGACCTTGTTGGCGGATCAGGCGACGACCTGCTCAAGGGCGAAGACCGTCATGACCTGCTTTCCGGCGGCACAGGCGATGACACGCTGATTGGCGGTCAGGGGCGCGATACGCTGAGCGGTGAAGAGGATGATGACGACCTCTTCGGCGGAGGCGGTATCGACCTTCTGTACGGGGACGAAGGTAATGACACGCTGGGCGGCGGCAGCGCCAATGACACGCTGGATGGCGGCACAGGAAACGATGAGCTCGACGGCGGCGATGGCGATGACATGCTGTTCGGTGGCGACGGCAATGATACGCTGATTGCAAGCGAGGGTGATGACACTCTCAATGGCGGCGCAGGCAGCGACACGCATCTCTTCGAGCTGACCGTCAAGGTGGTCGGCGGTGCGATCACTAGCATCACCAATGAAGCCGGACATAGTGTGCTCGAAAGCTTCTTCTCGTTTGACGGCGATAAGATCGCTTTCCATGTCACCTTTGACGGAGCGACACCGGGCGGCGATCTCGAAGACCTGTTGTTCAGCGAGATCGATAATTTCGTCGCCTTTGCCGGCGGTGACTTTGACGGTGACGGACAGGCTGATGATCTGAATATCAGCTTCTTCGATGGCGGTTCGATCACTCTTGTCGATAATCTGAATGTCCCGACACTGAACTTCCAGGACGTGACGTCATTCGACAAGAACAGCGGCGATGCCGGCACGATCCAGAATGTGCTCGGCTCTTCAACGGTGGTCGAGTTCACTTTCGAGGGCGGGGCATCGAGCATCGAAGTGCCAGCCCCTGTGACGGCGGAAATCGTTCTGCCCGATACGGCCGCGAGCGAAGCCTTCGAGGATCTTGCGCCTGAGATGGGATCGACACCGGATTACGCGCCGGTGTTCGAGCCCGAAGACATCTCTATCCTGCTTCTCTGATCAGGAATGCAGCGCCCGTCAGGGCAGCTCACTTAGCAGCTCGGTGATGACCCCATCGCCGAGCCGGAAGAAGAGATGGCGTTTGCGGAACGGCCAGCTCGCGCTTGAGCCTTCCATGCGCCGCAGGGCTTCGCGCCGCCCCGCACCGCCTTCGAGCGGATCGGCAGGCGTTGCGAGCCCCTCCTCCGTCATCAGATGCGTAAGAGAGATCAGGCTTTCGAGATAATCCGCCCGCGCACGCTCATAAGGTCCGGTAAGCGGAATCACGAGATGCGCACGGCCGTCCAGCCAGATAAGGGCATCATGCACGACGCGCCGGGACGGTAAACGGGAGGGACCCAGCCGAGCGAGAAGGCTGGGAACACAGATCGCCTCCGCTTCGCGCCGCAGTTGAGGCCTCTCCTTATACAGATGATCAAGCACCGCCATTGAGATCAGAAGCAGCGCGCCTGATCCCATCAGGGCTAGCCCGCCAATGCCTGCGCCACTCTGGAGGATCACCAAAAGCAATCCGCCAAGGATCGCCGCCCCGCCGAACAGCATACCGCCCGACAGGAAGACAGGCCGCAGCCCCGCCATATGCGCGGCTCCCCGGTCGCGGCTTCCCTCATGGCGGTTTTCTGCCCTGCCCACCGGCATTTTTACCCCTCTACTGATCCCCGGTTCCCACTTGCCAGACGACCCGAAGAAGGCTGCGATCTGTCTCAGAATGCTGCACTTCCCGGGAGCCTTACCCCGCTGGCCGCCCTACCGGGCCACCAAAAGCATTGATATTTTATGCCAATCTTGAACTATTTTATGGGTGTTTGCCCCGTTTAACCCCGCAATATCACTACACTTCGCCTTTTGATAGCGCAATGCAGCATTAAAAATCATATTATCGCGCTGGATATTGCATCGCAAAAATGTAAACATACTGTCATACGGCGCTCATGGGCGGCGCCAATCCGTGCAAGTCAAAAGGGGATTATCGATGCGGATAACTCGATCGAAGCTGTTCACCGCCCTGCCTGCGGTGATACTGGCCGGGGGCGCCACTGCGCATGCGCAGGCCCCCGCGCCAGACACAACTTTCATCTTCAACACGCTGCTGTTCCTGATCATGGGGATGGTCGTCATGTTCATGGCGGCAGGCTTCTGCATGCTTGAAGCGGGCTCTGTCCGTGCCAAGAACACGGCTGCAATCTGCCTGAAGAACATCACACTCTATTCCATCGCGGGGCTGATGGTCTGGCTGTGCGGCTACAACATGATCTACGGCATCGAAGAAGGCGGCTACGTCAACAACCTTCTTGAGAACAATGTCTGGTCGGCAGACGATTCTGATCCTCTGGGCACGGGCTATTCGGCGGGGTCCGACTGGTTCTTCCAGATGGTGTTCGTGGCGACCGCCGCGTCGATCGTCTCCGGCACACTGGCCGAGCGGATCCGCGTCTGGCCGTTCTTTATCTTCACGGCAATCCTGACCGGCTTTATCTATCCGATCCAGGCAAGCTGGGAATGGGGTGCCGGCTGGCTCGACGCCAAAGGCTTCTCGGATTTCGCAGGCTCAACTCTTGTTCACGCGACCGGCGGCTGGGCAGCTCTTGCCGGGGCCATCGCATTGGGCGCCCGTAAAGGGAAATATGACGGCACTGTCGAGAAGCACGAATTCTACGGCGCTTCCATGCCGCTTGCCACGCTGGGTGTCTTCATCCTGTGGCTCGGCTGGTTCGGCTTTAACGGCGGTTCGCAGCTCGCGCTCGGCTCGCTTGATGACTCAATCGCAGTCTCGGACATCTTCATCCACACCAATATGGCAGCTGCCTCTGGTGTCGTGACCGTCGTTGTCCTTTCAACGCTGCTTCTGGGCAAGATCAGCCTTCCGCTTGCGCTTAATGGCGCGATCGGCGGCCTTGTCTCTATCACGGCTGAGCCGCTGATGCCGGATCCTGTCATGGACTCAATCCTCCTTGCCGTGATCATTGGCGCCATTGGCGGCACGCTGGTCTTCCTCGTCACCCCGCTGCTTGATGCACTGCGCATCGACGATGTGGTCGGCGCTATTCCAGCTCACCTCGCCTGCGGCATCTGGGGCACGCTGGTCGTGCCGCTGTCGAACAAGGAAGTCTCCATCATCGCACAAGGCACAGGCGTTCTCGCCAATGCGGGCTTCGTCTTCGGGGTTAGCCTTGTTCTGTGGTTCTTCCTCAAATTCACCATCGGCATCAGGTCGACTGCGGAACATGAGGATGTTGGTCTCGACATCGCCGAAACCGGCGCCCCGGGTATCAACATCGTCAAGGCCCACTACCCGGCCGAATAACCGGTAGAACACCATGCGCGGTGGAGCCTCTCCTTTTCCAGGCTCCACCGCACTTCTTTCTTCTGTAGTACGAATAACTCATGGGGCAGGGAATGAGTTCGGATGCCGGCCGTACGCGTATCACTTCGGCCATCCTTGACCGCCTGTCTGGCGTTGAGTGGACACGGGGGTTCCTCCTCACCGCTCTCCTCGCTCTCTCCTGGTGGTCGACGACTCAAGGCCTGATCGGCCTGATCACCGCCGCGAATGGTTATCCCGGCGCTGCCACCATCATCACCATCGGCTTTGCGGTCGCCATCCTGACCGTTCTGATTTCCTGGACACTCGAGAGATTGAGCAGCGGGCAGACCGGCCTGCTCACACCGCTCTTTTTGTTCGGATACGTCCTTCTGACCGTTATTTCCGTCGGCTTCGGTTACGGCTTTTACTGGAAGCATATCGAATCCCACAGCGCCGCACAGCGCGCCGCCGAATATGAGGTCGACCGGCTGAACCGCACTTTCGCCCTCGCCTATGGCCGCTTGGATGAAAGCCTGTCCGCTCTTGATGCGCTCGCCACCCTGTCGGTCGAACGCGCCGATCAGGAAACGAGCGCAGGCGGTACCTGCGGCCCTGAAACACTCGCCGGTCCCGGCCCCCGCTATCGGCTGCGGACCCAGGATGCCGCGACCATGACCGCGCTTCGAAAACGCATTGCGGTGCAGGTCGGCGAAGGCGCCGAGATGACGCCGGGCAGCCTTTTTGCCCTGCGAGCGGAGCTTTCCGAACAACTCGGCCGGCTGACGCCATCGGCCTTCGCCTCCCTTGATGAGGAAGGCACGCGGCGCCTGCTCAAGGAAACCGAGCAGGTCATGGCCGAGACCGCGACCCGATACGAAGCCTTTCGCACCGGACCATCCGTTCACAGCGCAGTGACCTTGCTCGAAGGACGGATCGACGCCGGACAGGCCCCGATGACCGATGGCGATATCACATTCTCCTGTCCTGACCGGGAGCTTGATATTATCATGTCGCAGGCGGTCAGTGCATTGTCCGCCCTGCCCGAGCTGCCCGAGGTCGCGCTGGATGTGCCGCTTGGCCCGGATGCGACCGTCGCGGCCTTCGGCAAATTCGCCAATACGATGTTTGCGCCCTTTCGCGGCAAGAGTGACGCCAAGCTGATGGCGGGGCGGGATTACATTCCGCTGGGCGTTGCCATTGCCATCGACCTCTTCATCCTGATCCTGTCCCTGCACGGACGGAAACCTGCACGCTCGATCAAGGATCATCCTGCTTATATGGAGCAATCAGCCTCGATCCAGCATCTGATGGGGGATGAGGATAACAAGCCGCCCCATGAGGAGCTTCTCTACCACACATTCTGGTGGCGCGGCGCCTATTATCTTGCCATTCCGTCCGCCAGCCGGACGAGCCCAGAGGCTTATTCGTCCGCCCAACGGTTGACGCTGGCCGCGATGGTGCTGGCTGATGCGGGGCTCTTAACGCCGCTCAACCAGAGTTACAGCGGCGGGCAATGGCGCGAGAAATTGCCAGAGCGGCAACATCATGACGCTTCGCGCCCGCTGCCGACTGATTATCATCTTTACAGATACAAAAAGAACAGCCTTGCGCGGATGACGGCCCTCCTCACCCATGGCAAGGCGGACAATTCCGTCAGGGCGGAGACGCCGGATACGATCAGCACGGTGCGCAAGGCTGCCCCCCTGCCTGCGGAAGTCGGCGGCAGCCGCAAGCCCGCCGCGGAGCAACGCATTGCGGGGCTGATGTCGAACGGCAATGCCTGGGTCAAGCGGCGCAGTATCGACCGCCGTCCTAAGAAATAACCCCGAAAGGCGTTACGCGATCCGCAAATCCAGCGTGGTCGGATATTCCGGCGACATCACCGGCTGGCGCGGGCTCATTGCCCCCGGGGCGCTGCCGAAAGTCGAGAAACGCGAGCGGCGGCGGCCATCCGCCTCCAGCGCATTGACCGGCTGAGTCTCATAATTCCGGCCACCCGGGTGATGCGCGTGATAGGTCACTCCGCCCACGGCCCGGCCATTCTTGCGATCATAAAGATCAAAGATCAGCGGTGCATGCGGATAGATCGTCGGGTGCAGGCAGGATGGCGGCAACCATGCCCGGAAGCGGATACCGGCGAGCTCCGCATGCTGGCCATCTTCCTCGATTGACGTCAACGGCACTTCATAGCCATTGCACAAAAGCGCATAGTGCTGATGATCTAGTCCGCGCACCTTGACTTCAACCCGCTCCAGCGAGCTATCGACGAACCGCGCTGTACCGCCGACCGTGCCCTCTTCACCAAGGACATGCCACGGCTCGAGCGCCGCGCGCAGCTCGATATGGGTGCCTTCGATCTCATGCTCGCCGAGTTTCGGGAAACGGAACTCATATTGCGCATCGAACCAGCCCGGATCAAAGGCGATCCCCGTGCCGCGCGAGACATCGGACATGACCTCAGCAAGATCCTGTTTGAGGAAGTAAGGCAGCATGAATTTGTCATGCAGCAACGTGCCGTGGCGGGTCAGACCGCCCTCATAGGGTTTCTCCCAGAACCAGGCGATCAGAGCCCGGAGCAATAGCTGCTGGGCAAGGTTCATCCGGTAATGTGGCGGCATCTCGAAACTGCGGAATTCAACAAGGCCCAGCCGCCCGGTCGGCCCATCCGGCGAGAAGAGCTTGTCGATGCAGATCTCCGCGCGGTGGGTGTTCCCTGTGACATCGGTCAAGAGATGCCGGAACAGCCGGTCCACCAGCCAGGGCGGGCAGTCCGCGCCTGACGAAGCCAGCGGATTGGGCACTTTGGAGAGCGCAATCTCCATCTCGAACAGCGATTCCTGACGCGCCTCATCCAGCCTCGGGGCTTGGCTCGTCGGGCCGATGAAGAGGCCGGAGAAGAAATAGGACAAAGACGGATGGTTCTGCCAGTAGCGGATGATCGAGGCGAGAACGTCCGGGCGCCGCAGGAAGGGGCTGTCCGCCGGGGTCGCGCCGCCGACCACAATATGCGCGCCGCCGCCCGAGCCCGTCGGGCGTCCATCAATCATGAATTTCGAGGCCTCAAGCCCGCATTCCCGCGCCGCTTCATAAACCGAGCGGGTCACATCGACCTGCTCGCGCCATGAATGGGCGGGATGGATATTGACCTCAATGACGCCTGGATCGGGGGTCACCTTGATGACATCGATCCGGTGATCCGGCGGCGGAGAATAGCCCTCGATCTGGATCGGCAGGCCGGTAGCCTCGGAGGTCTCCTCAATCGCCGCGATCAGGTCGGCAAACTCATCGCCGGAGCGGACCGGCGGCAGGAAAACGCAGACCACGCCGTCCCGCGGCTCGACCGTCATCGCGGTACGGATGAAAGGCCCTGAGCCATAAAAGGCCATGCCCGGCTCGACATCCATCATATCAGGCCAGTCAGGCTCGATCTCATCGGGCAAATTCTCTGGCGGTAGGGCATCGCCCCCCGCCCCCATCGGCCGCTGCATGGTCGGCTCGCGCGCCGGGAGCGCGCCGCGCGCGGCAAACGGATCAAGCGGATAGACATCGGGCCGCCGTCTTGGATCAAGATAGGTCAGCGACGTCAGCGGCAGGCGGAAGCCGGACGGGCTGTCCCCCGGATTAAGATAAATCCTTCCCCGGCGGGTTTTCCATTTTTCACTGACCCAGCGGCAGGCGCGCGAGGCTCTCGCCCGCCCTTGCTGTACCTGAATTGGCAGGACGAAAGCGGCAGGGGTACTCAGCCCCCGGTCGAACACCTTGGCGAGGCGCGCCCGCGATTCAGGATCTTCGAGCTTGTTGTCGAGCGGATCGACATTGGGCGGCAGCTTCGATTCCTGAAAAAGATAGGCCGCCGGATCCTCAAAGGCCGGCTGAGCATAATCCTCATCAATGCCGAGCGCTCCGCAGAGCGTCGACATGAAACGCTCCGCCTCCGGCGCGCCAGCTTCGCGCGGGCCGTTCTCCGTCGCGATCAGCGAAGGGTCCTGCCACAGCGGCACATGGTCCCGCCGCCAGTAAAGCGCGAAGGCCCAGCGCGGCAATTGCTCACCCGGATACCATTTGCCCTGCCCATATTGCAAAAGCCCGCCCGGCGCGAATCGGTCGCGGAACTTGCGGATGAGCTTGTCGGCATAGATCCGCTTGGTCGGGCCGACGGCGTCGATATTCCATTCTTCCGCATCGCGATCAGTTGAGGCCACGAAAGTCGGCTCACCGCCCATGGTCAGGCGCACATCATTCCGGTTTAGGCGCTCATCGATCTTCTCACCCGCCTCGCGGATCGCCGCCCACTGATTTTCGCTCATCGGGCTCGTCACCCGTGTCGTCTCATAGACCCGCGTGACCGACATCTCGAAATCGAACTCGACCTCGGCTGGCTCATGCCCGCCGGAGATCGGCGCGGCGCTCTGCGGTGACGGGGTGGCCGCGAGCGGGATATGCCCCTCGCCCGCAAAAAGCCCCGAGGTCGGATCAAGCCCGACCCAGCCCGCGCCGGGCAGGTAGACTTCCGTCCACGCGTGAAGATCGGTGAAATCCTCTTCCGGCCCGGATGGCCCCTCGAGAGATTTTTCATCCGCCTTCAGCTGGATCAGATAGCCCGAGACGAACCGCGCCGCGATGCCGAGCCGCCGCATCAGCGCGACCATCAGCCAGGCCGAATCCCTGCACGAGCCGACCGCCAGCTTGAGGGTTTCCTCCGGCGTCTGGACACCCGGCTCCATCCGCGTCGTGTAGCGGATCGCCTGTTCCAGCCGCTGATTGATCCCGACAAAGAAATCAATCGTACCGTCGCCCTTCTGGAAATTGCGGCGCTCTTCAACAACGAGCCGCTCGAACAACGAGCCGCCCTCGATCAGCTCAAGATAGGGCGCGAGTTCCTTCAAGAGCCCCTTGTCATAGGCAAAAGGCGTCTCACTCGCCTCTTCTTCAAGGAAGAAATCAAACGGGTTGATGGGCGAGAGATCCGCAACCAGATCGACGACGACCTCGAAGCTCTTGGTTTTCTCAGGGATCACCAGCCGGGCGAGGTAATTGCCGAACGGGTCCTGTTGCCAGTTGAGGAAGTGCTCCTCCGGCGTGATCTTCAAGCCGAAGGACTTCACATGCGTGCGTGAATGGGGTGCCGGGCGCAGTCTGACAATCTGCGATCCCATCGAGATCGCCTTGTCATATACGTAACGCGTACGATGCGTCAGCGCGACGTCGATGCTCATGGGCCAGCCCTTTCCAGCTTCGCTAGTTTATGTGCACTTTTTTACACAGAACCGCTCAAGGCTCTGCTAACTATCTCGCACAACTAACAGAAATGTGCGAAAGTTTTCGCGGTGCAAAAATAAACGCAGGAAACATGTTTGATGAAATGGGACCGAGTGCTGCGGTCCGTACCCCGTACAAGACAATCAATACCTGGATTGAGAAGACCGGGGCGAAAATCCTCCAGCAGAAACGTGATGAAGCCGAGACCATCTTCCGGAAGGTCGGCATCACGTTCTCTGTCTATGGCGAAGGCGGTGACCCTGAGCGCCTGATCCCGTTCGACATCTTCCCGCGCATTTTCACCAATAGCGAATGGGAGACCCTCTCCAAAGGGATCGACCAGCGGGCCCGCGTCCTCAACCGGTTCATCTGGGATGTTTATCACGATGCGGAGATTATCAAGGCCGGCATCATCCCCGAGGACCTCATCTATCAGAATGATGCCTATTTGCCTGCGATGAAGGGCATTGATCCGCCGCAAGGGATCTACAGCCATATTATTGGCATCGACATCGTCCGTACAGGGCCGGAAGAATTCTACGTCCTTGAGGATAATTGCCGCACGCCCTCCGGTGTCTCCTATATGCTGGAGAACCGCGAGATCATGATCCGGCTGTTCCCCGAACTGTTCGAAGATAACCACGTCCTGCCGGTCGACACCTATCCCTCCCAGCTGCGCGAGACCCTGCGCAGCGTGAAGCCGCCGCTCTGCGAAGGCGAGCCGACCATCGTCGTTCTAACACCGGGTCCGTTTAACAGCGCCTTTTACGAGCATGGCTTCCTCGCCGACGAGATGGGCGTGGAACTGGTCGAAGGTCCTGATCTTTATACGGAAGATGGCCTTGTCTATATGCGGACGACCTGCGGGCCGCAGCGAGTGGATGTCATTTATCGCCGGATCGACGACAAATATCTTGACCCCCAGCGGTTCGACCCGGATTCAATCCTCGGTGTCCCTGGCCTGATCGATGCTTTCGAGAAAGGCAGCGTCACCCTGATCAGTGCGCCGGGTGCCGGCATCGCCGATGACAAGGCGGTCTATACTTATGTGCCGGACATGGTGCGGTTTTACTTCGATGAGGAGCCGATCCTGTCGAATGTACCGACCTGGAAATGCAGCGATGCGGCCGAGCGCGCGCATGTCCTCTCGAAGCTCGACGAGCTGGTCGTCAAGGAAGTCCACGGATCGGGCGGCTATGGCCTGCTGATTGGTCCGCATGCGACTGATGAGCAGCGCGCGGTCTTCGCCAAGGCGATCGAGAAGAACCCGAAGGGATATATCGCCCAGCCGACGCTGGATCTGTCGACCTGCCCCACCCTTGCGAAAGGCGACATCGCGCCGCGCCATGTTGACTTGCGGCCCTTCGCTCTTGTGGGATCGAAAAACGGAGAGATGACAGTCTCCCTCACGCCGGGCGGGCTGACCCGTGTGGCGATGCGTGAGGGCTCGCTGGTCGTCAATTCAAGCCAGGGGGGCGGAGTGAAAGACACTTGGGTCCTCAAGGGAGAGTAAAATGGCACTGCTGAGCCGGACTGCTGAAAATCTCTACTGGATTGGCCGCTATGTTGAGCGGGCAGAAAACATGGCCCGCCTGCTTGAAAGCGGGAAACGGATGAGCGCCATTCCGCGCGTTGCCGACCAGCCGCCGCCATGGGAGGCAATCCTCTCCGCCGCCGGGGTCCTGCACACATTCAAGGAACAGCATACCGAGCTGAACCAGCTGAATACCGTCGCGCATATGGCATTCTCGCAGGATAATCCGTCCTCGATCTATTCGGCGATTGCTGCCGCTCGTGCCAATGCCCGTTCGATCCGCACGGCGATGACCATCGACATGTGGGAAGCCATCAACGAGTTCTGGCACAGCCTGCTCGGCACCGGCCCGATTGAACCGGGTGACGGACGCCTCCTGCCCTTCCTTGATACGGTCAAGCAGAAATGTGCCCTTTTCCGCGGGGTCGCCGATTCAACGATCCTGAGGAATGATACTTACGATTTCCTCCGTCTGGGAACCTTTGTCGAGCGCGCCGACTGTACCGCCCGCCTTCTCGATGTCGAATATTTCGCGCTGACCCAGCCCGAAGACGCCGCCGACAGCCCGATTGACACCTATCACTGGGCCGTGATCCTGCGCGCGACCTCCTCAGCCCGCGCGTATAACTGGGTCTATGGCGGCGGTTATGATCTTGAGAACATGATCGACTTTCTGGTGCTGAACACACGGAGCCCGCGCTCGCTCGCTTTCTGCATCGAGAATATCACAGAGCACCTCAACCGCCTCGCCCGGCTCTATGCTGAACGCCACGACTGCCATGAAATCTGCGCCAGTATAGCGACGGAATTGAGCCAGAATGATGCCGAAGCGGTCATCGAAAGCGGCCTGCACGAATTCCTCACCCGTTTCATCGCACGCAATAACTGGCTGTCCTCCCAGATTGGGCGCGATTATCATTTTACCAATATGGCGCTGCCCATTGACCCCAAGCCGGAAGACGAAGATTTAGATGAGGTCTCGGAACAGTCCCTGAATCAGGCCATGTCCTGAGAAGTGTATAATTCAGCGTGGCGGCACCGTTGACGCTGGGAGTTAAGGGTACCTACTTGATGAATGCGCGCCGCGGCTCAGCCGAGCGCCCCATTCCACTCGAAAGTTCTCATCAATGACGTATTGCGTAGCCCTCAAATTGAAGGCCGGGCTGGTTCTTCTGTCCGATACAAGGACCAATGCCGGGGTCGATAACATCGCCCGGTTCGGCAAGATGTTCACCTGGACCGTCCCCGGTGACCGGGCCATGGCGATCATGACCGCGGGCAACCTCGCCGTCACCCAAGCTGTGATCGCCCAGATCCAGGAAGCGATCGACGATCCCAATCATCAGGGCGACACCCTTTTAAACGTGCCGACCATGTCGCGCGCGGCAGCTCTCCTCGGCGGGCTGATGCAGGGCCAACAAAACCAGTGGGGCCCGGGCCTGACCGGCATGAATGAATCAAGCGCGGCCACGATGATCCTCGCTGGCCAGCGCGCCGGGGCCGAACCGCGGCTCTTCATGATCTATTCGGCCGGGAACTATATCGAGGCGACCGAAGACACCCCCTTCTTCCAGCTCGGCGAGTTCAAATATGGCAAGCCGATCATTGACCGCGTCATCACTTCGGACTCCTCAATCGAGGATGGCGTGACCGCCTGTCTCGTCTCGATGGACTCAACCCTTCGCTCGAACCTGTCGGTCGGCATGCCGCTTGATGTGGCCGTGATCCCGAATGGCGCACTCGAATTTTCCGTCCGTCGGCGGATCGAAGCGGACGACAAGAATTTCCATGCTTTCAGCGATGCATGGTCGGCAGCCTTGCGTGAAGCCTTCACCAAGATGCGTGAAGCGCCGAAATGGAGTTGAGCAGAAAGAGCTCAAATAGAACGCGCTACTCGTCCTGAAAAAGACTTGTCGCGCCCTGCGCGGCTTTCACCCTAGCTAACGACAAAATCGCCTTTCGTGACCAACGTTTCTCGCCCGCTTGATGCCAAATGCGGGCATTGAGCTGAGCAGTTCCCCAGACAACCTCTCCAGCTCTCGATTTTCCTACTGTATTTGCGCCTTTCAGCAGTGCCGCCCCCCCAAATGGGGGGAGCGGCAAAACCCGATCAGCTACACTCTTGGCGAGTCTGCAGTTTTTGGGGGAGTGTCTGGAGACAACTCCCTGACCGATAACGGAAATTCGTTCGCGGCGAAGAATTTGGGGAGAATTCTAAAATGGTCAATTTTGTAGTCTGGGCGACGTTTGAGAGCATCTGGAGCGCCTTTGCCGCGGCCCCCGCCCCTTTTGGCGGACCGCGTAACGCCATGTCCTCGCCGACCGATGATGGAAATATCAATGTCGGCCAGGGTGATGAATTCACCTTTGTGGGCATCCCCGCTGGTCCGAGCGCTTACGCCGGCCCCCTCGAAATGCGGTCCTTCACCATGTCGAATGGCGGCACGGGCCTGTGGATGGTTGGTGTCGGCAATAGTGGCGGCATTATCATTCCGACGAATGAAATCGCCTATAACACGTTCAATGCAGGATCAGCGTTCACGATTACGTCAAACACCATCATTACTTCTTTTCCGTATGCTGATATTTTTGTTCCTATTGTACCCGGCGCTGCGGATGCCATGGATGACAGCGCCTCCACTTCAGAGGATGCCGGCACAACGATATCTGTTCTCGCCAATGATGACGGAACCGGGAATGCAGTGACCGCCATAACGCAAGGCGCCAATGGCGGCACCGTGACGAATAACGGCACCAGCGTCACCTATAATCCGAACGGACAGTTCGAATACCTCGCCGTGGGAGAGACCGCGACAGACACCTTCACCTATACGATTACGGACGGCAATGGCGCTACAGATACCGCGACTGTGACCGTGACTATCACCGGCGCGAATGACGCTCCGCAAATTGGCGCGGCCACGACCATCAACGGTACTGAAAGCGCAAACAATAATGGCCGGAATATTGGCGGCCCGGCATTTGTAGTTACTGATGTCGATGTCAGCGATGTGGTGACAGGCTCAGTGACCAATGTCGTGCAGTCTGGTGACAAGGCGGGCGTCTTGAGTGATGCGCTTCTACTTAGCATCGCAAAATTTGTCAGTAATGACGGCGGCCCCTTGATCGACGCGACTGAAACCACATCTCCGAGCGGTGTGTTCCGATTTAATCATGGTACGGATAATGATCCGACACGGTTCGATTTCCTGCAGGCCGGCGATGTCCTGACCCTGACCTACACGGTCACCGCCACAGACTCGCAAGGCGCGTCGGACAGCATAATCGTGACGTTTAACATCACTGGCGAGAACGATGATCCTGATGCGGTCGATGACAGCGGAATGGGGTTCACGACGAATGAAGACACCACCTTCACCACCGCGAATGTGCTGGCCAATGACACCGACGCCGATATGGGGGATGTTCTGTCCGTCAGCGGATTTGACGCGACCAGTGCGGCTGGCGCTCTGATCACCAGCAATGGCGACGGCACGTTCAATTACAATCCCAACGGCATGTTTGATCATCTCGCCGTAGGTGAGACGGCGACCGATACGTTCACTTATACCGTATCCGACGGAAATGGCGGCACCGACACAGCGACTGTTACGGTGAACATCACCGGCGTGAATGATGCGCCTGACCTTACAATCCTGAACGCCTATGTTCCGGACGAAGACTTATTCAACTTGTCTCCCTTGGGCTTTCCGAATGCCTTCCAGATCACCGATGTTGACGTCAATGACGTGGTGACGGCGTCGATCACCGGCGTCACCCAGTCTGGAGACAAGGCAGGCGTTGTCAGCGATGCAGAAATTCTCTCCCATTTCGAAATTAGGGGCGGCGCGACCGTCATCGAGGCCGGCGAAACCGACTCTGGCCCAATCTGGCTCACCTATAACGCGAATGGCGACCCGCTCTTCCAGTTCCTGCAGGCGGGAGATGTCCTGACCTTCGATCTGACGATCACGGTATCGGATGGAAATGGCGGCGTTGATACGGCCGTTGTATCCACAATTGTCAGTGGGGTGAATGACGCCCCTGTCGCCGTCGACGACAGCGGCATGGGCTTTGCGACCGATGAGGATACGGCGTTCACCACCGCGAATGTCCTTTCCAATGATTACGACCCGGATCTGGGGGATACGTTCAGCGTCACCGCCTTTGACGGATCCAGCATGGCCGGCGCGCTGATCACCAGCAATGGCGATGGCACGTTCAACTACGACCCCAATGGCATGTTCGATTACCTCGCCGTTGGTGAAAGCACGACCGACACCTTCACTTATACGATCACGGACAATAACGGGGCAACTGATACGGCGACAGTCACCGTGACCATCACCGGCGTTAATGACGCGCCGATGTTCACGGTACCGCAGGGCTATATGTTCACGAACACCGAAGATGCGTTTAACGCAGGGTTCGCCCTGGGCTTCCCCAGTATGCCTGATGTTCTGGACGTTGATGTCTCCGATGTCGTCAACCTCTCCATAACAGGGGTTGTCCAATCAGGGGACAAGGCGGGTACGCTGTCGAATGCCCAGCTCCTCCCATACCTGTCGCCTGCCAGTAATCCGATTATCGGTGCGGGGGTGACGGAAGGTGAGATGGTCGTTTTCTTTTCGTCTGGGCCGGGTGTATTCGACTTCCTTCAGGTGGGCGATCAACTCGAACTCACCTATAGCCTCACCGCGACCGATAGCCAGGGCGCGACGGATAGTGTTGTCCTCAACCTGTTCATCAATGGCGTGAATGACGCCCCTGTCGCGGTCGATGACAGCGGAATGGGCTTTGCGACCGATGAGGACACGGCGTTCACCACCGCGAATGTCCTCTCCAACGATTACGACCCGGATATGGGCGATACGTTCAGTGTCACCGCCTTTGACGCATCCAGCACAGCCGGCGCCCTGATCACCAGCAATGGGGACGGGACATTCAACTATGACCCCAACGGCATGTTCGAGTATCTTGGCGTTGGTGAGACCGCGACCGACACGTTCACCTATACGATCACGGATAATAATGGCGCGACGGATACCACGACCGTCACGATCGAGATTACGGGCGTGAATGATGCGCCGACTGCGCAAGATGACGCGTTCACCACCGACGAAGACAACGCCGTCATGGGGGATGTCCTTGTCGATAACGGCAATGGTCCCGATACTGACACAGACGGCGATCCTCTGACGGTAAATGCGGTCAATGGCGACGAAGCGAATGTGGATCAGCAGATCACGCTGGCTTCAGGAGCCCTGCTGACGGTGAACAGCGACGGCACATTCACATATGACCCGAACGGCCAGTTTGACTATCTGGCGGTTGGGGAAAGCACCACCGAGACCTTCACCTACCAGGTGACTGACGGTGGCACAGTCCAGACGGCTGGTGAATTTGAGCAATTGATCCTTCTCTCTTCGCTGTTTGCGGCAAATGGCGGTGATGGCTCGCTTGGATTTGTCATCAATGGCCCTCAGGAGCGGTCCGAAGCGGGAGTATCGGTTTCCGCCGCCGGTGACTTCAATGGTGACGGTATTGATGATTTTATCATCGGTGCCCCGAACTATAGCAATGATAACGACTCGGCGGGATCCGCCTTCATCGTCTTCGGAACCGATATGGGCTTCGACCCGGCTTTCGAGCTTTCCAGCATCGATGGCACGAACGGCATTGAGCTGCGCGGGATCAATGTTGATGACAGGACCGGGTTCTCGGTCTCCAATGCCGGAGACGTAAATGGCGATGGCATCGATGACGTCATTGTTGGCGCATATGTTGCTGCCCCGAACGGCGCTCTTTCAGGCAAAACATATGTCGTATTCGGCACGACCTCGCCGCTGGGGCCAGTCCTTGATCTTTCCACGCTGAATGGCACGAACGGGTTTGTCCTGAACGGTGCGAACGGATTCGATTTAAGCGGCATTTCCGTTTCGGGCGGCGGTGACGTCAATAATGACGGATTTTCCGACCTTATCGTCGGGGCCAATTTTGCAGATTCCAATGGTTTTGCTGAGAACGGCAAAACATATGTCGTGTTCGGCGGCAACAGTTTCGGCGCCAGTGTCGAGCTGTCTTCTTTGAACGGCGCAAACGGCTTTGCCGTCAATGGAGCAAACGCAAATTTCGACCTCTCAGGCAATGCTGTCTCGAATGCAGGTGATGTGAATGCGGATGGTATCGACGATATCGTCATCTCCGGCATTGCCGGGCGCTATTATGTTGTGTTCGGTTCGGATCAGCCCTTTAGCTCTACGATAGATGTCAGTGGGCTGAACGGAACCAACGGATTTACGTTTACGGGGGGTACGTCCTTCCGCAACGGTGTTTCCGCATCGAATGCTGGCGATATCAATGGCGATGGTATCGACGACATTGTGGTCGGTACGGGCCGTGTCAATAGCGGTACTGGCGAAGCCTATGTGATCTTCGGTCAGGCGGGGGCATTCTCTTCAACCATCGATGCCAGCTCACTCAACGGCACCAATGGCTTCATCTTCCGCGGTCTCGCACAATTTGAAAATCTCGGGGAAAGCGTCTCTTATGCAGGGGACATCAATGGCGACGGCTATGATGACCTGCTGATCGGTGCCTATGGTGCTGGGTCGAGCTTCTCGGACGGACAGACATATGTTCTGTTCGGGAAGGCTGGTGGTTTTTCGGCTCTTTATACCCGCGCGGATCTCGACGGGACGAACGGCTTCATCATCCAGGGCGGCGGGGGAGCGGGCCGCATTGGTGATGCCATTTCCGCGGCCGGCGATGTCAATGGGGACGGCATTGACGACCTCCTCATCGGCGCAAGGTCGGGAACGCCGAACGGCATTCTCTCAGGCCAGAGCTATGTCCTGTTCGGCCGGGCGACATTTGACGCCGTCGTCGACACCGCGACCGTCACGGTGACGGTCACTGGCGTGAACGATGCGCCCACGGCCAATGTTGATGTGGCGATGGCGGATGAAGACAATCCGACCGCGCCGATTGACGTGCTTGGTAACGATACTGATCCGGATACATCCGATGTCCTGACCGTCAGCAGTGTTGATGACAGCGGCACGACTGGCTCTGTTACGCTCAATATGGACAGCACTGTCACTTACGATCCCAATGGTCAGTTTGAATATCTGGCTGTCGGTGAAACGGCGACGGACACGTTTGAATACACTGTAAGTGACGGCAATGGCGGATTTGATACGGCGACCGTGACAGTCACGATCAGCGGCGTGAACGATGTCCCAACGGCCAATGATGATATGGCGGTGACCGATGAGGATAATCCGTCTGCACCCATTAACGTCCTGTCCAACGATACCGATCCGGATACATCTGATGTCCTGACTGTCGATAGCTTTGATGACAGCGCGACGATCGGCTCGGTCACGCTCAATGTGGACGGCACCTTCACCTATGATCCGAATGGCCAGTTCGAGTATCTGGCCGTCGGTGAGACAGCGACGGACACGTTTGAATACACCGTAAGTGACGGCAATGGCGGCTTTGACACCGCGACCGTGACAGTCACCATCAAAGGCGTGAATGACGCGCCCGAAGCCGAGGACGATTACTGCTACAGCCCTGTCGGAGAGATCATTGCCGGGAACGTCCTCGACAATGACACCGATGTGGACGCCAGCGACGTTCTCACGACGAGCCTAGTCTCGGATGTCTCTCATGGCACGTTGACGCTCAACAGCGATGGCAGCTTTACCTATGTGGCCGATAGCGGCTTCAAGGGCGTTGATCAGTTCACCTACCTTGTCGATGACGGCAATGGCGGGACGGACACCGCAACCGTCACCCTCGTCACCGGCACGTTTAATGGCGGTGTCATTATCGGTGACGACACGGCGGAAACCTTCCCGGGGCTGGGCGAAGATCTTTATGGCAGCGACCGGATCGACGGCCGCGGCGGCAATGACCTGATCTATGCGCTGACAGGTGATGATGATGTCACCGCAGGCAGCGGCGATGACACGGTCGCCGCTGGTAAGGGCGATGACCTCGTCAAGGGTCAGGGCGGTGATGACATTATCGTCGGTGATGCGGCCGGAAAGGACATCTTCAAAGGGCCTGACGGCAATGACACGCTCGAAGGTAATGCGGGTAATGACAAAATCGCTGGTCAGGGCGGGGATGACTCGATCGAAGGCGGCGACGACGACGACGAGCTGCAGGGCAATGACGGCGTCGACACGATCCGTGGCGGCAAGGGTGATGACCTGATCTCCGGCGGTGCCGAGCGTGACCGGCTTTACGGGAACGCCGGCAATGACGAGATCTGCGGTGATGAAGGCGACGACATCATCCGTGCAGGCTTCGGCGATGATCTCGTCTTTGGCGACAATGGGGCCGACCGCCTCGTCGGTGAAGACGGCAATGACACCATGCTGGGCGGCAATGGCCGCGACACCATGCGCGGCGGCAATGATGACGACCTTCTCTTTGGCGGAGCCGGGATCGACTCCATCAAAGGGGATGCCGGCAATGACATCATCGTCGGCGGGGATGAAACCGGCCGCGGCGACGACATCACCGGCAATGACGGCGATGACCTCATCTTCGGTGAAGGCGGCGAAGACAATCTTCAGGGCTCGGACGGGCAGGATACGATCCTCGGCGGTATCGGTGCGGACGACATCGATGGCGGCAAGGACGAAGACATCCTCTTCGGCGAAGACGGCAATGACGACATCGATGGCAGTGCCGGCGATGACAAGATCTTTGGCGGCGCAGGCGATGACAACCTGAACGGCAATGATGATGATGACTTCATCGAAGGCGAAGACGGCGCCGATGATATCCGCGGCGGCCATGGCAATGACACCATGCTGGGCGGCAATGGCGCGGACTCGATTTCGGGGTCGGATGCCTTTGACGTCGAGCCGGGCTTCTTCGGCGATGATGGCGATGACAAGATCTTCGGCGAGAACGGCAATGACGTTCTCGAAGGCGTCAACGGCAATGACTTCATCGATGGCGGCAATCATGATGACACGATTTCCGGCGGTAATGGCGATGACATCCTGCGCGGCGAAGACGGCTTCGATGTGATCAGCGGCGATGCCGGTGACGACCAGATCGATGGCGGCGCATCGGCTGACACGCTGCTTGGCGGTGAAGGCCTCGACACCATTCTCGGTGCGGATGGAAATGACTCCATCGAAGGCGGGGTTGATGACGACTGCCTCGATGGCGAAGGCGGCGATGACTATGTCGCAGGCGGCGCCGGCAATGACATGATCGACGGCAGCGCCGGGGATGATGTCCTCTACGGCAATGCTGGCAATGACGTCCTGCAGGGCGGCTCAGGCAATGACATTGTCCACGGCAATGACGGTGATGATTTCATCGACGGCGGCAGTGACAATGGCTTCCAGTCCGTCGAAGTCATTGATGGCGTCTTGACCTATACCGGCGGCGATAATCTCTTCGGCGGCGCAGGCAATGACACGCTCTTCGGCAATAACGGAGATGATGCCCTTTACGGGGGTGACGGTGATGACCTGCTCTTTGGCGGTGCGGATGGCGCGAACTTCAACGTCTATTATGGCGGGATGCATGATGACACGCTTGTCAGCGGCTCAGGGACTGACATCATGTATGGCGAAGAAGGCGCCGATGACTTTGTCTTCGAAATTCTCGTGACCACGGATGCCAGCGGCAACATCACTGACATCACCGGCAATTTCGGGGTCGACTTCATTGTCGATTTCGATGGCAATCAGGAAGACCAGATCTGCTTCGACATTGTCCTGACGGATGGCAGTGTTGGTTCTTTCAGTGCCGCGGACTTCTTCGAGGCGCTGGACGATTTCACGACCCTGGGCAGCATTGATGCCCTTATCGCTGCGGGTCCGTTCGCAGAGATGCCGACTCTGATGACGGACAATGGCCTGTCGATTACCTTCAGCGATGGCAGTATCCTGAGCATTCTTGATGTCAGCCCGAATACCAATTTCGAGCTCGATGAAGTCCTCTCGCTTAATCCGTTTGCGGATACGCCGAAGAACTTCCAAGGCTTCTGGCAGACGGATGAGGAAGTCCTCACCTATGGCTTCGACAAATATGACGAACCTTTCGTGCCGGGCGTCGACAAGACCATCATGGATATGGATCGTCCGGTCATGGAGGTCGGCCCGTTCGACATTCCGTCAGACGACTTCACCAAGACCGAGCTGATGGATATCTTTGCGGAGTTCCTCCACTAAGATGTCGCTCGGCTCCAGCGGTCGGTAAGGCTGGGAAATTCCAAGAGGCCCGCTTCAACGAAGCGGGCCTTTTCTTTGCGCCCTGCTCTCTTCGGTCTGTAGCTGACGGCAGCCAGACCAAGGACGGGCAATAGTCCGAACCATTGAGATCGATCAGCGGATCTATAGGGATAAGAAAAATGGTGCCCAGGGGCGGAATCGAACCACCGACACGCGGATTTTCAATCTGGCTCAGGCTCTTTGCAGCTTGCTTCAGATCACGTCATTTCGGTGCTAAATCGGCTGCAGGATTACGTTTTAACGAATGCATCCAGTTTCAGCTCTTTTCATCCTGAAGCAGTCAAGCGCAGGGTAAGTTGAACCCCAAATTGAACCCCGTAACGAAGCAAAATCGACACGCCCTTGATCACGGAAAATCTTCCAGCCGGGTGGCCCAAATAACGGGTGCAAGTCAAATAAATCTTAGATTGAAAAGTGGATACGTTTTAGGGGGCTAGGACAATCTCACAAATCTGTGAATCGAAATTCAAAACGCTGCTCGAGATTTCTTTGAGTGACCTCATAAGGCGCGACTCCCACGTGAACAGGATATTTCCATTTGGAAATGGATTCACTCACGGCTTCAGCGAAGCAGGGGTGCGAAGCTTCACGTATGAAGGGATTGATGACACCGCCAGCGCCAGTGATGTCGAATTGGACCACAGCAAAACCTTCAATCCGGCGTCCTAGGCAATTGTAAGGGAAGGCGGGGCGCTCGACCTTAACTGGTTCAACAGGCACTCGGCCTCGAGTAAGAAAATTTAACCGCCGATCTTCTGCACGCTGTGCAAGCAAAACAAATTGAGGTGCGCTTAGGTCATAAGTTGGCTTTTGTTCGACACTTACCAGAAAACGGTAGAGGGCCATGGATGCGGCCTGGTTCCAGTTCGGCGTTATGGTCGCTTCGAAGAAACTTTCGTGACGTAGCCATCTCTGGGCAAGCATATGCCGTTCAGCCAATGGCAGCTTATCGTATTGGCGCATGAGGTCGGCACGTGCACTCAACGCTTGATTGGGCTGTCTAGCGCAATGCAATGGATCGACGCCGCGCGCACGCGCCAGCAGTTGCGTTATGCCATAAGTGTAAAGGGCCCGCTGTGTAGAATGGAGCCCCTCAACGTCTCTGTATCGACCACTTACCGCGATACCATTACCACCATCTTCGTACAGAAGGTCCACATTACCCGAGGTGGTCCCCACAAGCGCACGAACTGCCACATGCCCCTCATAATGATTACTACTATTTGTGCGGTACGTTAGGTCAAGGCCTATGAAGTCAAAGCTAGTGTCTCCACCAGCTCTAAGTTCGGCCCCCATAATTTTCAATTTTAAAGCACGCGCTTGCGATAGCGTCACGCGGTCATATTCAGTCCACGCCCCTGAAAAAATGAGCATGTTAGAGACATCATCGGCATTGATCTTTCCACGGTTCAACACGAGGACCTTGAAGTTTTCACGACCCATCATGTTTGTGACTCCTGGCAGCCAATCGCTCGCTCCTTCTGAAAAGGCCTTCTTCAGGAATTTAGGCGCCCCTGTTTTGTCCGCGATGGGCCATTGAAATATCTCATTGACCTGCGTGGGCGCCCGACTTGCGATATCGTTTCCAATACAGGCGACGAACCCATCGATCGATTGCTCGACAGGCCGTATTTGTCTTGGGGATGGACCAAGCTTACCCCAAGCCTCTTCTTCGATGGGGTTTTTTGCCTCAGGCGGCGGATTATCCTCTGTATAGTAGGGAACTGCGCACCCCATCAGAGAGGCGATCAAAAATAAGAAGATGCCAATAGACGAAATACGCATTCCCCACCTCAATCGCAGAACGAAACAATGGTCACATCGACCAATACTGTGCTGATTTCTTCATTTGGCAGGGCCAGGCCTAAACTGCCGTCCTGGCCAGACCCACCAATTACGATATCTGAGCACCCGACATCGATTACCGAATCCGTTAGGAGAAAACTGGTCCCATCATCAAACACGCTACCGTTTGAGGCATTCGGGATTTGATTTGGATCGAAATCGATTTCACCCCTGACACCGAGTGGCGTTACGTATGCGCGGAGATATTCCGCCTCGAGACGGGCAACCTCACCATCTTGCGCGGAGACTTGAGACGACGCGAGCGCCATCGCCCCAAGTGAAATACCGATCAGGCGTTTCATGATCTTGGTATAAAGGGGGGCAGAGCCCCCCTATCCCTTGTGATCAACGATTGATGGTATTGATGGCAATATCGACATCACCGCCGCCAATGCCAGCAATGATTGTGTCTTCTGCCTGGAATCGTTGCGAAAAGCTTCCGGCATTCAGTTCATCAAGCTCGACAGTATTGATGCCGATGTTGACGTCACCGCCGCCAATGCCAGCAATGATCGTATCTTCTGATTGGAAAACTTGCTCGAAACGATCCGCACGCAGTTCTTCCGCATTGACTGTATTGATACCGATGTTGACGTCACCGCCGCCAATGCCAGCGATGATCGTATCTTCAGACTGATAAGTCTGATCCCATTCGCCGACATCGAATTCTTGAGCTGCCGCTATTGAGATGGAAATGGAAAAGACGGCGATGCCGGCTGCAGAGCTTTTAAGGATATTGCGCATAATGGGTCTCCCTTGGAAAGCGCGTGGTTAGGGGCCCTGATTGCTGACGGGTTCAGTCTTTCTTCAGCGCCCGGTTTCTATTTTCGCCACAAATGGCTGGACTGCACGGTTGCCAAAGAACGGATCAGATTATTTTTTGTGACGGTTTTGTGTAAATCTTCATAAATGCATATGCCTTGCCTTGACCCGCCTTCATTTATGCATTTCCCTTCATTGGGGCATAAGCGGTCCGACACACGGATGCGCAAAAATGCATATCGATGTTGGGGGCGCTGGGGGGGGGCTATGTCAGGCATTAATTATGAAGTGGGTTGCCAAAAGCTCTGGGCGGCTTTGTGTGACGCGAATCAAACGGCACCCACTAGCGAAACTTATGATGCCCTGAAAAAGCTCCTAAGGGAGGGAAGGCACGTTTGTAGCGTCCCTCACCAGCCACACCCCCTGGATCGGTTTTTGGACATACATGGCTTGGGCATCGTCCTTCGCATCAATGCTGCACTAAACGTGGTCAGGCCAGAGGACTGCGGCGATATCTGTAGTCGCATCCGAGCTTATGCCGCGAAACTACCAGAGCCTGGGACTTCCCGATTTGAGGGCTTCGTATGTGAACGAACTACAAATTCTAAGAAACCTGTTTCGGCAATAAATACAGGAGACGAGGAAGTTGCTTTACACAGATTTTTTAACCCAAAGTCACAAAGCGCCCTAACTCTTCCGGCGAGTGTCTTTGAGGAGATCGCGAATGTCCTCTGTGATTGGCGGAATAACCTTCCAGAATATGCACACACGGAATATATAAACCCCCGTGATTTTCTTACTTTGAGCTTCGCTGGAAAAGATGCCATTAAAAATTTTGAGAAATGGTTTGCTACCGGGGTGTACGTAGAGCAGCCTGCTCAGCCCAACTCGAGCGATGACTTTGTGACGCCTGGTTTTTTTGATCCAGGAAACTGGCCATTTTTCAAGTTGAATCGGGAAACGCTGATCGAAGAGATCAAACAGTGGCTCTGTGAGCATAGCGATCAGCGTGTATTTAATGTCTTCGCCCCAACGACGATGAAAGGACAAGGGGCACTAGCCAAGCATATTGGTCAAATGGTGCCCAAAATAAGTGGCCTTGACCTAAGGGTTATCTGTTTGCCCATGAGTGCTGCAGATATGACGGCTGCCCCATATAGCTACCATCAGATCGTCAAAATACTCCATGAATTTGCCCATGAGCGATCATGGCCATCATCCGAAGCTCTTGCCGTGCCAATTGGTGATGCACGATTGGCGCGAATGATCAAAGAGATCCGAAATTCGCTCGTCAACAAGCCAGCGCTCATCATTTTTTGGGGGCATACGGAATGTGATTCAACTTTCCATGAAGTTTTCCGGATCATCCGCGACGATCATGTCCTGACTACGCTGGTTCCGGCACTATTAGAGCCGCCAACTATGATGCCTAATGGCGAGCCTGTGAACTTGGACACATGGAGATTGAATAGAATCTTGGTCGTCAGCAATAAGCCTTTGAAAGAGACTGACGAGTCTGAACCGGAAAAATCAGCAAATGGATTACAGAGGTATCGCAAAGTATCTCATTTGATCAGTAGAGCGAGTATACTTCCGAAGGCACATAAAAATGATATGAAAAAGATCGATGAATCGCATCAGTATACTAATCTAAAGACGCTGATAATGTGGAAAGAAAGGGCGATCAAGTCTGAAACATCGGAGAATCTTCTTCGTATTCTCGATGCTGCCATCTCGCTTTCTGACCGCTTGTCGCTTGATAGGGAACAATTAAGGACGCGTGTCGAGAGCATATATCTAGCCTCTATACACGAGAAGAATAGAGCGCGAAAAGTGTCCCGTTTAATCATGGAGATGCTCAAGGACAATAAGCCCGTCTGGTGGTTTTGGATGGTAACTCTAATTGCTACCCCAGATGGGGTGCAGCCGAATACACTTAACCGATTGACCAGAGATTTTCGGGCTAAAGCACGACCTAAAGCACAAAGAAGCGCCAATCTTAAAGAGGTGGCTCAAGATGATTTTGGATTAAGTTCGATTGGGGTGATGCAATCTGTGCTTGCGCCCATTGCTACATTTGGAAGGTATGCAGATTATTTAGGGCGTGGCATACCCGATGATCTGATCGCTGAGCAGGGGTCGCCAGAAAGAGTACTTGAGTTCCGCCACGGTAGTATCAGACAGATCTTTTTAGACTCATTTCTTTCTGATCGTGAAAACTTCTCTGTTCTCAGAACAATTCACGTGCTGCTCTGTCAAGAAGCATTATCTCAGTATTCAGTCCATATTTTGCATGCAGAGCCGGCGGAGCGTCACGGATTGAGATCTCAGAGACGACTATTTCAAGCGATTTTACACGGGTTGTCAGCCATCGGATTAGTACGTGCGAAGTCGATGGACAAGTCATTGGTCAGAACTGGAGAGACGCTGCAGATCCCTCACATGCCTTATGACCTCTGGGAGTATTTATTCAATGACATATATCTTCGCTTACTTGAAAATATTCCAAATTGGAGGCTGTCGAGGGTTTTTGGCCGTGACCAGGCCAAGATAGAATTGCTTACCGCCTTTTTGCGTCCTTGGTTATTGTTGGAAGGCGCCGACATAGATGAGCCGAATAGAGAGCAATCTGTACTTGATGACCCGAAGTTTCCAGAGCACTCAAAGAAATCTACCTATGAAATCATTATGCTGTCGGAAGGCCAGGCATTAAGAGCTCTCAATCTGAATTTCTCTTCTGCAACCTGCCATGACATTGACGCTGCATCTAGCAGACATGTGAGCTTGGGCGTTCTGGAGAGACAGCACAAGCAAGAACTTGACAAGGCAATCCTTGAATTTCCCAACATTGGAGATAAGGTTTATCATCGCCTTGAGCAGTTCAAGAGTCGGTCATTTCCTGACGTAAATATTGATGAATCAATGGTAGCTGCAGGCACTCAATTGTGTAATGATTTACTTCAGTATGCGTCGAAAAAGGTCTCAATAATTGAGCAATTGGCCAGAAGTGGTGGCGGGGGAGAGTTGCTTGGAGTCGCAATTGCTTCCAACGTTAGCGATATAAAATGCATACTGAATGAATATATTTCTTCAGGGCGAATATCTGATGTTTCGCATGCGATAAATGTTCTCAACCGTTATGCAGAAATCATTGCAACATCGGCAGAGTTGCAGAGGCTTTTGGATAAGGAGGAGTGGCTAAGAACTTATAATGCTCACAGATTGATTGTCCAAGAATTTGGATGTCCAACCGGGGTGGAAGTCAACTTCAAGGGTGGAATGCACTTATTCGCCCACGCTTTTGCTGTTTATGAGGTTGCAGAAATCGTAAGGATGATTGGTCGCCGAGCGTTTCCTGGCAAGCCAGGTTTTTCCGTTTCTGGTCACCCGACGCGCAACGCCATCAGGGTAGCGGCAAAGCTAGAGAATTATGCTCTTCAACATGAGCAAACAAGCAGCTACTCGGGAAATCAGGAGTATCGTGTCTTTGGACAGTACGCCAGGCTAATGCTTGATGAGTTAATCCGTACACATGTTATTTATGACAGGGAGCGAGCGGTGATCTACGTTATCGAAGCCATGATGACGCGGCTCATGCAACGCCCACATGATTCGATTTTGTATTTAAAGCGGGCACTCTCACTTCTAGCTAGAGCCGAAACGCTAGTGTTTTCATTTTCGCCAGTGACAAGATTGCGAGCGCGGTTTCTCTTAGAGCGGTCGAAGCTATCCTACAGAATGTACGATGAGCTTAGAGTCAAGCCTAATCAGAGTGAAGCTGCGCAAATGTGGAGGAAAAATGGAAAGCGCGATGCGGATATGCTTAGAGTGCTTGCGGAACGTTTTCATGGAGCGCTATGGGTTCAATTAGCAGAATATCAGCAGACGAAGTATGAAGTCAGCCCCGACTCTTAGGCTGATGTTCGGAGTGGATAGTAGGCCGATTTAAGCTTATTAGGCATCCACTTTATGTAACTTTCCATCTGACCTGCTTACCGAAACTTGAGTCACACTGAGCTGGAATTTCCTATTTTAGGCTGCCGTTTAGGTGGCAGACAGAGTTCCATGTAGAAGTCGAAATTCACTAACGCGCATATGAAGACGGCATGGCTGCGCCACAAGTTATCGGTTGTTGCAAATTTCACTCTCCCCCACTCTACTTGCTCACTATTTCGCTTAGAGCGAATTGTGAGCACGTTCGGGGTTAGCTAGTCGGGACGGCAAGCTGCTTACCAATTTGTAAGTACACGCTATTTTTGATCAGTCTGTTTTAAATCACTTCATCATAACCCACAAAGCCTCAACAAAAAGCCTGACGCATACATACCAATGTCTTATGTTTTGGTATGCCAGTTCGATTGACAGACAAGACCATTCAGGGGCTGAAACCCAAAGAGAAGCGTTACTTCGTTGCTGATGCGGCTTGCAAGAATCTAGCCGTCCGTGTCCAGCCGAATGGGTCGAAATCCTGGTATATTCGTTAGCTAGTGGATGGAAAGAATATCCGTAGAAAGTTCGACGACTACCCTCGCCTCAGCTTGGCCGGCGCAAGGAAGCGCGCTCATGAATTGAGTATCTCGATGCTGACAGCAGAAGTCGAGCGGCAAGCCCCCTCTTTCGGTGAAGTCCGTGAGAGGTTTATCCAGTTGCACGTGCGGGAGAACTGCAAGGATGTCCGCAACTATATCTCTCGGCTCAAGAAATTTTCTCAATTCGATGCCCGGGAAGTTACCGACATTTCCCGCCGAGACATATTCAATGTGCTCGACGAGCTTCGTGCGAAAGGTAATGGCGCTAGCGTGAACCGAACGCTCGCGAACATTCGAAAGTTGTTCAACTGGGCGCTTGATCGTGGATATGTCGAGGTCAACCCGATCTCAAACGCGCGAGCCATTGTGAAAGAGGTCCCCCGTGACCGAGTGCTGACCGATAATGAACTAGGTCGGATCTGGGTCGCCGCCGAAGCTGAAGGATTTCCGTTCGGACCGCTGGTTCAAATGCTCATTCTCACAGGTCAGAGACGGTCAGAGGTCGGCGGAATGCGTTGGAGCGATGTGGACTTCAGCAGAGGTGTTTGGACGATCGCAGCCGATCAGGCCAAGAACGGTTGTGCCCATGAGGTTCCCCTCGCAGAGTCGGCGCTTGCAATCACACGATTAGCCCCAAATTTCCTTGGCTCTGATTACGTCTTCACCACTACAGGCCGGAGTCCGATATCGGGGTATGGGAGGCTTAAGAAGCGGCTCGATATAGCCTCTGGTGTGGCCAACTGGCGACTGCATGACCTCCGACGGACTACGGCCACTGGCTTGGCTAAGCTCGGTACAGCCCCACATATCATTGAGGCTGTACTGAACCACAAGTCAGGTATCGTCAGCGGTGTCGCAGCAACCTATAATCGATATGCTTATGCCGAGGAGAAACGAGCCTCATTAGAATGTTGGAGTGACCATGTTGAGAAAGTCTCAGCACAATCCGTACTACACCAAATGGCTTGAAACACTGTGGTATTGCCCAGAGTTCCAGTATCCGGAGGGGCGTCATCCTGACATTGATCTGTTTAAAGATGACATGATGTCTGGATTGGCAAGGAAACTGGGGCTTCCAGAAAATAGTCCCCTAACAGACCTTGCTGAGGACCTTCGGGTCCTAGCGAAAGCTTTCCTGAAAATCGCGCTCACCTCCCCTTTAGGCCTACAGGATGGTCCGGCTGCTCTAACGAATAACGAACGATATAGACGTATAGAAACTGATATCGTCAAGCCTATCGAAAAAATTCAGTCAGTGCTTTCCGAGCAAAAGCTTGGCCTCCTCTCTGTTTGGCCAAACTTGATGAACGCGAAGCCTCCTAAATTGAAGGATCTTTCAAGGCAGCTAGAGCTTCTGCATGAATGGGCATTAGAGACGATAGCGGAACTCGATGATCGTGCCTCAGATCGAGGAAAAAATCGCACTGAATTTGAGATGGCTCTTGGAAGTGAGCTACTGAAACTGTTTCGTAGTCGGCTGAGTATGCATCCTGCTGAAACTAGTAGCTATGACAGGCAAGATAATCCGAGCTCATATCTATATACATTTATACGTGCCGTGACGGATCACATTTTCCCAATCGACGCGCTAATTAGCCTTCACCTGCTACGGCAGGTCGCCAAGGATTTTCCCGATCGTTCTCACGCAAATTCAGCGTGAGAAGCAGAGCGCATTTTCTACCATTTTGTCTGTCTAAGTAGTTTCTTTCTCATGCGTGAATTCGCGCGCATAATGGAGGCTATCTTGAGAAAACTACTGCGTAAGGACCAACTACCAGATCTGGGTATAACAGAGTCACCCTCAACACTACTACGATGGGAGGCAGCGGGGCTGTTTCCAAAGCGCGCCAAATTGGCAGGCTTCCGCGTGGCATGGGATCAGGCGGAGATTCAGGCGTGGATAGATCGCCAGTTCTCTCAGTCGAAATAATAGTCAGTACTGATTATGGCTAAGCAGACTAGACGCCAAAAGCCCCAGCCTCACTGGCTGAAGCGAATCAAACCATTTCTTGAAATGGTCTATGAGGGCCAACCTGGCGGCCATGTATTTTTGGCAGCCATGGCCCGCTCAACTGGCCGATGGGCCGAACGGTGTTTTGAGACAAACGACTACGAAGGGATGATTTCATTTATTCGTGATCACCCGCGCACAAAATTCGACCTCTATTTCTGTCCACATGTTTTTGCACAGACACAACGGAAGCGTCAGTTTGCTTTGTCTACGTGCTATCTACATGTCGATATCGATGACGCTGATCCAAATCAATTCGAGATTTTTCCTTCTCAGCTGATCGAGACTTCACCAGGGCGATATCAAGGATTGTGGCTTTTGAACGAGCTTATACCCGTTGAGGAAGCGGAAGCTCGCTCGAAGGCCCTAGCTTACTGTTCTGGTTCTGGCAGGAATGGATGGTCGATCACAAAGATGATGCGTATCCCGTATACGTATAATCACAAGCCGCAATACGACCGCCCCTTCGTCAGGTTGGCGTACGATCTGCCAATTTTCTTCAGTACGGATGACTTTCCTACGGCAATAGTCTCGAACGCGCAGGTCAGTACAAGGAAATTGAATCCGTCAGTGACCACCCGGAAAGACGTACTGAGAAAGTACCGGACAAAATTATCTGATAAAGTTCGGTACCTGCTGAGACGCACGGATGTGCATGCTGTGGATGGTGATCGATCTGGCGTCATCTACGCGATTGTGGCGTCACTTCATCACGCCGGGGCGTCTCCAGACGAAATTGCATCTGCGGTCTGGGAACAGCCCCACTTTATCCAAAAGCACGGGAAGAACGAAACCAAGCTTGTTTCCGAAGTATCCAGAATTCTAAAAAAATTGGAGTCATGAAACCATGAAGAGACACAAACCAGCCCGCTATCGCGACTTGTCGAGCATCAAACCCAAAATCACCAAATGGCTGTGGAAACCATTTATAGCCCGTAGGCAAATGACAATTTTGGAGGGTGACCCCGGAGTCGGCAAGTCGTTCTGGCAATGAAGATCGCTTCCGTTATTTCAACTGGTGGCTTGATCATGGACCAGGACCGGGTCGACGAGGGCAAAGTGCTTTACTTCGGTGTCGAAGATGATCCTGAACACACAATTAGACCGCGAGTCGATGCTTTGGGTGGAAATCCGGACAACATCCGTCTTCAGTACATATACGAGCCATTGGTTGGTGATGGTCTGACGCGCATGAGGGCAACGGTAAAAAAATACCACCCTACCCTGATCGTGATCGTGATCGTGATCGTGATCGTGATCGTGATCGTGATCGTGATCGTGATCGTGATCGTGATCGATACTCTTTATGCCTATATGGATAGTGAAAAAAACCCCTACAGTCCCACCACGATCAGGCCATTCTTGTACGGCATTCTCCGTGCCGCCCGGTCCGTCGACGCCGCTGTTCTGGTCTTACGTCATTTAAGAAAAGGCGATGCTTCGAAAGCGATTTACCGCGGACAGGGAGCAATCGACGTGGCGGGTGTCGTCCGGTCTATGTTGATGGTCGAAAGACATCCGGAACAACCAAACTTAATCGTTGCCGCACACTCCAAAACGAATATCGGTAAGCGCGGCGAGAGCTTCATGTATGAGCTCGTCGAAGTTCCAGGGTCCGACCAACCCAGATTCGAGTGGCGAGGTAGTTCTCCAATCTCGGCAGAGGAATTGGCAGGAGGCACGAAGGGATCTCCTTCACTTCTCGACCAAGCGATGACCTTCCTTGAGAACACCCTTGCTGAGGGTAACGTGTCTTCCAACGATGTCTATTCGAATGCGAGTAAAGTGGGGTTCTCGAAACGTACAATCGATCGAGCTCGGCAAGAGCTTGGCGTCGAAAAGAAAAAAGTCGGTAAGAAGTGGTTCATGGCCTTGGCCGCGGACTAACTTCGCCAACCTCGCCAATTTACCCAAGTATAAAGCTGGTATTCTTGGAACTTTACCATCTCTCTGATGGGGCAAGTTGGCGATGTTGGCACAGTTGGATGTAGATCGAGAGCGACACGCGGACTAACTATCCGTCTTTACAAAGAAGATAAGGCGAGCTGGGAGATAATCCTCGGCTCGCTTTTTTCGTGAGCGGAAGGACTTTCGCCTGACCTCGGGGTTCGATTTGGGGTTCAAAACGCCCGTCAAAGGGTCGTGGGCGCGCGAAAATGATCTGTCTACTGTTGACCACCAGAAATTTTCTCGAGATCGCCCTCGGGTGTCTGTGGCCGTTTACTGCGTATTGCAGATCGGGCGCTGCCCTGTCGCTCGAACATGCTGCCAGATCAGGGCGCGTTCAGCATATTCCACATAGCAACCCATGACCTGATCGTCTGTGGCCACTCCGTGAGGGATATGGCTGCGTACCCACAGCTCCGTCACGTCAGACCCGAGTTTGTTGTGGTAGGTCACACCACCAGCATGACCCGGCTGACCCGTTGTCGCGGACCGATGGAATTGAGAGAGGCGATACCGGATACCTTTCCGCCCAACAGTCATGCCGATGTAAATCACGTCGAGTCCGGCACCTTTCCCGATCAGGTAAAGGCCGGGTCCCCGCGATAGCGATGATCGCTGATCCCATGGAATCCATTGTGTCAGATGAACTGGTTCAAACATCAGGCATACTCCATGCCCGCAACCATCAGCCGTTTTTCTTAAGAGGAACTTTACTTCAATGCACGGACCCGTAGGATCACGACAAATTGTAGGTGATGAATGACATCACCAAACACGTCGCGTCTCGGATAAAAGCACTCCGGAAGGCAGCTGGGCTCTCACAAGCGGAGCTCGCTAAGCTGACTCGTAAGAGCCTTGAGACCATCTCCAATTTCGAGCGGGCCAAAACGACTCCGAGCATTCGATCAATCGGCCAGCTTGCCGAGGCATTGAATGTGCCGCCAGAAGCTTTCTTCGCCGATATGACGGTCAAGTCACAGGGATTTGACGCAACGCTTCAGAAACGTGCGATGGCGCTTTCTCCCCGCGACCGTGAGTTTCTCTTCGGTGTCATCGATCTCCTACAACGTCGCAAGAGTTCTTCCTGACATTCATCAGTTAACGTCTTAGAATCGCATCGTCACAGAATTGGAGATGCGACATGACACAGAAGATTTCCCTCAAAGCCCTTTGCATCGAGCTCAAAGTTGATCCTCGAGAGGCTCGTAAGCTGCTTCGAGAAGCTTGTTCCGATCCGAAGAAGTTCCCTGAACTGAAGAAAGCCCACAAACCCGGAGATGTTTGGGAGTGGACGAAGGGGTCAGCGGCGGAGAAGGAGGCGCGATCGTTGCTCGTTAGTTGATGCAGGCAATCAATAGATTTGGTCATGATAGAGTTCGCAACAACTCCACCATCGCAAGCGTGTCCCGCTGGCAGTATGACCGCAACGCATCGCTGACTGCTGATTTTTCTAATTCGCTCAGTTGCCCATCTATCCCTCGGATGTAAGCGACTTGTGCGTTGGTGCCGTCTTTTACTTCAAGATCGGTGTAACTGAGTTGTGGGCAAACGGTGGGCAGAACGGCCTTGATCGACCAGCTGCCTCGTTGATCGCGGTGGTAATAATGGTTCCGGACGATGGGAAGTAGATCAACGACCCGGTCATGCAGGGCCATCAAGTCGTCGCTCAGGTCGCTGAACGCTAGTGCCAATGCTTTGATGCACTGTTTCTCAAAACTTGCGAAGTAGGCGACGACCGACCCCGCAGCGACCTCGGGGGTACAAAGAATATCAACTAGCGCCTCCGCGCAGGCGCGCCGGGGATCATTGCCCGACAGGTCCAGAAATTCATGGTGCACGACCGTGCTGTCAGTTTGAAGAATATGGTTCGAAAATTGAAACGGGATCTGCGCGTAGGCCCGCGTGCCGATCCAACGAGGCACGGCGAACTGGATCGTCTCGAAGTCGAGAAAATGTAGCGGATAATGCCACGAACCAACCTTGGCCTTGATCGCGTCGGCTTCGTGAAACGGTACTCCGGACACTGTCGCCTGATGGATGCGATGCAGGACCGGATTGTCGAAGTATCCGACCGGTACCTTTAGAAGATCGTCTACACCTTCTTCTGCGAGCGCGGCAGCTGCCTTTTTGCCGTTGGCGTTCGGGAGGATACTGGTGCACCATTCAGGTGGCGCGGGCAGTGCAGAGGCGCATCGCTCCTGAAACGGACAATCATAAGGGCTGGTGCAGTGATCACCCATATCGTGCGCCGGTTCATCCCGGTCCAGAAGATCGAAGGCGTCAGCGATGTCGGTCGCGCGCCCGGCGATCAAGTCGTCCAGACCCTCGATCTCCGATCGGTCCGTAAAGAGACCATCGTAAACATCTTCAGTCTCGAGGACGAAGGTGTTGTTGATATGCCATATGCTGGCGCGCCCGATCGGCAGCCCCGCGCCGCGCGCCACATGGACCTGACTGGCCAAATCCTGCGCATAGTGATCTTTCACGCTCGTCGCGCTCTTCACCTCGATCAGGTGCCACGAGCCATCCGGTAGCGGCGCGAGTATGTCGAGTCGCACATAGGTGTCGTCGAACAAAAGCGCCGCTTCGAAGATCGGGACGCGGGGGTCGGAGGCCAGGTATTCTCGCGTCTTCCCAAGCGCCTCTCCAGGCGGCAGGGCGGGCTGAACCAATACGCCGTCCGGGAACAGCGAACGTGCGATGGCCCCGACCCGTTCGCCTTCCGCCTTGCGAAGGTCGCCCTGCGGGTCGTCGCGATCCGGCGTTCCCTCGTTCACTTCCAGCCACAGCCGTTTCGGACATTGATCGTAGGCCGCGATCAGCGATTTGGTCAGCTGCACAGGTCCCCTCCTGCCTATTCCTTCCCCAACCCAATCCTGACCGGGCAACTCTCGGCTGTCCACAAGCGATGACTCGCGCTACGCATGTTGGGTAGTCGCGCTAGAGATAGCTCAATTAGAAGTGCCGACTAAAAGGATGAGGTCGCGCCGCCGAAGGTATTGTGCTGTCTCGGAAAGCAAACGAGGATAAAGGCGCGACGTGACTACAAACTATCATTCTAAACTGTTCGCTCATGAGCTGTCGCGTCGCCATTCGGTGGCCGATGCCGAGAAGATGGCCGGGACCCTGTTTGACGCACAGGTAGACCTCAACCCCCATCAGGTCGAAGCAGCGCTTTTCGCGTTCAAGTCGCCGCTCTCAAAAGGCGCGATCCTCGCCGACGAGGTTGGGCTCGGAAAGACGATCGAAGCCGGTCTTGTGCTGTCGCAGAAATGGACCGAAGGCAAAAGACGGATACTGATTGTCGGACCGGCAAGCCTGCGAAAACAATGGGCGCAGGAAATCGAGGAAAAATTCTTTCTCCCGAGCTTCATCATTGAAACCCGAAACTACAACAAGATCATCAAGAATGGCGGAAGCCGGCCGTTCGAGCAGCCTGCTATTGTGATCTGCTCATTCCAGTTTGCGGCGCGTCATGCCGACGAGCTCATGGTGACGCCTTGGGACCTCGTCGTCATCGACGAAGCACATCGCCTGCGGAATGTATACCGGCCGGACAACAAGGTCGGACGTGCACTCAAGACGGCATTCGGCAATGTCCCTAAAATCCTGTTGACCGCCACGCCGCTCCAGAACTCTCTGATGGAGCTTTATGGCCTAGTCAGCATTATCGACGATTACACCTTCGGCGACGCGAAGAGTTTCCGCGCACAATATGCCCGACTTGGCGATGGACAGTTCGATGAGCTGAAAGCCCGGCTAGAGCCGATCTGCCACCGCACGCTTCGGCGGCAAGTGCTCGAATATATTCGCTACACGAACCGTATCCCGATCACGCAGGAATTCACCCCCGGTCATGAAGAGCAACAGCTCTATGATCATGTCTCCGACTATCTGAGACGGCCGACCCTAGCTGCCTTGCCGTCAAGTCAGCGCACACTGATGACGCTGATCCTTCGAAAGCTGCTGGCCTCATCGACCTTTGCTATTGCGGGCGCTCTAAACACCCTTGCCAACAGGCTGGAACGGCAATTGAAAGACGATGCAGCAGTCAAGAATAATCTTGAAGAAGAGATCACCGAAGACCTCGAAGAGGATTATGACGGATTTCAGGAAACGGCGGAAGAATGGATCGATGACGAGACGCCGCCTGAACTCCTCACCGACGATGATATTACAGCCATCAAGGACGAAATTTCTGAGTTAAGGCGCTTTCAGGAACTGGCAGTGTCCATCTCGGAAAACGCTAAAGGCAAATCACTGCTAACCGCGCTCACTGCCGGTTTTGACAAAGCCGATGAACTAGGTGCGACGCAAAAGGCAATCATCTTCACCGAGTCCCGCCGCACGCAGGATTATCTCGTCCGACTACTGTCCGAAAACGGATATGCCGAAGACCTGGTCCTGTTCAACGGATCGAATGCGGACGCGCAGTCCAAGGCAATCTACGAGGCCTGGAAAGCGGAGCATGCCGGCACTGATAAGGTGACGGGGTCGCGCACGGCGGACATGCGCGCGGCGCTTGTGGATCATTTCCGCAATCGCGCGAAGATCATGATCGCGACGGAGGCGGCAGCGGAAGGCATCAATCTGCAATTCTGCTCCATGGTCGTGAATTATGACCTGCCTTGGAATCCGCAGCGGATCGAGCAGCGTATAGGCCGCTGTCATCGTTATGGCCAGAAACACGACGTGGTCGTTGTCAATTTTCTCAATCGCAACAATGCCGCCGACCAGCGTGTGTTCGAGCTACTTTCTGAAAAGTTCCAACTATTTAGTGGCGTGTTCGGCGCCAGCGATGACATCCTTGGCGCAATCGAATCCGGCGTCGATTTCGAGCGTCGCATCTCGAAAATCTATCAGAGCTGTCGCACGCCTGATGAAATTGAAACCGCCTTTGAGACGCTGCGCACAGAAATGGATGAGCAGATCGCGGAAACTATGGACAATACGCGTCAAAAGCTGCTCGAGCATTTCGACGCTGAGGTGCATGACCGCCTAAAGATGAATATGGAGAAGGCCAGCGCTTATCTCGATCGCTACACCAAAATTCTCTGGGCGCTGACCAAGCATGAGCTCGGCAAGCGGGCGCACTTTGATGACGGCCACCACACCTTCACGCTGAAACAGGCGATTGACGGCGTAGATGCGCCCGTAGGCGGATACTTCCTGCGCAAGGAAGGCCTCGAAGGTCACCGCTATCGCCTTGGCCATCCCCTTGCGCGGCATGTGCTGGAACGCGCGGCGGGCCGCAGCCTCAACGGTGCGTCCCTCACACTCGATTATACCGGCTGGCCTGCCAAGGCGGCGGCGCTGGAGCCCTTTGTCGGTGCAAGCGGTACGGCACTGGTGCACAAGCTGTCCGTGCGGGGATCAGATGATCAGGACCATATCATTATCGTTGCCCGCGCCGATGATGGCCGCGTGCTGCCCGAGACCGCGGCACGGCGGCTGTTTGACCTGCCGGTGAAAACCATCACCGAACAGGCTGTACCGACACCAGCCGACATGCGGACGGCGGTCTCAACATCCGAAGAGGCCATCCTCGCCGATGTGCAGAAGCGCAAATCGGAATGGATGATTGAGGAATCAAAGAAACTGGAAGGCTGGGCCGACGATCTTGTCGCTCAGGCGGAGAAGGAGCTGGTCGACGCCAAGAACCGCGAGCGCGACCTGAAGCGCGAAATGCGCGCCTCAAGCGATCCCCAGCGCCAGCATCAGATCCAGACCGAAATCCAAGAGATCGAAAAATCCAAACGCCGGCTTCGCCAGAACATCTTCGAAGTCGAGGACAAGATTTACGAAAAACGCGACGCGATGATCGCCGAGATCGAAGCGCGCCTTCAACAAAGCATTGAACGCACCGCCCTGTTCGCTGTCCGCTGGACAGTGATCTGAGCAGGCCTGAAAGACAACTATGACCCAAAACGACAAACAACGCGCCCGCCTCATCAGCCTCCTGAAAGAGCTGTTCCAGCTCGATCAGCCTGACCTCGATTTCGGTCTCTACCGGATCATGCATGCCAAGGCCGATCAGGTGTCCCGGTTCCTGGAAGATGATCTACTAAAGATCATTCAGGATGCGTTCGGTGAGGCCGATACTGATGCGCTTAAGACGGCAGAGAAAGCCTACGCTGACGCCCGCGAAAAAGCCAAAGCGGATGGCGTCCCTGAAGAAGCGATAGAAAACTTCAAGCCCGTGCAACAAGCCAAGGCCGCGCTCGGTGCCGTGCGCAATGCCGATACGCATGAGGGCGATGTCTATGACCATCTCTATCGCTTCTTCGAGCGCTATTACGATGCCGGGGATTTCATGTCGCGGCGCTACTTCGCGCGCGAGACGGATGGCAAGGCCGCGCCCTACGCTGTGCCCTATGATGGCCGCGAGGTCTATCTGCACTGGGCGAACCGCGATCAGTATTACATCAAGACGTCAGAATATCTGACCAATTTCACCTTCGATCCGACGAAGGCGCCGGAGCATCCAAAGCTCGATACCGCCAAGCCGATGACCGTGCATTCCCGCATCGTGTCAGCGAGCGAGGGCGAGCACAACAATGTCAAGGCGAGCGAACAGACCGAGCGCTTCTTCTTGATCCACGAGGCGGAGCCGGTAAAGCTCGAAACCAATGAGGCGGGCGAGCCCGAATTGGTCCTGCAGTTTGAGTATCGCGCCGATCCGAAAAAGTCCGGCCAGTCCGGCACCTGGGCGAAAAAGCGGCTGGAGGAAGCCGCCCAGGCCATCAAGGCCGCCCTGCCGAAACTCGAAGGGGCGGAGGCTTTCACCGCCGCGCTGATGACGCCTGCGCCGACGGAGAAACAGAAAGACCGCACCCTGCTGGAGAAATATCTCGCGCAATACACGGCGCGCAACACGATGGATTATTTCATCCATAAGGACCTTGGCGGGTTCCTGCGCCGTGAGCTCGATTTCTATATCAAGAACGAGATCATGCGCCTTGATGATATCGAGACGGCGGACGCCCCGCAGGTGGAGGCCTATCTCGCGCGCGTGAAAGTGCTGCGCCGCATTGCGCGCCATCTGATCGACTTCCTCGCCCAGCTGGAGGACTTCCAGAAAAAGCTCTGGCTGAAGAAAAAATTCGTCACCGACACGCAATATTGCATCACGCTCGACCGTATCCCGGAAGACTTCTATCCCGAGATCGCCGCAAATGACGCCCAGCGCGAGGAATGGGTGCGCCTCTTCGCCATCGACGATCTGGACGGCTATTCAACGCCGCTGACGGTGGATTTCCTTAAGGCCAATGACAAGCTGCTGATCGATACGGCCCTGTTCGGCGCGGACTTCCGGGATCAGATGGTGGCCGAAATGCAAGGGCTGGATGCGGGCTTGGGGGGATTGCTTATACATTCAGAGAACTTTCAAGCCATACGCCATGCTGACCGGAAGCTGAAGCGAACAGTAAAGTGCACATATATAGACCCGCCTTACAACGCAGCGACCAGCGAGATCCTCTACAAAAATGCATATAAGCACTCGAGCTGGGTCACGCTTATGCGCGATCGTATGCTCGCCGCTCAGTCTGTCATGTCTGAAGATGGGTCGATGGTAATCGCTATCGACGAAAATGAAGTTGAGCGCCTCGGTCTTTTGATTGATGACTGCTTTCCTAATTTCGCGCGAACTTGCGTTTCTGTGATACACAATAAGAAGGGAATTCAAGGCAGCTTCTTTTCATATAACAACGAATTTGCGTATTTCATTCTGCCCCCTTCGCTCAGCCGATTAAATGAAACCGAAATTCCCGAGGCGGATTGGGATTACTCGAATCTGCGAAACTGGGGGACAGAGTCACTAAGAACAGATGCCCGAAACTGCTTCTACCCGATTTTTGTTAAAGGTGACCAGATTGTCGGCGTAGGACCTGTGTCCGATGATGACTTTCATCCTGAGTCTGCAAACATTGAACAGGAGGACGGCACGATAGCTGTCTATCCAATCGACAAAGAGGGTGTGGAGCGGAAGTGGCGCTACGCACAGGACACAGTTGGGAGAATTGTTCCGACCTTGAAAGTAGAAATCAACGGAAAGGGTATAATTCAGATCAAGAAGCCTAAAACGCATGACAAATTCAAAACTGTCTGGGATCGAAATGAATACATAGCCGGTGATTTTGGCACAAAAGTTCTCACAAACATGGGCTTTCCAAAGGGGGCTTTCGACTTTCCAAAATCAGTCCATACCGTAAAGGACTCTATTTTTGCTGTTTCAGGGACAACAGACATCACATTTGATTTTTTTGCTGGCTCAGGAACGACCGCACAAGCAGTGCTAGATCTGAATGGCCGCGATGGTGGGGCCCGAAAGTATGTTTTGGCTGAAATGGGAGACTATTTTGACAAGGTCACCAGGCCGCGTGTGACAAAAGCTGCTTACTCGCTTGAATGGAAAGACGGCAAACCCGTCTCTCGCGACGGCCTCTCCCATGCCTTCAAATATCTCCGCCTCGAATCCTATGAAGACACGCTGAACAATCTCGCGCTGCGGCCGTCGCCTGACCTTGGCGCGGCGGGCGAGGATTTCAGCCGCGACTATATGCTGAAATACTGGCTCGATTTTGAGACCAAGGGCAGCCCGTCTCTGCTCAATATCCAGACCTTTGACGACCCGACCGATTATCGCCTGAACATCAAAACACCGGGTACGGATGAATATACCGAACGCGCCATTGATCTGGTCGAAACTCTCAACTGGCTGATCGGCTTGCATGTGGAGCATCTTGATCGCTGGCGCGGCTTTGACGCCACATTCAAGCGCGAGCCCGATCCGGAACTGCCCAAGGACGAGACCACGCGCCTCATCGTCGATGGCAAGCTGACCGAAAGTGATGCCGGCAAATGGCGCTTCCGCAAGGTGGAGGGCTATACGCTGACCACGCCCGGCGATGACACGTCGCGTGAGAAGACACTGGTCATCTGGCGCGTGCTGACCGGCAATCTCGAAGAAGACAATCTGATGCTGGATGAGTGGTTCCGCAAATACCGCCTCTCGACGCAGGACACCGAGTTTGATGTCATCTTTGTCAACGGCTCGAACAACCTGCCGAACCTGCGTCAGGAAGGCGAAAGCTGGAAAGTCCGCCTCCTCGAAGAAGCCTTCCACCAGGCCATGTGGGATGTTGAGGGTTAGGTCGTGGCCAAAGCGAAGAAACCCAAACAGCTCCCCTTCGGCCACAAGCTCGTTCTGAACCAGTGGATCGTCAGCCTGTTCGGCTATGATCCGCTCTTGCAGCACAAGCGCGGCCACAAGAGCCTTAAACCCTTCAAACCGTTCGCGGACATGCTCGCCACCAAGGCGGACGGTCTCGATGCGGACAATCTCCATCGCTTCTACAAGCATCTCGATCTGGAGCTGCAGGACGGCGCGGCGATCACCAAGGCCAACCTGCTGCGCTATGAGCAGAACATTGTCAGCCATACGCTGGCGATCAATGAGAAGCGCGCACGGCCGATTGTCTGGAAATATTATCAGTGGCTCTCGCTCCTGTTCGCGGAGATCTATCTCGACCGCTATTTCGCCGACATCCACGCTCTGCGCCGTGATCTGAATGCCTATGTGAAGACGTTCAATGCCTATTGGGAAGGCGAAGGGTATGAGACTGGAATCACACCCTTCACGCTCGACGAGCTGAACAAGGTCTGCCTTCAGAACGCCACAGGTTCGGGCAAGACGCTGCTGATGCATGTCAATTTCCTGCAATTCCGGCACTATGCGGGTAAGTCGGCACTGAAAGATGATCTGACGCGAACCATCCTGATCACGCCGAATGAGGGCCTGTCTCGCCAACATGCAGGCGAGCTCAAGGCCAGCGGCATCCTCGCCGAGCGTCTGATGACCGATAGCGGCGATCTCCTCTCAACCGGGCGCAATGGCCTCCGCCAGATGGACTTCACCGAAGTCACCAAACTCGGCGAACAGGACGGCCCGAACACGATCGCCGTGCGCAATCTGGGCGACCAGAACTTGCTTCTGGTGGACGAAGCACATCGTGGCATGGGCAGCACAGAGGAACGCGGCTGGTTCGCCAATCGCGCCAAGCTCGCCGAACGCGGTTTCGTTTTCGAGTATTCCGCGACATTCAAGGAAGCGACCACCGCCGCCAATAACAGCGCGATCACAGCGGCCTACGCCAAGTCGGTGCTGTTTGATTATTCATACCGGTATTTTTACGAGGACGGGTACGGCAAGGACTACCGCATCTTCAACCTGCCGAAGGACAAGGAATCACCTGCTGCGCGACTCGCCGTCGAATTTTCTTACCTGACCGCCTGCCTGCTCGCTTATTATCAGCAACTGCGCCTCTATGAGGACAAGAAGGTCGCGTTCGCCGACTACAATATCGAGAAGCCGCTCTGGGTCTTCGTCGGCGCGAGCGTTACCGGTGGTAAGAAGACAAAAATCGAAGAAGGTACGATTTCGGACGTCGGAAAAATCATCGCTTTTCTAGCGAGATTTTTGAGTGACAGTTCAGCCGCCGAAAATGAAATTCAGAATATTATCTCGGGGAACGGCGAGAAAACCGGCCTTCTCGATGCGGGCGGAAACGATATTTTTTCTGGAGGCTTCGCTTATCTGAACACACTGATGACATCGGAAGGATTGACTGCGCGAGACTTACTTAAAGACATTCACCAGCGTGTTTTTCAGTCATCGGCAGGCGGACAATTGGCAATGGCCCGTATCAAAGGCGATGACAATGAAATTATGCTGCGGGTCGGGCAATCAGAAACGCCCTTTGGCCTTATCAATGTTGGCGACGCTTCAGGCCTTTCCAGCCATATCGCGGACCGATATTTTGAAAACGTCACCGTACTGGATAGCGAGTTTTCAGACACACTATTCGGTCAAATCAATGAATCGTCATCGCCACTCAATCTACTGATCGGGTCAAAGCGGTTTGTGGAAGGTTGGGATTGCTGGCGCGTGAGCACGCTCGGCCTTATGCATGTTGGCAAATCCGAAGGCTCACAGATCATCCAACTCTTTGGCCGCGGCGTACGCCTAAAGGGACACGATTGGTCATTGCAGCGGAGTGGATTTTCTACGCCCTCACATCAGCCAGATTTCATCCAATATGCTGAAACGCTGAACGTGTTTGGCGTTGAAGCAGATTTCATGGAGCGCTTTCGGGCTTTTCTGGAAGAGGAAGAATTGCCTTCAAACGACAAGAAGGAAGTTTTCCAGATCCCGCTCAATGTCACCTATGATTTTGGGCAGAACCTTATGGTCCTCCGTCCTCGTCGAAAGAAGGCAAACGGCAAAGAGTACGACTTCAAACGCGATGCTGCTGTACCGATGTTCGGCGAGGTTCCAGATAAATTGCGGGAAAAGATAATCGCAATTGACTGGTATCCAAGAATTCAATCATTGGAATCACGTCGCGGCGACACGATCGGATTGAAGAACGAGCAAACATTCTCAAGTTTGCATGCAGCATTTCTCGATGAGCACGATCTTTTCTTCCGCTTAGAGCGCTTCAAACGCGAGAGAACCTGGCACAATTTCAATATACAAAAAGATCAGCTCAAACCGCTCCTCGCCGATGCCTCTTGGTATAAGATTATCGTTCCTTCGGGTCGGATGACTTTTGACGATCCATCAAACATTGCGTTGTGGCAGGAAATGGCGGCGGAGCTTCTACAGAAGTATGCTGAGGAATATTACAATTATCGCAAAGCGGCGTTTATCGAGCCTCGGCTGGAACTGCGCCCGATTGAAGCTGACGATCCGAACATTCCGAGCGCGGAATTCTACCAACTGATCGTCGATGCCGATGAAAACACCCTGATTGCTCACATCCAAAATCTAAGCGCCGAAATTAATGCTGGGACGCCAGGCCTGCTAACTTCAGGTGACCTAAAGGGCTGTCTTCTCGCCCAACATCTTTACGAGCCAATCCTGCACGTGCGCAAAGGCGGTAAAATACAGGTCACTCCCGTCTCGCTAAACGAAAGTGAAATTCAGTTTGTCGAGGATTTGGTTATCTATCTAGACACCGAACAGAAGTCCCTGAAACATGACGGCACTGAGGTATTCCTCTTGCGGAATGAAAGCCGCGGCCGCGGCATGGGATTCTTTGAAGCCGGAAATTTTTATCCCGACTTTCTGCTGTGGCTGGTCAACGGCAAGAAGCAGAGTATCGCGTTCATCGAGCCCCACGGACTTCAACATGAAGGGCCCGGACATAAGAAAATATCGTTTCACGAGACTATCAAGGAGATCGAAGATCGACTTGGAAATGCCAACGTATCGCTGAGCAGCTTTGTCATCACGCCGACCCGGCACGCGAAGCTCAATTGGGGGCTTACTGTCGATCAACTCAATGAAATGAATGTCTATTTCATGGAGGAACAGGCCGAGGACTATATTGGCCACATCTTTGACCACCTACTGAGCAGCGGCGTCCTCGCAGCAGCCTGAAGCGAGCAATCGTGTGGGACATCCAATGAAAATTATACAACGACCGTGCCGCCTCTACGAGACCGTCTGACCTAAGTTCATGGGCCAATTTGATTTAGAGTCTCAGGGCGGGCGCATACCAAAGGCTTGATGTGGCTGTATACGGTTATACGGCCTTTGCCATTGTTCCAGTCACGGTTTTGGACAGGACCCGACGAGTTGAACCCCAATTGAACCCTGTGCTTAGGTACGAAGCACAGCCCTACGGAGACATGCTTCCAAGTGTTTGAATTCTTTGGCTTAAATGGTGCCCAGGGGCGGAATCGAACCACCGACACGCGGATTTTCAATCCGCTGCTCTACCAACTGAGCTACCTGGGCAATTGATCCCGAAGAGGACCAGAGCCGCAGCGTTTAATAGCTGATGGGCGCCCTGTCCACATTTCTTGTTGGATTGGTTCAAAAATTTGTGAGTGGCGCCCTGCTCGCCTGCTCCACCACGCACCAGTCCTCAAATCGCCCTACAGCACAACCAGATATGGCTTGAAGAAACCCGTTTCTCTCGCTCTTTCCGGTGGTCAAGCGACGGATCCTTTTTGTTGACAGATGGCCACTCTCGGCACCGTAGCATTTTGTAAAGCAGCATGTGAACTGACCGCTCAGAGGGCCCAGCATACTTACCCGGGAACAAGTTCTGGATTGATGAAATGGCGCGCCGGGGGAGATCAAGTTGAGAACTGGGTCTTGCTGGTGAGTGCCTGAAGCTGAAGCGCAAATTCGCCCACGTCGCGAACGGTACACCTACCGCCCTCAATGATCGACCTTATCCGCTACCTCGCCTCGAATAAGCACGAATGGCCTTGAGTGTTCGCTTCCCTATATTTCGTGTGCTGGCTTTCTCATGAACAGGCTTGCGACCAGTCCGAGCGCTACGGCCAGAAGTGTGAGATTGACACCCAACGATGCGCCGCCCAATGCGAGCTCCCCGTGAGCCATCACATTCATGACCGCGAGTGCGACGAGGACAGCAGCAAGTATTGCCTTTAGTGTCCCCGAAAGAAGTAGCGGTCTACGGATTATCCATGACAGGATGAGGGCAATGGCGAGCGATGCAAGAAAGACCGGATCGCCCAGACTTTCATTTCTTGAAAGCACCAGTCCCGGCGCCACAGCGGCGATAGCTCCGCCCCAGACTGTCGCGATCCAGATCCGTTCCCACTGTGGTGCGGGGCGTCCCTGTTCTCGCCGGCGCGCGAGCCAGATACTGATCCCTGTCACCGTCACGCCGGTCGATGCCAGACCAAAAACGATATAGAGCACTTTCACCCACATGCCGCCGAAAGCGCCGAAGTGGAGAGGCCCCATTGCTGCCAGCACTTGTGGTCCGATCGAGCCGAACGCGCTCCCCGACGTCTCGATAAAGTTGCCCTCGGCATCGTAGTAGACGACCTCACCGGAAGACAATTCATCAGGCGCGGCCATCTCGATCGTTACGATCTGGCCCATGGTTTCGGGATGTTCCAGCTGGATATAGTTCAACCGGTCAAGTCCTGTCCTCTCGCGCGCATCATCGAGAATATCCATCATGGGTGGGATCGGTGCCGGGCTGTGGTCTTCCGTCGGCTGCGGGCCAAGTACCGCGCGCACTGCGGCGGCCTGATCGCCGTCATAGGCAACGAAGGCCAGCATCGCGACGATGAGAAAGGACAGGCCAAGAAAGGCGCCCGTGAACGAGACCATCAGGTGGAATGGCAGTGCCCAGACGCTAAGCCGATTATGGACGTCGGCCTCTTGCAGGCGCAAGGCACCGCCGCGCCGGAAGTTGAAGGCATCACGGAAAATACGCGGATGCGCCAACACGCCTGAAATGACCAGAGACAACATGGCAACGCCGATCAGGCCGACCAAGTAGATGCCATAATAGTCGGTCAGGCGCAGATAGATATGCAGCTGCTCGATAAAGTCCGTCAGCGGCGCATGATTATCGGCTACCAGCTCACCCGTCACGGGATCCGCGATCCATGATCCGTATTCGCCGTTATCGGCATAATAATGAGCGGATGTGTGCCCATCCTCGCGCCACTGGGTGAACAGCGAGACCGAATGAAGCTCCGAGCCAGTCTTTTCCGCGCCGGCGACAAGAGCGTTCTCCAGCATGGCCATTGCCGCTGAATCGCTTGGCTCCCCGGCGGGCATACCAGGCTGTTCCCATGCGGCCATTTCCTCATGGAAGACCATGATCGTGCCCGAGAGACAGATAAGATAAAGCAGGCCTGCAAAGAACAGACCTAGAGACGAGTGCCCAGCGAGGACAGAGCGGACGAACCCGGAGGGAATTTTCGGCCAGAGTGCCATTAGTTACACCGTTGCGATTGCAAAGCCGGCCGCGCCGGCGCCGAGAAGGACGATCATTGCACGAATGACCTTATCATCAGCCAAGGTCCATGCCATGCCGCCACCCCAGAGAAACGGCACGAGCGACCCGCCGAGAATGAGCCTGTCAGCTTCATTCATCGGCGCCTGAATTGCGATGGCGAGTCCAATACCGGTGGCGGCAATGAAGGAAACAGGTCCAGCCAAAAGGAAGCGGATGAAACCGGCCCAGACTCGCGAACCTCGGATGGATGGCGCCAGCGGCGCACGCGCTGCCGACTTCCTGATCGGCTTTCGAGAATACGAAAAGGCGACCACGCCAAAAGCGGCGATGCCGAGCACGCAAAGCATCAGCGCTGCGCCCCGCTCCGCACCATAAAGCATGACGTAGACGTACAGCCCGGCTGCTATGAGCAGCCACCCTGCGATGACCCAAAGGCGGCGCAGGGTGGATTTATGGGAGCCGGACCAGCCGCGACGGAGCGACAGGCAGCCGGCTCCGATAGCGACGATACCGATGAGGCTAGTAACTGACATCGAAACGCACACCGATGACACGCGGCGCCCCGTAGGTGGCAAGGCCATCATCATAGTCCGGACGATAGACATAGTCCTCGTCGAACAGATTGTTCGTATACAGATAGGCGCTGAACGTCTCACCTTCCCAGCCGACCATGGCATTCACAAGCGTCCGGGCGTCGATCTTGGGATCGACGTTGAACACGGCCGGGTTTACTACCGCATTGCTCTCGCTGACATAGTTGGCATCGGCATGAATGAACAAGCCGTTTGCGCCGCGCCATGTGCCGCCGCCGGACACTGTCCAGTTCGGTGCGCCGGCAAATTCGCGTCCGGACAGGTCGGTAACGACGCCGTTGCGCTCATCGAAAAATTCGTCGAACTCCGTCTTCACATAGCCAACACCGCCAAACAGATCGAGGTTACTTGTCGGACGATAGAAAACCTCAAATTCCGCACCCTGAAGGTGGGAGGAACCGGCGTTAACAGTCTCTGAGTCGAACTGGTTGCCCGACAGCTGGATCGAAATCTGCTGATCAGTCCAGTCGATGTAGAAGACGTTCGCATTGGCCGTCAGCGCTCCGCCGAGCCATTGACTGCGCAGCGCGAACTCATAGTTCGTTGTGTATTCCGGATCGAAGGTGAATGAGCTTGCCCGCGCTATGTTGGCGCCGACACCGCCAGAGCGATAGCCCTGTTGCACGGTGAAGCTGGTGGACAGGTCTTCAGTCCAATTCCAGGTTGCCCCAACTTTGGGAAGGAACGCTTCGAAGGTAGTGTCTGCCACCGGGGCCTCGCCCGACGCACCGGCAGCCTGACCGAGAAGCTGAGCGTTGAGCCCTGCGATCAACTGACCCAATTGCGGATCGATGGCGCCATAAAAGACCGGGTCCGGCAGCGCGTCGATATTGGCAACTGTGATGAGGCTCGAGAAGAAGTTTTCCTGCTCTTCCCGGTCATAACGCGCGCCGCCATAGATCGTCAGCTTGTCATTCACATCATAACGCACATCGGTGAAGAGTGCATAGCTCATCACCTTGTCCGGGTTCTCCGTCAACGTATCGAGCAGAACGGGGTTGGCCGGCTCATAGATTCCGAGCACCTGATCCGCGAGCGCTTGCGGCAAGCCGAGGCCGCCGAATTCAGGCGGGGCGGTGAGCAGTTGAGGAACACCCAGCGCCTGCAGCGTCAACGAACGGCGGCCGCCATAGTAAACATCCTCATCAGAGTCGAAATAATAAGCACCGACGAGACCGGTCAATGCACCGTAGTCAAACAGACCGCGCAGTTCCTGGGTGAAGGTCGTGGCGTCTTCTACGTCGTATACAGATCCGAGCGGTTCCACGGTGTAGTCACCATCATACTGGTACTCGTAATCGGCAGTGTTGTGCGAGGTGATCGATTCCAGCGTCCAGCTCTCGTTCACACGGTATTCCAACTCCAGTGTGGTGATATTGGTAATGATCGATTCCCATGTCGGCGTATCAAAGTTGAGCTCCCGGTCATCGCTGCCAGCAGAGATGAGCGACAGGTTAGGCCCATAATAGTGATCATTGTGGCTAAAGGTCAGCAGTGCACGGAAGTCTGGCAGTGCGTCAGGCTCCCACAATAGCTTCACGCGAGCGCTGGTGCGGTCGCTGAAAGCAGAATCCTGATCGAGGAAGGTGTTCTCGACATAGCCGCCAAATTCAGTGTGCGAGACGGCGACACGGAAGGCCAGTTCATCCTCGACGAGCGGGCCACCGCCTGCGGCGGCATATTCTTGATAATCATAGTCGGCGATTTTCACGCGGGCCTTGGCATCCCATTCCCAAGTTGGGTCGGTGGAGCGGACAATGATCGCACCGGCCAGCGCGTTGCGGCCCTGAAGTGTCGATTGCGGGCCGCGCAAAATTTCGACCTGGCTGATATCCCAGATATCTGTCGGACCATTCAGGACGCCGCGCCGTGGCATGACAGCCCCATCGACATAGACGGAGGCGAGAAAGCTGGAGCCACCGCCAGAGACATCGAACGCATTAATGCCGCGAATGGCGAAATCCCCGGTGCTCTCGCCGCCATAGACATTCGGTGTACGGCGATAAAGATCGCGCAGGTCGTCGATATTGTTGTTGTCGATATCCTCAGCAGCGATGACACGCACGGAAGCCGGCGTATCCTGAAGCGATCGGTCGAACTTCTCCCCGGTGACGATAATGACATCGTCGTCGCGTTGCCTGGCCGGTTCAGCGTCTGTCTGTGCGACGGCCTGACCAAAGGCGAGCATGAAGGGCAGGATGCTAGCGGCGCCAGCATATTTCTTGAAACTCATTACGATCCCCAAACTTGCGATTAATTCTCATGTGCTGTTTGTTCCAGCATTAGTGAGAATGCAACTCTTTCGCAAAAAGAATCTGGATTTTGTTGTTTTCACGCATCAATCACGCACGGTGATTTGGGAAATGCCTGACAAGTCAGGATTTCCCCGCGCTCAATATCTTCTGGCCTGAGGGCATCATCGGCCATCATCTCAACATCGCCCTCAACCAGCCGGGCTTGGCACAGGCCGCATGTGCCGCTGAGACAGGAAAAATCCATCATGACGCCAGCGCGGGTCGCCGTCTCAAGCAGGGATTCGCCCTGCTCAGATGTGATTTCGACACCGAAGCGCTGGAACGTAATCTTGAATTCACCCCCGAGGCTCTCATCGCGCGGTGGTGGGGCGAAGGCCTCTGTCAGCACACGATCGACGGGGACACCACGCCAGACGAGATCGCTCCGAACATGATCCATCATGTCGAGCGGCCCGCAGAGATAGTAGAGCCGGTCGCGCCAGCGAGGAATGGTCTTCCGGATCAGTCTCGGCGTAATGCGGCCCTTCGGGCGTAGCTTGCGGCTTTCTGGTTTCGACCAGGTCAGATGCAGGTTGAGGGTCGGAAACGTGGCAGCAAGGCTCTCCATTTCCTCAAGGAACAACGCTTCTTCCCGGTTACGAAAGCCGAAGAGCGCATGAACCTCCCCTTTCCAGGCATCATCCAACAGCGTACGGATCATGCTGACAAATGGCGTAATTCCAACTCCGGCGCCGACCAACACGACACTTTGCGCTTCTGTTCCGGTGAAAGTGAACTGGCCAAATGGGCCACGGATGTTCAGCCTATCGCCAGGTTTAACGGCATCGCACAACCAAGGTGAGACAAGCCCATGGGGCTCGCGCTTCACAGTTATATCTAAACAGTCAATTCGTCGCGCCGAGGAAGAGATTGAGTAGGAGCGATGATAGGTCTCGCCATCGATTGCCGCCTCAACGTCGATATACTGGCCTGGCAGAAAGTGGAACGGGATGCTGCCGCCCTCAGGTGAGATGAGGCGCAGCGTACGCACCTGTGGGCTTTCGATGATAATCTCAGCAACAATCAGACAGCCGGACCAGTACGTGTCCTGATTTTCTTCGGAGACGGGAGTTTTTGCCGGCTCGAGGAATTGTCGAGTCGGACGACGGCGACGTGAACGTACCATCATCATTTTCACGGCCCCTTATAGAAGCCGGTCAACCAGCTAACCGAAATAGAAGAACGCATTTTGGCTTTGCCCCGAAACCAATCCCGGAAAGACGTTATTGAGAACGACTCTCATTGTCAATTGGGCGTCTGGAATGGCATCTCTGCGCCAGAACGGACCGGCTAAACCCCCGTGGCTTTTAAAATAGATGCCTCCAGATACCCGGCCTTTCTTCCCCTCACCTGCAGTTTCGGCGCGTCGAGTGTACGACGCTGCCCGCGCCATCGGGCACAACATCCTCGCAAGGACTTGCCGAGCCCTCCGCATGGGGACCGCCACTCTGGGCCTTTCCTGCCAGACAAATGAACATGAAGGTGGAACACCGTGTCGCAATTCAGAACAGGCCATTGCACTACCTCAAACACGACTCAGAGCCATGGAAAATGTTTTTGTGTCCTTCAGCACAAGAAGCAAAAAAGACGATATTAGCCCAGTTAGCTTACTTCAATTACTAGGCAGGCTTCTGGTTCATTGCAGCTCATTGAAATGAGCAAAGCTGATACAAGGATCTGAGCCAACCGAAACAGCTGACTGGATATAGCGAACATCTAGCGCTAGCGGAATATAGAACCCGACTATCAACGACCTCAAGTTGATCTTATCGGTACTTCATTGCGTGGCTTAAATTTGGGAGCAGTACGTAGGAAGATTATCTAGCGTGACAAGCTCAATTTCCCTTCCAGTTCCGGCAGCACGTCGAACAGATCGGCGACGAGCCCGTAATCGGCGACGGAGAAGATCGGCGCTTCCTCGTCCTTGTT